>NZ_CP133019.1:1510632-1812759 GCF_030866805.1 Microbacterium terrisoli
GGTCGACGAGGGCGTGAAGATGCTGGTGATCGCATGCAACACGGCGTCGGCGGCGATGCTGCGCGACGCGCGCGAACGCTACGACGTGCCGGTCGTGGAGGTCATCGGCCCGGCGGTGCGCACGGCCATCTCGACCACGCGCAACGGCCGCATCGGGGTCATCGGCACCGCCGGCACGGTCGGCTCGGGCGTCTACCAGGACATGCTCGGCGTGAACGAGAACCTTGAGGTGTTCGCCCGTGCGTGTCCCCGGTTCGTCGAATTCGTCGAGGCGGGGGTCACCGACAGCGGTGAGGTCCTGGCGGTGGCCGAAGACTACCTCGCGCCCCTGCGCCAGGCCGGAGTCGACACGCTGGTGCTCGGCTGCACGCACTACCCGTTCCTGGAGGGCGCGATCAGCTACGTGATGGGCGAGGACGTGGCGCTGGTCTCCAGCGACACCGAGACCGCCAAAGACGTGTACCGCCAGCTCGTCTCCCGCGACCTGCTCGCGGGGCCGGATGCCACGGCCCGCCATGAGTACGAGGCCACGGGGGACTCGGAGGGCGAGTTCCTGGACCTCGCGCATCGGCTCATGGGCCGCGGGGTCCGCAGCGTCAAGCTCGTTCAGACCGGCGTCATCGATCTGCGATCCGCCGCGCCGACCACTGTGAAGGGATTGTCATGACAGACACCGTCCGCGCCGATGGGCGTACCACCGACCAGCTGCGACCGGTCACGATCGAGCGCGGCTGGAGCGCTCAGGCCGAGGGCTCGGCGCTGGTCAGCTTCGGCGGCACCAAGGTGCTGTGCACCGCGTCGTTCACCAACGGCGTGCCGCGGTGGCTGACCGGCAAGGGCAAAGGATGGGTGACAGCCGAGTACGCGATGCTGCCCCGTGCCACCAACACGCGCAACGACCGTGAATCGGTCAAGGGCAGGATCGGCGGGCGCACGCACGAGATCTCGCGCCTGATCGGCCGCGCGCTGCGTGCGGTCGTGGACACCAAGGCGCTGGGCGAGAACACGATCGTCATCGACTGCGATGTGCTGCAGGCCGACGGCGGCACACGCACCGCTGCGATCACCGGTGCCTACGTGGCCCTGGCCGACGCGATCGCCTGGGGGCGGGCCAAGAAGTTCATCGGACAGAAGTCCACGGTCCTGTTCGACTCGGTCGCCGCGGTGTCGGTGGGCATCATCGACGGTGAGCCGATGCTCGACCTGGCCTACGTCGAAGACGTGCGGGCCGAGACCGACATGAACGTCGTGGTCACCGGCCGCGGGCTGTTCGTCGAGGTGCAGGGCACGGCTGAGGGCGCGCCGTTCGACAAGCGCGAACTGGATGCCCTGCTCGAGCTCGGCGTGAATGGATGCGAGCAGCTGCGGGATCTGCAGACGGCGACGCTGGGCGAGGCGGGCCCGGCGGGGGAGCGGGCATGAGTCGGGCGGTTCTTGCCACGCACAATCCGCACAAGGTCATCGAGTTCGCGCAGATCATCGCCGCGACACGCCCCGATTTCGAGATCCTCGGCTATGACGGGCCCGAGCCGATCGAAGACGGTGTGACTTTCACCGAGAACGCGCTGCTGAAGGCTCGCGTCGCCGCCGCGCACACCGGGCTGCCGTCCTTCGCCGACGACTCCGGGGTGGCGGTGGACGTGCTGGGCGGGTCGCCGGGCATCTTCTCGGCATATTGGGCCGGGCACAAGAAGGACCCGGTGGCCAACCTCGAGCTGCTGCTGGACCAGATCGGCGATATCGCCGACCCGCACCGCACGGCGCGGTTCGTCTCGGTGATCGCCCTCGTGCTGCCGACCGGTCAAGAGCACGTGGTCGAAGGGATCTGGCCGGGGCGCATCGCCACCGCCGCGCGCGGCGACGGGGGGTTCGGGTACGACCCGGTCTTCATCCCCGACGACCAGCCCACCGACATCGAGCGCACGGTCGGCGAATGGAACGACGACGAGAAGGCCGCGGCGTCCCACCGCGCACGAGCCTTCCGCGAGCTCGGCCCGCTGCTGCAACTGTTGTGACCCGCCGTCGATACTGAGAATCGGACTCATTCCCGACTGTGCCGGAACGGCCGGACGCGGCATCCGGCGTCCTAACCTGGGGACATGCACGAGCATGCACCCAGCGGCATCCGGGGAGCCTCCCATCGGCGCCTGCTGGCCGCATCGCTCGCGCTGACCTCGGTGGTCATGATCGTGCAGGTCGTCGGTGCGATCCTGTCGGGCTCGCTCGCGCTGCTGGCGGACGCCGCCCACATGTTCACCGATGCGGCGGCGCTGGTGATCGCGCTGATCGCGAGCACGGTGGCCGCGCGGCCGGCCAACGACCGACGCACGTTCGGGTACCAGCGGGCCGAGGTGTTCGGCGCGCTGGTGAACGCGATCATCCTGATCGTCCTGTCGGCATGGGTCGCAGTGGAAGGCGTGCTGCGCCTCGTGCAGACGGCCGAGGTCGAAGTGGCGGGCGGGACCATGCTGGTCGTGGCCGTCATCGGGCTGTGCGCGAACGGCTTCGCGATGTGGCTGCTGTCGGCCGCGCAGCGCCGCAGCATCAACGTGCGCGGCGCCTACCTCGAGGTGATGGGCGATCTGATCGGCTCAGCGATGGTCATCGTCGCGGCGATCATCATCCTGACCACCGGATGGGTCCCCGCCGATGCGGTCGCCTCGCTGGCGATCGCCGCGATGATCATCCCGCGCGCGGTCGGGCTGCTGCGCGAGGTCGTCTCGGTGCTGGGGGAGTCGGCGCCGCGCGGCATGCAGGTGCAGAGGATTCGCGACCACATCCTCAGCGCGCCGGGCGTGCAGGACGTGCACGACGTGCACGTGTGGCAGCTCACCCGCGGTGCCCCCGTGTTCACCGCGCATGTCGTGATCGATGCCGACGCGCTGCGCGACGGGCGATCGGCTGCGATCCTGACGGGGCTGCAGGGATGCCTGGCCGAGCACTTCGACGTCGAGCATTCGACGTTCCAGCTCGAGCCGGCCGGCCACTTCGATCACGAGGCGCACAGCTGACCCCTGCTTCTCGCCGTCGAAATCATGTGCTTTCGACGGCGACACACGGGTTTGACGTCAAATCGGTGTGTGCTCGATGAAGTCATATGATTTCGACCGCAACTCGGACGTCAGGACTCGCGGCGCACGTCCGAGGGCGCCTTGTCGGGGCGCAGGCCGCGCCAGCGCGACTGCCGCAGGATCCCGCCGGGGGTGAACTCGGCGAACTCGACCTCGCCGACCAGGTCGGGACGCACCCACAGCGCGTCGCGCGCATCGGCGTCGGGAACTCCCACGAACGGGTCGTCGTCGGTGCGCAGCGGCTGCAGCACGTCGTCCAGGCGCGCCAGCGTCGACTCGCTGAAGCCCGTGCCGACCCGCCCGGCATAACGCAGGCCATCCGGGCCCGGAATCCCGACAAGCAGTGATCCGATCACACCGGTGCGCCCGCCGCGGCCGGGACGGATGCCGCCGATGACCACCTCCTGGGTGCGGGTGAGCTTCACCTTCAGCCAATCGGGGGAGCGGATCCCGCGCCGGTAGGTGGATGCGGGATTCTTCACGACGATCCCCTCCAGCGCGAAGCGTCTGCTCGTGGAAAGGGCCGCGTCGACATCGTCGAACACCGGAGGGACAGCCACCGGCTCGCCCGGAGCCGCCGCGATCCGTTCGAGCAGTGCACGGCGCTCGCTCAGAGGACGGGCAGCGAGGTCCTCGCCGTCGCAGGCGAGCACGTCGAACAGGTGGTAACGCACGGGGGTGCGCGTGCGCTCGGCCTCGATCTGGCGCGGCTTGGTCAGGTGCATCCTGTTCTGCAGTCGCGTGAAGCTCGGCCGCCCCGACGCGTCCAGGGCGATGATCTCACCGTCGACCACGGCGGATGCCGCATCCAGCCCCGCCGTGAGCACTTCGGGGTAGCGGGCGGTGATCTCGGTGCCACTGCGGGCGAACAAACGCAGCCGGTGCCCGTCCCAGACCCCGAGGGCGCGGATGCCGTCCCACTTGACCTCGGCCCAGGTGCCCCAGCGCGCCGCGGTGCTGCGGGCCAGCGTCGGGGTCGCCGGAGTCGACAGCATCGGCTGCAGCTGACGGCGGGACGGGAGCGGGACTGCGTCCGCTGCTTCGTCCGCCCCCTGCGCGCCGTCGTCAACGTGCGGATCGGCCTGCGCGTCAACGTGCGGATCGGCCTGCGCGTCAACGTGCGGATCGGCCTGCGCGTCGGCCTGTTCCCCGGCCACCGCTGGCCGGCCGTCGGCCTGCACGCCGCCGGCGGCATCCGTCTTCATCCGGTGCAGCAGCCAGTTGGATTTCTCGCCCTCGCCCTGCGTGCGGATCAGCGCCAGCCGCACGCTGCCGAGCGGTCCGCCCGGCCGCCCGTGCACCGTGAAGATGACTTCGTCGTCGCGCCACTTCTCCAGGTCATAGCGTCCGTCGTCCCAGATCGTGACCGATCCGCCGCCGTACTCGCCGTGCGGAATCGAGCCCTCGAACGAGCCATACTCCAGAGGGTGGTCCTCGGTCATCACCGCCAGGTTGTTGCGCCCGGGCGTGGCCGGCACGCCGCGCGGCACCGCCCAGCTGACCAGCACACCGCCCCGCTCCAGGCGCAGATCCCAGTGCAGGCGGCGCGCGTGGTGCTCCTGGATCACGAACCGTGGCGGCTGGTCGGGCGGCGTGGGCGTTGCCAGCGGATTGTCGGGCACCGGCTCGGGCGTGCGCGCCGGGTCGCGCTTGGCGATGTAGGCCGACAGGGGGCCGGATGCCGCAGCCCGACCCCCGGCGCGGATGCCGAGCACCCCCATCGGGTCGCCGTCGCGGTCGGCGCGCTCGAGCACTTCGTCGAAGCGCAGTTGGCGCAGTGCGGGGTTGTCGAGTTCTTCCCATGTGCGCGGGGCGGCCACCGTCGGCTCATCCCGCCCGCGCAGCGAGTAGGGGGCGATGGTGGTCTTGGCCTGGTTGTTCTGGCTCCAGTCGATGAACACACGGCCGGGTCGGGCATCCTTCGCCATCCGGCTGACCACGAGGTCGGGGTCGTCGGCCTCCAGCGCCCGGGCGAGTTCACGCGCGACCGCCGAGGTCTGCTCGCTGGTCTGCGTCCCGTCCAGGCCCGCGTACAGATGCAGACCCTTGCTGCCGCTGGTGACGGGGAAGGCCTCCAACCCCATGCCCGAGAGGATGCTGCGCACCCGGCGGGCGACCTCGGCGCACTCGGCCAGTCCGGTACCCGGCCCCGGGTCCAGGTCGAAGACCATGCGGTCGGGGTGCGCGCGCTCGCCGTCGGCGGTGAACCGCCACTGGGGCACGTGCAGTTCGAGGCTCGCCACCTGCGCCAGGTAGACGAGCGAGGGCACATCGCCCACGAGCGGATAGTCCTTGATGCCCGTGGAGTGCGCGATCGGCATGCGGCGCATCCATTCCGGCGCACCCGGTTCGAGGTCCTTCGCGAAGAACGGCTTGTGGTCCGTTCCCTCGGGCCAGCGCTTGCGTGTGACCGGGCGCCCGGTCACGTGCGGGATCAGCAGCGCAGCGATGCGGGTGTAGTAGTCGATCACCTCGCCCTTGGTGGTGCCCGTGGCCGGATACAGCACTTTGTCCAGGCGCGACAGGCGCAGGCGGCGCCCGCCGACCGCCACCACCTGCTCAGAGTCTGGCATGGCACCATCCTGCCCGGTGAGACGGGCATTGTCAGCGTGCCCTTCAGCGTGTGTACTGGAGTCATGAGGGCCATCTGGAAGGGCGCGCTCACCTTCGGCCTGGTCAACGTGCCGGTGAAGGTGTACGCGGCGACCGAAGACCACGACGTGTCACTGCATCAGGTGCACGCCGCCGACGGCGGCCGCATCCGGTACCAGCGCATCTGCGAGTTGGACGGCGAGGTCGTGCCCTACGCCGACATCGACCGTGCGTACGACGACGGCGAGCGCACCGTCGTGCTCACCAAAGAGGACTTCGCCGCGCTGCCGGCCGAGCGCAGCCGCGAGATCGAGGTCGTCGAGTTCGTACCGTCCGACCAGCTCGACCCGCTGCTGTTCGAGAGTTCGTACTTTCTCGAGCCCGACGGCACCTCGCCCAAGGCGTATGCGCTGCTGCGCGAGACGCTGCAGCGCACCGACCGCACCGCGATCGTGCGCTTCTCACTGCGGCAGAAGACGCGGCTGGCGGCGCTGCGGGTGCGCGGTGACGTGCTGACGCTGCAGACGATGCGGTGGGCTGACGAGATCCGGGATGCCGCGTTCCCGGCGCTGGATGAGCCGGTCAAGATCAGCGACAAAGAACTCGAGCTGTCGGCTGCCCTGGTCGAGGGGTTCGCCGCCGACTTCGACCCGGCGGCCTTCACCGACGAGTACCAGGCCGAGCTGCGCACGCTGATCGACGCGAAGCTCGCGAAGGGCGACACGCTCGACACCGCAGAGACGTTCGGCGAGCGTGAAGAAGAGACCGGTGGCGAGGTCATCGACCTGATGGAGGCGCTGCGCGCGAGCGTCGAGCGCAGTCGCAAGGCCCGCGCCGCCGAAGGCTGACACCGACTGCCCGCGTCAGCGGCCAGGCGTCAGGTCGTGCGCGTCAGGCGTCGGGCTGTTCTGTGCGGGCCGCGGCATCCGGTTCGCGCGCCTCCGTCGCCGATGTCTGAGCATCGGCGGCCTCGCGACGCACCTTCGCGCGCTCGCGGAAGTAGTGCCAGGCGGTGCCGGCGATCGAGAGGACCACGACGCCGATGAGGATCAGGTCGATGTAGTGCGTGACGAAGTCGGAAATCGGCGGGATGAAGCCGATGCCGTAGCCGAGCATCGTCAACCCGAAGCCCCAGAGCACGGCACCGATCAGGTTGTACAGCGAGTAGCGGCGCCACGGCATGTGGCCGACGCCGGCGGCGACGGGGGCGAAAGTTCGCACGATCGGCACGAAGCGAGCCAGCACGACGGTCAAGCCGCCGAATCGTTCGAAGAACGCGTTGGTGCGTTCGACGTTCTTGCGGCTGAACAGGCCGGACTCTTTGCGTTCGAAGATCGCGGGACCGGCCTTGTGGCCTATGTAATAGCCCACCTCGCCGCCGGCGAAGGCGGCGACGGCGATCAGGAGCGAGACGACCCAGATGTTCAGACCGAACACGTCGTTGGTCTTGGTGAGAAGCCCCGAGATCACCAACAGGGTGTCGCCGGGCAGGATGAAGCCGACGAGCAGGCCGGTCTCGGAGAAGATGACCAGGCACACCACGAGCAGTGCCCACGGCCCCGCATTTTCGATCATCGATGCGGGGTCGAGCCAGGGGAGGAGACCTGCTGCGTGCACGTGTTTCCCGTCAAGAGAGGTCGAGGGGCCAGGATGCCGTGACCGGCGGCGTGCGGAAGGGGGGAGTCGAACCCCCACGCCCGAGGGCACAGGAACCTAAATCCTGCGTGTCTGCCGATTTCACCACTCCCGCGCGGGTTCCAGTCTACTGAGCGGGCTGAGTGGACGCTGTGGGGGCTGGCACCCGTTTTCGAGGTGGGGGACACCCCCGGCTGTGTGCGGGCTGTGGATAACTTTCGAGGCGGTTTCTGGATTCTTGCAAGGATGCTTCTATGAGTCTCGCGTACGCCTCCGGCGACCTCGATCGCGCTCGCGTGGACGTGGTGGCGGGGCTGGCCGAGCAGGTGCGGGCGCAGCTCCTGGCCGAACGGGCCGATCCGTCGCGTGACCCGGATCGCGCCGCGCAGATCGCGCGTGAGCGGGTGCGTCGGCACAACGATTTCGCGCTCGCCCGCGGGCTTTCGCTCATCGATGACGAACACGCGTGTGTGCGCGACATCCTGGCCCGCGTGGCCGGGTACGGCCCGTTGCAGGCGTATCTGGATGATCCGACGGTCGAGGAGATCTGGATCAACGCCCCCGACCGCATCTTCGTGGCCCGCGACGGCGTCGCGCAGCGGGTGCCCCTGGCGTTGACCGATGCGGCCGTGCGCGACCTCGTGGAGCGGATGCTGCAGTCGACCGGGCGCCGGGTGGACCTCAGCCAGCCGTTCGTCGACGCGTCGCTGCCGGACGGGAGCCGGCTGCATTGCGTCATCCCCGACATCACGCGCAAGAACTGGTCGGTGAACATTCGCAAATTCCTGCCGGCGTACCGGGATCTGTCCCGCCTCGTGGAGGCCGGCTCTGTCACCGCGGACGGCGCACGGCTGCTGCGTGACGCGATGCTGTCGGGCAGCAGCGTCATCGTCTCGGGAGCCACGCATGCGGGCAAGACGACGCTGTTGGGAGCGCTGATCGCGGCCTGCGCGGCCGAGCAGCGCATCGTCACGGTCGAGGAGACATTCGAGCTCGCCGTGGACGCCCCCGACCTGGTCGCACTGCAGGGACGCCAGCCCAGTCTGGAGGGCACCGGCGAGGTGACGCTGCGCCGTCTCGTGAAAGAGGCGCTGCGCATGCGGCCCGACCGGCTGGTGGTCGGCGAGGTGCGCGATGCCGAGGCGCTCGACCTGGTTCTGGCGCTGAACACCGGTGTGCCGGGCGCCGCGACGGTGCACGCGAACTCCGCGCGGGAGGCGCTGGACAAGCTCGCCGCCCTTCCGCTGCTGGCGGGGCGCAACATCGATGCCGGGTTCGTGGTGCCGGCGATCGCCCGTTCGGTGCACCTCGTCGTGCACTGCGTGCGCGGTGACGACGGGCGGCGCCGCATCGCCGAGATCGTGGCGCCGACCGGAAGGGTCGTCGATGGAGTGATCGAGGTGCGGTCACTGTATCCGCCGCGCACGGGGCCGGACGCATGATCGCGGTGCTCGGCGCGGTGCTTGCCGGCGGCATCCTGCTGGTGCTCGCTCCCTGGCTGTGGCCATCGCACGCGCCGTCGCCCGTGCGTGGGGACGGGGCAGTGACCCGTCTGATGGATGCTGCGGGCTTCGCCCACCTGTCGGCCAAGGTGCCGATCGCTGTGGCGGTGCTGTCAGGTCTCGTGGCCGGCGCTGTGGTCTGGCTCGTCGTGCCGATTCCGGTCCTCGCGGGTTTGGCGGTGCTGGTGGGCGTGGGCTCGCCGTTCCTGTGGCTGCGGGCACGGCGCAGCAGGCTGCTGCGACAGCGGAGGGCGCTGTGGCCCGACGTGTGCGATCTGCTGATCGCATCGGTGCGTGCCGGCATGTCCCTGCCCGACGCGGTGGCCTCGTTGCAGACCTCCGGCCCCCCGGCTCTGCGCCCCGCCTTCGTCGGGTTCGCGCGGGACATCGCCGCGTCCGGACACTTCGACTCCAGCGCGCGCAGACTCAAGGCGGTCCTCTCGGATCCGATCGCAGATCGCATCGTCGAGACACTGCGGATGGCACGGCAGGTCGGGGGCACCGAGTTGGTGCCGGTACTGCGGGCGTTGTCGGCATCGGTGCGAGCCGACGCGGCCCTGCGTGCCGAGGTCGAAGCACGCCAGTCGTGGATCCGCGGTGCCGCGGTGCTCGGTGTGGTCGCGCCGTGGGTCATCCTCATACTGCTGGCGTTGCGCCCCGAGGGGGCCAAGGCCTACAGCACGCCGGCCGGGCTCGCGCTGATCGTCACCGGGGCGGCGGTTTCCTTCGTCGCGTACCGGATCATGATCCGGCTGGGCCGGTTGCCTGAGCCTCGGCGGTGGTTCGGGTGAATGCGATGACAGATCTTGCCGTCGCAGTCGTCTTGGGCGGTGCCCTGGGCGTCGGCATCGCGCTCGTGGTCACCATCGCTCCGCGGTGGGGAGCCGCAAGCCTGCAGCGACGCATCGCGCCCTACGTGCGTGACATCAGCGACCCGCAGGGGCTCACTCCGCTGGTGCCGTTGCCGATGGCCGCCGGTCTTTCTGCTGTGCTTCGTCAGCGGCTGGAGCGCGTCCTCGGCGGCAGCGATGCACTGGCGGCACGCCTGCGCCAAGCCGGGCGGCGCTGCGACCGCTCGGGTGTGTCGGCATTCCGTGCGCGACAGCTGGCGTGGGCGTTGAGCGGCCTGGCCGCCGGCGGTCTGCTGGTCGTGGCACTGGTGGTGACCGGCCGGTTCAGTGCCGTAGCCGCGGTCATTCCTCTGATCGCCGCGCTTGCGGCAGCAGCCTGCCCCGACCTGCTGCTGGCCCATGCCGCGACCGCGCGAGTGGCACGCATCGAAGAAGAGCTGCCGACGGTGCTCGAATTCCTTGCGCTGTGCCTGTCGGCCGGTGAGGGCATCCTCGACGCGCTGCGGCGGGTAGGTGAGGTCGGCGCCGGCGAGCTGACCGGCGAATTGCGCACCCTCGTGCTGACGGTGGGAGCAGGATCCCCCCTGGCAGAAACGCTCACCGCGATGGCGCGCGGCCTGAACGTGCCCGCGTTGACGCGGTCGATCGATCACATCGTCGCCGCGATCGACCGGGGCGCACCACTCGCACACGTGCTGCAGGCCCAGGCAGGAGACACGCGCGAAGACGCGAAGCGCGGACTCATCGAACGTGCCGGGCGCAAAGAGATCTTGATGCTGCTGCCGCTGGTCTTCTTGATCCTGCCGTTATCCGTGGTGTTCGCCGTGTTTCCGGGGGTTTTCATGCTCCGGCTGGGCTTGGGATGAGTCGACATGCAAAGGATGGATGAGGAGTGAAGATGAGGGAGATCATGGGCTGGGCCCAGCGGGCTGCAGGAACGGCGTGCGAACGACTGCGCTCTGCCTGGGGCGTGGTGGGAAACGAGTCGACGGATGACCGTGGCGATGTGCCCGGCTGGGTGCTGATCACGCTCATGACGGCCGGGCTCGTGGTGGTGATCTGGGCTCTGGCGGGCCCCGCGTTGGCGGACCTGTTCACCCAGGCGATCGACAAGGTCTCGGGTCTGTGAGTGATGCGGCGCATCCGGGCACGATTGGCCGCCACCGGTGATGATCGTGGCTCCACTCCTGTCGAGTTCGTGCTCGTCGGGGCACTGCTGACATTTCTGACGCTGGCCGTCCTGCAGCTCGGGCTGGTCGTGTACGTGCGCAACGTCGTGCATGATGCCGCGGTCGAGGGCGCCTATCGTGCCGCGCTCGCCGACGAGACGATCGCCGCGGGCGAGTCACGGACCCGCGAGCTGATCGCGCGGGCCGTCGGGGCGGGATATGCGCGTGACGTGCACGCGAGGCACGTGGTGCTGGCCGGAGAGGATGCGGTGCGCATGACGGTGCGTGTGCCGCTGCCGCTGGTGGGGCTGCTGGGTGCTCCAGAGGGGCTGGAGGTGTCGGCCGATGCCCCGGCTGAGAGCCTGGAGTGACCCTGCGGCGGACGAGCGGGGGTCGGCGTCGCTCGAGTTCATCCTCGCCGGTCTGGTGCTGCTCGTGCCGATCGTGTATCTGATCGTCGCGCTCGGGGCGATCCAGAGCCAGGCGCTGGGCGTCGAATCGGGTGCCCGGCACATCGCGCGTGCGATCGCGACCGCACCCGACGCGGCGGCCGCTCGTGCGCGCGCAGACGCGATCGTCCAGACCACCGAGCACGAGTACGGCGTCGCGCACGATGAGCTGTCGGTGAACCTGGACTGCCTGCCGGACGGCGGCGCATGCCCACGCGCCGGCGCCACCCTCGTGGTGACGCTGCGCACCAGGGTCGGGCTGCCGCTCGTCCCACCCGTGCTGGGGCTGAAGAGGGTGGCATCCGTGCCGGTCGAGGCATCCAGCGCGCAGAAGGTGTCGCGGCTGTGGGGTGCCGAGTGATCCGCCGGGTGCGCGCACGGCTGCGAGCACGACTTCGGCAGACGGCCGATGACGACACCGGCAGCATCCTGCCGCTGGCGATCGGCTACGCGGCTCTCGCGCTGGTCGCCGTGCTGGTGTGCGTGGACGCGACCTCGATGTATCTCGCGCAGAAGAGGCTGGATGCGCTCGCGGATGCCGCGGCACTGGCCGCTGCCGACGGTTTCGTCGTCACCGCCGACGCCCGGGCCGAACTGACCGACGAGGGAGTGCGGGAGCAGGCGGCCGCGCTGGTGGCCGATGTGGGAGCCGGCGCACGGCTGATCTCGGCCTCCACGACCGACGGCAGCTCAGCGCGCGTGCGGGTCACCGACCAGTGGCATCCACCCGTGATCACCCTGTTCGTGCCCGATGGCGTGCGGCTCGAAGCCCAGGCCACCAGCCGCACCGCTCTGCGCTGAGGCGCGCAGTCGGCGCCGTCAGCGGGGGCGCGGGATGTAGCGGGGTATCCAGCGCAAGAAGCCGACGGCTCCGATCAGGCCGATCACGCCGATCACACCGGTGGCCAGTGCCAGCGAGAAGATCGCGGTGATCGCCGAGATGAGCAGCGGCGCCGCTGCCCCGCCCGCGTCGGTCAGGGTGCGCCACGAACCGAGGAAGGCGGCCGGGTCGCGCTGCGGCGCGAGATCGGCCCCGAGGGTCATGAGGATCCCGCTGGAGATGCCGTTGCCGACCCCGAGCACGGCCGCGAACATCGCGTACCACATGGCTGCCTGATCGGAGTCGTGGGTGAAGGCCAACGCGATGAAACCGCATCCCATCAGAATGAGCGCCGGCAGAGCCGCCCACAGCCTGCCGAACCGGTCCATCACCTGCCCGCTCGCGTAGAACAGCGCGAAATCCAGCGCACCCGAGATGCCGACCACCAAGGCGATGGTCGTGGCATCCAGCCCGATCGACACACCCCACAGCGGCAGCGCCACCTGACGGGCCGAGCGCACCGCCGACAGCAGCGCGGCTGCGGTGCCCAGACGCGCGAGCACGTGACGGTGCTGCCACATCGTGCGGAACACGCCGGTGGCGTCCGCCGTCCGCACAGGCCCGGTGATCGCCTCACCGGTGTCTTCGATCAGCTCGGCGCCGGCGGCGCTCTGCGCTTCGGAGTCGGCCGTCGCGCCGAGCGAGGCGGCCACCGGGTCCGAACCCGCCAGCGCGGCTGCGGCCTCCTTTTCGGGATCCGGTCCGAAGGTGACCAGTGCGACCACGCCCGCAAGGCAGATCAGCGCGAACCAGATCGCGGCATGCTCGTCGCCGAAGATCGCCAGCAGCGCCGCCGCGACGAAAGGACCGACGAACACGCCGAGCCGGAACGAACCGCCGAGCATCGACAGCGCACGGGCACGGAAACTCAGCGGAATGCGGGTCGTCATGAACGAGTGCCGGGCCAAGCCGAACACCGCCGCGCAGAACCCGAGCACGAACACCGCGATGGTGAGGGTTGCAAGATTGGGGGCCAGGACCAGCCCGAGGCTGGCCAGCACCGCCGCGCTGCCGCCGATGACCATGGTCCACCGCTCGCCGATGCGCGAGACGGCCCAGCCGGCGGGCAGATTGCCGCACAGCTGGCCGACGACGAGTGCGGACGAGACCAGCGCCGCCAGGGCCACACCCGCGCCGAGCTGGGAGGCGATGACCGGGATGAGGGGGATCACCGCGCCCTCGCCGAGCGCGAACAGCACCGTCGGCCCGTAGATCATCGGACCGAAGCGCAGCAGGACCGTGCGGACGCTCAGCCGCCCCTCGTCCAGGCCTCGATCGCCCGAACGCCTGTCGCGCGGGGGCTCGGCATCGGAAGGCATCGCATCCACGATAACCTGAAGTGTCATGCTCGAACTCGATCTGTCCACCGACATCCATGCCTTGCGCTCCACCTTCGCCGAGATCAAGGCGGTGGCCGACGTCCCTGCGCTGCAGGCCGACATCCAGCGGCTGAGCGCCGAAGCCGGCGCCCCCGACCTGTGGGACGACGTCGAGAAGGCGCAGAAGGTCACGAGCGCTCTCAGCCACCGGCAGGCCGACCTCAAGCGCGTCACCGAGATCGAGCAGCGCCTCGACGACCTCGAGGTGCTCGTCGAACTCGCCGTCGAGCTCGAAGACGAAGACTCGGCCGCCGAGGCGCGCCGCGAGCTCGCCGACCTCGACGAGACGATCGGTCAGCTCGAGGTGCAGACCCTTCTGGACGGCGAGTACGACGATCGGGCCGCGGTGGTCACGATCCGCTCGGGTGCCGGCGGCGACGACGCCACCGACTTCGCCGAGATGCTCATGCGCATGTACCTGCGCTGGGCCGAGCGTCACAAGTATCCCGTCAAGGTCATGGACACCTCCTACGCCGAGGGCGCCGGCATCAAGTCGGCCACGTTCGAGATCGATGCGCCGTATGCGTACGGCACCCTGTCGGTGGAGGCGGGCACGCATCGTCTGGCGCGCATCAGTCCGTTCGGCTCTGCCGACAAGCGGCAGACCAGCTTCGCCGCCGTCGAGGTCATCCCGGTCATGGAGGAGGCCGTCGAGGTCGAGATCCCCGAGACCGACATCCGTGTGGACGTCTTCCGTTCGTCGGGGCCTGGCGGCCAGTCGGTGAACACGACCGACTCCGCGGTGCGCCTCACGCACATCCCGACCGGCATCGTCGTGTCGATGCAGAACGAGAAGTCGCAGATCCAGAACCGCGCCGCCGCGATGCGCGTGCTGCAGACCCGACTGCTGCTGCTCAAGCGCGAAGAAGAGGCGGCGAAGAAGAAGGAGTTGGCCGGCACGATCACGGCGAGCTGGGGCGATCAGATGCGCTCGTACTTCCTGTACGGCCAGCAGCTGGTCAAAGACCTGCGCACCGGGTACGAGGTCGGCAACCCCGCCCCCGTCTTCGACGGAGACCTCGACGGATTCATCGCGGCAGGCATCCGCTGGCGCAAGCGCAAGGATGACGACTGATCCGACCCGCCGTGGTGTCGCTGCGCAGATCGCGCATCATCGCGCTTAGGCTCGTTGAGCCATGATCCGGTTCGAACACGTCACCAAACGGTATCGCGGCACGTCGAAACCTGCGCTGCATGATGTGGACTTCGAGGTGCAACGCGCGGAGTTCGTCTTCCTCGTCGGCCCGTCGGGCTCCGGCAAGTCGACCTGCCTGCGCATGATCCTTCGCGAAGAGACACCCAGCGAGGGCCGTGTGGTGGTGCTGGGGCGTGACCTGCGCGCGCTGTCCAGCCGCAAGGTCCCGTACTTCCGTCGCCACATCGGTGCGGTGTTCCAGGACTTCCGGCTGCTGCCGGCCAAGACGATCTTCCAGAATGTCGCCTTCGCCCTGCAGGTCATCGGCTCGTCTCGGGCCTTCATACGCCAGGCAGTGCCCGAGGCGCTCGCGCTGGTGGGACTGCAAGACATGGGCAAGCGGCTGCCGCACGAACTGTCGGGCGGCGAGCAGCAGCGGGTGGCGATCGCGCGCGCGATCGTGAACCGCCCGCAGATCCTGCTGGCCGACGAGCCGACCGGCAACCTTGACCCGGCCACGTCGGTGGACATCATGCGGTTGCTCGCGCGCATCAACGCCACCGGCACCACCGTGGTGATGGCCACGCACGAGGCCGGTTTCGTCGATGAGATGAAGCGTCGCGTGATCGAGCTGCACGAGGGCGACATGGTGCGCGATGAGCGGCACGGTGGCTACGGCGACACGTCGAGCCTGCCGAGCCTGGCACCGGCACCTGAGCGCGGTGCGGCATCGGTGGCGGCGCTGACCGCCGTGCTCGAGGTGCACCGCGAGACCGTCACGCCGGGTCCGGCTGCGGCTTCAGCGGCGGCTTCAGAGCGGGATGCCGCGGCCGCCGCTCCGGCACAGCCCGAACCGGCACGGCCCGAACCGGCACGGCCCCAGCCGGCAAAGCCCCAGAAGGTCGAGACGTCCGCGCCCGCCGTTCCCGACGTGTCGGACGCGCCCGCCGCCGACACCGAGAACGACACCGCCCCGGGCGTGCCGACGCTCCCGGGCATGGACGTGGACCTGGACGAGTTGGGACTGGCCGACCGGCTGGGGCTGCGCGACGGCGACGGCGACGAAGAAGTGGGACCGACGCGATGAGGGCGGGGCTGATCTTCGGCGAGGCGCTGAACGGACTGCGCCGCAATGCGTCGATGGTGATCTCGATCGTGCTGGTCACGTTCGTGTCGCTGACGTTCGTGGGCGCGGCGATCCTGATGCAGGCCCAGATCGGCACGATGCGCGACTTCTGGACCGGGCGCGCGCAGGTGCAGGTCTCGATGTGCGTCGACGGCGCACGCGAGGCCACGTGCGACCAGGGGGCAGCGACGAAGGCGCAGATCGAGGCCGTGAGGGAGCGACTGGACACGGGCGGGCTGAAGCCGCTGATCTCCAAGTACCGGTTCGAGACGCCGGAACAGGCGTACAAGAACGCACTCGAGCTGCTCGGCAGCGATTACAAAGACATCCTCTCGCCCAGTCAGTTCGGCGCGAGCTTCTACATCAACCTCGTCGATCCGGAGAACTCCGCCGTGATCACCGAGGCGTTCTCGGGCAAGAAGGGTGTGCAGACCGTCCAAGACCAGATGAAGCTGCTGCAGCCGCTGTTCTCCGCGTTGACGGTTGCCACCTACATCGCCGTGGGCATCGCCGGCCTCATGCTCGTGGCCGCGGTGCTGCTGATCGCGACCACCATTCGGCTGTCGGCGTATGCCCGACGCCGTGAGCTGCGCATCATGCGGCTGGTCGGGGCATCCAACAGATTCATCCAGACCCCGTTCATCCTCGAGGGGGTGTTAGCCGCGCTGATCGGATCGGTGCTGGCCGGAGTCGCGGTGTGGGCGGGTGTGCAGTTCGGCGTGCACGGATATCTGCGCTCGCGCGTCGACTTCATCACAACCTGGGTGGATATGCGCGATGTGGCATACGTCGTGCCGATCCTCATCGTGATCGGGGTGGTGCTCGCCGCCGTGTCGGCGGGCTTCGCCATCCGGCGTTGGCTGCGCGCATAGCGCGCACGGCCCATGCGATAGAGTTGTGGGCTGCCTCCGTGACGCGGAGGCGGCATCCATCATTCACTCTGAAGCATCCCCCTCAGGAGCATCATGCCGAAGGAACGCGGCGAGAAGGTCGTGGCGACCAATCGTCGCGCGCGCCACGACTACACGATCGAGAAGACATACGAGGCGGGTCTCGTCCTCACCGGCACCGAGGTCAAGTCGCTGCGCGAGGGGCGGGCGAATCTCACCGACGGCTATGCCTACATCGACGGCGGCGAGGCGTTTCTGGATGCCGTGAACATTCCGCAGTATGTGCAGGGCAATTGGACCAATCACGCCGCCAAGCGCACCCGCAAACTGCTGCTGCACAAAGAAGAGATCGTGCGGCTCTCGCACGCCGTGTCGGCCGGCGGCTACACGCTCGTGCCGCTCAAGCTGTATTTCTCCGACGGGCGGGCGAAGGTCGAGATCGCGGTTGCCAAGGGCAAGCGCGAGTATGACAAGCGCCAGACCCTGCGCGAGAAGCAGGATAAGCGCGAGGCCGAGCGCGCCATGCGCACGCGCAACCGCATGGGGGACTGATCAGACGATCGGCTCGGCGTCGCGGGTGTCGGCGTGGCCCGTGTGCTGATCGCTGAACGCGGTCTTGGGCACGACCAGCAGCAGCACTGCCGCCACCAGTGCCGTGGCGCCGCACACGACCCACACGGTCACATAGCCGGCGAACGATCCGGCCGTGCTGTCGGCGCCGCCGGCGTGCGTGACGCCCTGCAGCAGTGCGATGCCGAACACGCACGATGCGATCGCGCCGCCCACGGTCTTCACCGAATTGGTCAGCCCGGTGGCCACTCCGGTCTGGGTGTGCGCGGCGGCGGATGCCGCGGCCGCCGGCAGTGCTGCCACCAGCGCGCCCGACCCGATGCCGACGATGACCATGTTGACGATGACCTGCAGATAGGCGGCGTGCAACGGCACGAACAGGAGGAATCCGACGCCGACGAGCACGGCCGCGACGATCAGAGTGATGCGCGGCGAGATCAGTCGCGCCGCCAGGGGGAAGGCGAGGGCCCCCGCGATCATCGCGATCAGGTAGATCCCGATGATCAGCGACGTCGCGAACCCGCTGGTGCCCAGGCCATAGCCGTACACCGCCGGGTCGGTGCGTGCGAACGTCGACAGCGGTGCCTGGGCGCCCAGCACGCTCACGCCGAACAGGCCCGCGGTCAGGAACACCGGGCCCAGAGCGGGTGAGCGGAACATCCGCACGTCGATCAGCGGATCGTCTTGACGCAGTTCCCACAGCACGAAGGGCACGACCAGCGCGATGCCCAGGAGCACGACGATCCACGACAGGAGGTCGCCCGGACCGTTCAGGCGCAGCAGGCTCAGGCCGCCGGTGAACGCGATCAATGCGATCGAGATGAGCACCACGCCGACGGTGTCGAACACGCCGCCGGTCGGCTCGGGCGACTCACGCACGCCGAACAGGACGACGAAGAAGCAGATCACGATCATGACGGCGGGCACCAGCAGCACGACCGACAGGGGCAGGGCGTCCACGAGCGCGCCTCCGACGAGGGCACCGATGATCGCACCGGATTCCAGCGCCGCGACGAGGAAGCCCGCCGCACGTGCCGTGATGGTCGAGCGCCCCTCCATCCGTCGCGCCCGCGACCAGATGAGCGCGATCTCCAGCGGCAGCCAGACCACGTAGAAGCCCATGAGCGCCCAGCCGACGAGGAACACCGCGAAGGAGTCGGTGAACGGCAGGACGAAGGATGCTGCAGCCGTGATCGCGGTCGAGATCAGCAGCATCCGCTTGTGCCCGATCATGTCGCCGAGCTTGGCGAAGGCGGGCACCACGAGCGCGGACAGCATCAGCTGCGTGCCCTCGAGCCAGTTCACATCGGCGTCGTGGATGTCCAGATGCCGGGCGATGTCGGTGAGCATCGGCGTGTAATAGCCCTGCAGAACGCCGCTGGTGAACTCCACGAACGCCAGAAAGCCCACGACACCGGCGAGGGTGCCGATGGACACGCGGGTGGCGGTCGTGGGAGCGCCCGCGGCGGTGGCGCGGACGAAAACGGCTCGGCGGGGCATCATGCGCGCTCCTTTGCGGGCGGGATCTTCACGGCCGGCGGCGTGCAGGCTGGGTGCCTGCAGGGCGGGCCGGCTGTGGAGCCGGCGGTCGGGTGGGATCACTCTAACTGCTCGATGAGCGCGCGGTGGAATCGCTCGCCGCGCTCGAGAGACGAGATCTCGACCCGCTCATCGACGCCGTGGATGCTGGCACGCTGCGCAGCCGACATCTTCAGCGGAGCGAACCGGTACACCGCGGGTGCGAACCGGTGGAAGTGGCGGGCGTCGCTGGCCTGCATCATGATGTACGGCACCGCTGCGGCATCCGGATACGACACGTGCAGGGCCGCTGCCACCGCGGCGAACGCATCGTTGTCGGTGCGGGATTCGGGGGAGGGATCCGACCCTTCCAGCAGCGTGACGTCGACCTTCGCGTCGGCGATGCGTCGACGCACACGCCGCAGGGTCGATGCGACCGTCTCGCCGACCGCCACACGCAGATTGACGGTCGCCGACGCCTGCGACGGCAGCACGTTGGCCGCGGTGCCGCCCGCGAGCATCGTCGCAGCCACGGTGGTGCGCACGAACGCCGCCGTCTCACCGCCGAGGGCTGCGAACACTCGCGCCGACAGCCACGGCCAGCCGGCCAGAATGCGGTAGAGCAGACGCGCCGGCCCCGATGCGGTGTCGGCGAAGGCGCTCAGCATGCGCGAGATGGCCGTCGGGGTGCGAGGGCGGAAGGTGCCGGCATCCAATCGGTCGACCGCGCGTGCCACGCGCCGCACGGCGGTCATCGACGGGGGAGCCGATGCGTGACCGCCCTCGCCCCGGGCGCTCAGTCGAATCGTCATGACGCCCTTCTCGGCCAGACCGATCATCCCCGCCTCGCGTGTGACGAACGGCAGAGGGGCATCGACGACCGCGCCGCCCTCGTCGAGCACGAGCCAGGGGATCTCATCGCGGGACTGGAAGGATGCCGCGATCTCGCGCGCGGCGGCCCCGTAGGTCTCTTCATTGCCGCCGAAAGACAGGCACACGTCGCGAGCGGGAGTGAAGCCCGCGGCCAGCAGGTTCTCGACGGCTTCGAGGATGACGATCAGCGGACCCTTGTCGTCGAGGGTGCCGCGTCCGTAGACCCAGTCGCCGTCGACGTGACCGTCGAACGGCGGATGCGTCCACGGGTCGGACTCGTCGACGGGGACCACATCGAAATGCGCCATGAGCACGAGGGGGCCGCCGGCGCCGGGGTGCCCACGCCAGCGCAGCAGCAGCCCCAGATCCGTGTGCCGCGTGAGCTCGAGGTGCTCGTGCACAAGCGGATACAGGTCGTGCAGCAGCGCGATGAGCTCGTCGAAGGGCTGCATGCCGCGTTCGTCGAGCTCAGCTGACACGGTGGGGATGCGGATCAGCTGCGACAGCCGGTCGGCGATGCCGGGGCGGGGGATGACCTGTTCTGTCATCGCGCCGTGAACCGGGCCTCGACCGCTGCCGAGACAGTGATGTCGTCGGGACGGAAGTCGAGTGCGGGGGATGCCGCGGCGCTGTCGAAGGACGTCTTGGCCATCCGCAGCACGGGCGGTGGAGCATCGTGCCCGAGCAGGCTGAGGTCGGCGATCTCGACCGGTGCGACCTCGGTCAGACCGAGCGCGTGCGCGTATGCGGTGGCGCGTTCGACGGCGGCACGCACCGCTGTGGCGGCGACCTCTCGCTCGAGCTCAGCCTCGGTCGCGCGCGTGAGACGCCACGTGATCTCGCCGACCTGGACGCCGTCACGCTCGGCGACCTCGCTGAGCCACCAGCTCAGTGCGGGGAAGTCGGTGAAGGTCGCCGTGAACCCGACCGTCGCATGGTGCACGACAGCCAAACGTTTGCCATCGGCGTTCCACGGGCGCTCGGCCCACACCGACGCGCGCCCGCTCGTCCATTCGGCGAGGCCCCCGGCATCCTTGCGTGCTGCGAGGTCATCGCGGATGGGTGCCGTCAACGTGGCGATGCGCTCGACGACGGCGCCGCGCTCGGGACCCTCGCTGTGCACGGACACGTGCGCGACGGCTTCTTCTGGTGCGTGCACGGCTTCGTGCTCACCGCGGACGGTGATGGTGACCTCGGACATGGCTCCGAGCCTAAGCCGCTGTCTCATCGTTCGTCGCGCCCCGTCGTGCCTGGGGCGCGTGTCGTGCGGCGAGGGTAATCCGCCGAGCGGAGGACTCTCGCGGTCCCAGGAATACTCGTCTGAGCGGAATCCCCTCATCTGGAGAGGAGGACGCCGGTGACCGGCAAGGTCAGCGCGGTGTCATCGGAAGGTTATGTCGCGTCCTCAGCACCCCACTGTGAGAGCGCGAGAATGGCCTCACGCAACGCACGCCCGCGATCGGTCAGCGCATATGCCCGTGTGTTGTGCCGGAGTGGCAGGCGAGACAGAACGCCGGCCGCTTCGAGTTCGCGCAGGCGGATCGTGAGCATGTTCGTCGGCACGCCGAGTTCACGCTGCAGGTCACCGTAGCGCTGCGGTCCGCCGAGAAGCTGCTCCACGATGAGCAGAGCCCAGCGTGCCCCGACGATGTCGAGGGCTGCGGCGAGGTCGCTCACGCGGTCGCGGCGGCGTCGGGCTTCATCCAGAACGGCGAATAGTGGTAGCCGTCGAGGTCGTCGAACTGGCGCTGATACATGAACGGGTAGTCATCGGTATCGCCGATCCGTCCGCCGGCGGCTCCCGCGCGCTCGATGAGTTCGTCGACGGCTTGGCGGCTGCCGAGGTCGAACGAGACCGTGATCTTCGACGGCGTGTCGGCCCCGCCGACCAGCTCGTCGGTGCCGCCGACGCTGGCGTACATCTCGCGGCTGCCGAGCATGACGTACTGCTCGGGCGCGATCGCGAAGCACGACACGTTGTGATCGGACATCTCGGCGTTGAGGGTCCAGCCGAGCGCGGTGTAGAAGCCGGTCGAGCGCTGGACGTTCTCGACCGGACAGGTGATGAAGAGGCTCATGTGCCGATACTTGCAAAATGCAAGTGAGGTGTCAAGAACCTGTCCCGAGAGACAGGAATGCCGGATGCTGCGGATCCGTTGTAAGCTGTGATGCTCGGGTGTGCACAGCATCCGATTGGCAACTCCACACGGTGACAGCGGCCGCTCCACTCGGAGCATGCACGGGGATGATCGGTTTCGACGTCGCCTGTCTATTCACGAGAAGCGGGCCGAGGACGCAGGGTTATCTCGCAAACGATCCCTGCAAAACAATAAGTGCCAATGCAAAGCGCACTGACTTCGCCCTCGCTGCGTAAGCGAGCCCGATAGTCCGTCAGACCGTATGTGATTCCGGTACGGATCCTGGCGTCATCTAGGAATCTCGCTGTGCGGCGGCGTCTGGACGCCGTACGGGACTCTTCCCAGGCTGGGCCTGTCGACTTAGGTGTCTGTGACAAAGGTCGGGGCCGAGCAGAACTTCTTCACAGACTGCGCCCGGAGAAGGCGTGGAGATTCAGTGACGGACGGGGGTTCGATTCCCCCCATCTCCACCGAGCCGTTGTCACAGAGAGGGTCAGAAACCCGCGGAATCACGCGGATTTCTGGCCCTCTTCCTTGCTCGGACTCGGCGTCGATTCCCGATTTGCCCACAATTTGCCCACACGCCCGAGGCTTGCCCACAGTCATACCTGAATGATGCGGCTGACGTCGGCGGCGAGCGCACCCTGGTTGAGGCGGGCGGCGACGTCGGCCAGGTCGTCCTCGAACAGGTCGGCGTACGTGTCGAGCGTCATCGCTGCGGACTTGTGGCCGAGCATCCGCTGCACCGCCTTCACATTGGCGCCGGACGAGATCGCCAGGCTCGCGGCCGTGTGCCGGAGATCGTGCGGCGTGAGCCGCTCGATGCCTGAGCGTTCGAGCGCTGCGGCGAACCACGACGTGGTCCCGACGCTGGTCTTCGCCCGTCGGAGGTGGTTGCCCTCGGCATCGGTGAACACGAGGTCGTCTGGACCCCTGCCGGTGCACATCTCTTGGAGAGGCTGCTCGAGGAACTCGGGGAAGGGCACGATCCGTCGCTCCCAGTTCTTCGGAGCGCCGAGGACGATGCGTCCTTCGACCTCGACGGCGGCACGATTGACCTGGATACGCTGCCGGTCGAAGTTGATGTCGCGGACGTGCATGCCGATCGCCTCGCTCCATCGAAGGCCGCAGTAGGCGAGGACGAGGATCAGCGTGCGGTAGGTCGACGTGCTCGCTGCTTCGGCGAGGCGGACGACCTCGGCGTGCGTCAGGTAGCGTCGCGGCTTCTCGGAGCGCTTGGTCGGCAGGTTCTGGGCACCGCGAGCGACGTTGCGGGGAATTCGCCCGTCACGAACGGCGGTATCGAGGATGCCGGCGAGCACGCCGAGCGCGCGATAGACGACCGTCGCCGAGCGCGGCTTGCCGGCGACGCCGCTGCTCTTCGTGCGATTCGTCGGCGCCGTGCCTTCGGAGAGTTCCCGGATCCACTGCTCGACCTGTGAAGCGCGGATGTCACCGATGCGGGTGTCTCCCCATCGAGGGCGGACGTAGACGCGCCACGAGGTTTCCAGCGAGCTGTACGACGACGCCTTGAGGGAGTGGCGCTTGTTGCGCATCCACTCGGTGCCGAGGTCGCCGACGGCGGCTCGCGCCGCGGACGGATCGGTGTACGAGCCGTCGGTGCGGGCGACTTCGGTCCGGGCGAGGAAGATCTCGGCCTCGCGCTTGGTCCGAAACCCGCGCTTCTCGACCTGGCGATGGGTGCTGTCGTCGCGCCAGCGAACACGGTAGCGGCGGCCGGCCGCCGCCTGATACGCCGTGATGCTGCCCATGATGCGCCTCGGGATCAGGGTAGAGCTTCTTCGGCATCTGGCGCGATGGAAGCCATGCGCGTGAGATCGATCCGGAGTCGGGTGAAAGGTCTATATACTGCTCTATACAAACCGGGAGAGGAGGAGTCATGACGGTCACGTCAATCGATATCGACCCGAACGCGCTGCGCCAAGCGAAAGAGCTCGCCGGCACGACCTCCAATCGCGAGACGGTGGATCTCGCCCTGCGCACTCTCATCGCCGTCCGTCGCCAGCCGGCGGCCGTCGAGCGGATTATCGCCCGTACGTTCGAGCCCAACCAGATCGACGCACCGACGATTCCGCCGGCGACGGCGATTGCCGGCCAGTGACGACCTACCTCGTCGACAACAGCATCTGGCAGAAGGCCGCAACGAGCGAAGCGATTGCGACAAGACTCCGGGAGCTCTCACCCAGTCACCTGATCATCACCTGCCCGCCGCAAGTTCTCGAGTACTGCCATTCGGCCCGGACCCCGCTGGAGTACCAAGAACTCCGCGCGGACATGGAGCAGCTACTGCCCGCATGGGAGCACCCCGACGAGCAGCGAGCCCTGGACGTCCAGCAGGCGCTGTGGGACACCGGGCTCATGCGCGCGGCAGCGGCGTTCGATTGCCTCATTGCGGCATACGCCGTCGTCAACGACGCTGTCATCCTGAACTCCGACCACGACTTTGAATTCATCGAGATCGCCACGCAGGGCGCGGTTCGGCAGGAGTACGTCGCGGCCTAGGGGACTTCCGACCCGATCCGATCCCTAGCCCTGTTGCGGGTGAGACCGGCGGCAGCCGCCGGCCGCGACGGTCGGCGGCTGCGGATGGCCGCGACGACGCGGGTTCAGAAGATGTGTGCTTCGCATGTGGCGAGGAATGCCACGCGGCGGCGCTGCAATTCGCGGTAGACGGTGGCACGGGACACATTGAACAGCTCGGCGATCTCAGTCTGGCTGTACTCACCCCGGTCCTGGACGTCGAACAGGAGCTTTCGCTGCGTCATCGACAGCTTTGGCTGCTTGCCCTTCAGGTGTCCCTTCGCACGCGCCACCGCCATCCCTTCTTTCATGCGCAGGGCGAGCCGGTCGAGTTTGGTGACCACGAGCGTGTCACCTTCCCGGACGGCGGCGAGGGCTTCGCGCAGTCCAGGCCTGGCCCGGTTCGTGGCGGTCAGTCCGTGATCGACGTACATGTTCGAATCGAGGACTCCCAGTCGCAGCAGTGCGTCTCGCTGCGAAGTGAGGTCTTGATCCGCTGTGGAGACCCTGGCGTAGCCAATCAGTATTCCGTTCATGCCGCCGACGGTGCCACCGTCACCGCAGAGGCGCACCTGGGTTGGATCCTCATGCGGGCGATGCGCGGAGGCGGGGCGGCTGCGAGCGGCGGTTCGCTCCAGCTTCGGCTTCTCTGTGAGGTCGGAGGGACAGGACTGGGGACGGTCTTGTGCTTTGATGCACGCCTCTCGGCGAGCGCGTTCGATCAGACGCCGGTGAGCTGGGCTAGATTCAGGGACGGTGTGCGGCGGCGTTTTCCGATAACACGCCGACATAGAGGTGCATCCCACTGCCGTGCCCTGTGGGAGTGCGCCAACATATGCCGCTTTAGATGTCGAACGGCCGCTCGCGGCTCTCGCCGCCTTCCGTCCACTTCACCAAGACGCTCGTCGGCACGCCATCCGCGATGCTGCGGTCGTAGCGGAACCGCTGCGTCTGACCCGCGTGCAGCGTCCGAGCGCGATCGCCTCGTAAAGCAGGTTCGCCGGACGGTCTCCAGCGCGCGCTGTGAGCGCTTCGGCGTCGGCGGTGCCTTCGTTGCGGAGGTCGATGTACCGACGCACACTGTTCCTCACACGACCGCGGCTGTCCGTCCGGGACGCGTCATCGCTCCCAGCCTGCGCCACGAGCCTCACCTCTGGAGCAACCGAAGAAGGAGTGAGTTCCCGCGCGCCGAGTCCCAGCTCGGCGATGTCACTCTCGATTGCCGCCCAGACCTTGTGGAGCAGTTCGTCCGGGTTGACGTACGTGCCGTACAGGCTGCGTTCTCGTAGGTCGTCCTGGAAAACACGAAGCGCCTGGAGCTGCTCTAGGTCGACGTCGTGCGCATGCGAGGCCATGGAGAACCAGAGGTGTACGCGCCGCCCGTCCGCGATGGCTCGGTCGACCTCTCGGCCGTTCCGGAGATCGCCGTCGGCGTCGCGGTGCCGATGCGACTGCCGAAAATACCGATCAAAGAGTCGGCGTTGTCGAGAAGCGCCGCATTGATGATCGCCTGTGGGTGGTCGCCAGCCCGCGGAGATACGCTCTCCCAGCGCAGCGGCACAACGACGACACCACGTGTCCGGGTGCTCGCCTCGTTCCAGCTCGTGATTGCGCGCATGACGGCTTCACGCCCGTCGCCCACGTCCCCAGGAGACGCGATCATCACGTAGAGCACGGTCGCGGTCGTAGTCATGTTCTGAGCATAGGAGCGCCCTACCTGCACTCCCGACCTCGGCCGGGCACTGCACGCAAGCGTGGCCTGTTTGGGAATCGGCGCCCCCGACGTTTTCTGGTGCGGCACTCCTCATGCCAGTTGCCGTTGGTCAACGCGACGGGTACCGCAAGTCGTCGAGCGACTCGAGTGCGGCGTCAGTAGGTTGACACCATGGCGCTCAGACCTTTTTCGCGCGCACACGGCCGCCCCGCACCCGTCGTGCCCAACCCCGACCACGCGTGGAAGCTCCTCGGGCTCGTAAACGAGTGGATCCGTCACTCCGACGCCAAGGCAGGAGTGACTCTCGCCTTCACGGGCGTCCTCGCGACAATGGCGTTCAACCTGACGAAGGACTTCACGGCACGGACCACCCTCTTCGACGTGTGCGTGATCCTCGCATGCCTCCTTCTCGTGACAACGGCGGCGCTCTGCGGGTGGACCCTCACGCCGCGCATCAATGACAAGGACGCCGACCCCGAGGCAATCAACAGGGTGTTCTTCGCAAGCATCTCCACCAACTTCAAAGGCGATCGGCCCAGGCACGGACAGGTCCTCAGCACGCTGTCAGCCGACCCTGACGAACTGGTGAGGGACCTCGCCGACCAGATTCACGCGAACGCGAAGATCGCGACGGTCAAGGCGAAATACGCGCTGTGGGCGATCCGGTCCGCCCTGGCCGCTGGGGCGGCAGTGGCGGCGCTGGCCATAATCATCGGCGTCACGAACAGCTGAGGGGAACCACGGTGGATGGAAACTACCGCTCCTATGACTATGAGCGGAGTTCGGAACGGATCCGCGAAATCCTGGACATGCCGGAGGGATCTTTCCAAGAGGTCGAGGGAAACCTTCCAGACCGTGACCGTCTCACCTATACGAACGGCTTCTACGGCACCTGTTCGGCCGTCTTCATCGACATTCGCAACTCGTCCGGGCTCACCGCCAGACACAAGCGGCCCCGTCTGGCCAAGATATACCGCGCGTTCATATCCGAGATGGTCGCAGTGCTCAACTCCGACCCCAAGATCCGAGAGGTCAACATCGTCGGCGACTGTGTGTGGGCGGTCTACCGCACAACCTTGCAGAAAGACCTCGACGACGTGTTCGCCATCGTGTACCAGGCAAACACGCTCGTTCGGTTACTGAACTACCACCTGCAAGCGCACGGGATCGACCCGATAGCGGTCGGCATCGGGGTAGACGACGGGCGCGTCCTCATGATCAAGGCTGGCTACGCCGGAAGCGGGATTAACGATGTCGTCTACATGGGTGACGTCGTGAATCGAGCAGCACACCTGGCCCATGAGGCAGGGCGAGGCTGGCGGGTGCCGATCTATGCTGGCTCGTACTTCTACGACAACCTCAACGAGCAGAACCGAAGTTTCTTGCAGCCGAGATACGTGCGCGACCTGGGCACGGTGTACGCCGGGTACGTCATCGATCTCCACATGGACGAATGGATCGACACGTTCGCGTAGGGGACGCCTCTTGGATTCCGTGAGGCGTTTCCCTGGCGGCGCCGGGCCACTTGGGATGTCGGCGCCTCCCTCTATCGTTCTATCGGGAGGGTGGCAATGCCTCAAATGACGGACGTAGACCTCGACGGGTTGCTGGAGACGCTGGACGACAGCACCAAGGAGGAGTTCGCCTCCAAACCGACGGTCGAGGAGTGGAGTGACGACTTCGATGTCGCGGATCTCCCCATCCAGGCGCGCAAATGGATTCAGATCCCCGATGTCGTCGCGGTAGTCGCGGACCTCAAGGCGTCGACCCACCTGGGAACGGGAAAGCATGCTGCCTCGACGGCCAGCATCTATCAGGCCGCGACCGGCGGCACGGTAAGCATTTTCAATCGTTTCGGCGCCGACTTCATCGCCATTCAGGGAGACGGGGCGGTCGCGCTCTTCTGGGGCGAACAGCGGTACGAACGAGCCATGTGCTCAGGGATCACCGTGAAGACGTTCAGCGAGAAGTCACTGGTGCCGCGCCTCGAGAACAAGTGGCCCGCACACGCCAAGGAGCACCCGACCGGCTTCAAGGTGGGAGTCGCGAGCGGCCGCGTCCTTGTGAAGCGGATCGGGACGCCGCGAAACCTGTCCGAGCAGGAGCCGGTGTGGGCCGGGACACCCGTGAATTTCGCGACGAAGGCAGCGCAGCAGGCGGACCGGCACGAACTCATCGTCGCGGGGTCGGTGTGGGATCAGATCGAGAAGAACGACTACCTCACCATCACCTGCCCGTGCAGCGATGGGCCCAGTGCCACCCTATGGTCCGATGTCACCATCGAGAAGATCCCGGAGGGCAACACCGAGCGCGACGGACGCCTGCTATCTGCGACCTGGTGCGACCTGCATGGTGACGAGTACGTGACGGCTATCCTCGACGGCTTGAGGAACCGTGTCGACGCTGACGAAGCACGGGCAGTGCTCTTCAAGGCACTGTTCGCGAACGCCTTGCGAGTGACGTCTCAGCAAAAGAGGCGGGATCTCCGCGCTCGCAGGCTGGGACTTCGCTAAGAGCACCGGCATGCGGCTGCAGTCGATTTCGGCCGTGAAGTGCCCGCGAGCGGGCAGCCGCCGGTGATGGGCCTCTTCTAGGCGCGGGATGGTCTCGACCGCGCCCCCCCACTTCGACGAGCGTGACGTGGTGATCGTGGTCCGCGAGCTCCGCCGAGCAGCACCGCGGCTCACGCGGAAGCCCGCGACGTTGCTCGCCGAGCATGTGGTGGCGTCGACATAGCGCGCTCCTCGCGCGAACGTCAGTCCGGGTCTGCTGGCGCGGTTGCGAGCGGGCCGCGCATCGCTGCTCCGTCGGCCCTAGGCTCGGGCAGGTGGCCGCCCATTCATATGTGATCGTCGGAGTCGAGCCCAATCGGGTCATCGTCGATAGCGCTCGCGAGGCCGTTCCAACAGCCATGGCCGCGCTCTTCTCCGAACATGAGCGAGTTAGTGCTACGTCCTACGTGAGTTCTGCGGGCGACTTACGGATTCGCCTCCACTTGCTCGGCTACGACAAGAAGTTCACCACTCGCGTGGTCGAGATGCTCTGGCTGGACCGGATCAATGTTCAGCAGCCGGCGGATGTATCGCCATCTGACCTCATCGATGCTTGGATTGCGCACATAGACGAGCCGGGCGAGCACGGCATGCCGAACAAGCACGCTCGAGCGCTTGAAGAACAGTGGGGAACGATCTGGGGCGAATCACGTCGGCAGCTCAGGTACCTGCTAGACCGGATCCCGGCCGACACCCGCGTGGAGCTCGATCTCTCCGAACCTGTCGATCGGGGGTACGTGCCGCCCTCCACGTTCGCGCTTGACGCCAGGAATGAGCTGGCGAATGAGGCTTCGGGTTCCATGCCGACAATTGTTCTAACTGAAGGGTCAACAGACGCGGAAGCGTTGACCGCAGCTGTGGAGTTCGTGCGGCCGGGCCTCGCAGGCTTCTTGACCTTCATAAACTACGGCCTGAAGCCCGACGGGGGCGTCGGCGCGGTGACCAATGGGATGAAAGCTTTCGCGTCTGCGGGCGTGGCGAACCGTGTGACCGGCCTTTTTGACAACGACACTGCCGGCGCCGACGGAAAGAAGGCGTTGAAGGGGATCAATCTCCCCGACCGAATCAGAGCAGTGTCACTGCCACCGCTGGACCTAGCGCGGGCCTACCCGACTCTGGGGCCCACTGGCCCCCAAGTGCTCGACGTGAACGGAAGGGCTGTCTCCATCGAGTTCTTCTTCGGTCGAGATGTGCTCACCGATCCCTCGGGCGCGCTTGAGCCTGTGCAATGGACCCGCTTCATCGACTCCCAGGGCGAGTACCAGGGCGAGTTCCTGCGCAAGCGCGAGATCCAGCAGCGGTTCCGCGCCAAGGTGGTGCGGGCCCGTGAAGGAGACTTGGTGGCAAGCGAGTGGGCTGATCTCGCCAAGCTGCTCGACTACATTGCGGACTCGTAAGCGGCTGAAACCTTCACCAAACGAATCAGCCGATCCGTATCCGGGCAATGCGCGAATGGGGCAACGCGAGCGGGTGTGCAACCCGGGCCGTCGACGGCGGTATCCGCTGCGGCGACCGGCGGACCGGTCGCCGAGTTGCAACCGCTCGACGGCGTGGGTAGCGCACTCACGCGATCCTCGAACGCGGCGCGAGTTGCGGTGTCGAGCGTAGCGTCGGCCCGATCGCCTTGACATCTAAGTCGACGTTCGCCGCGCCTACGAGCTGGCGCGCAAAGGTCTGTCCAGCGAATCCCCGAACGTTGGGCAGTCCCTAATCCGCCAGGATGTCGCGCAGGGAATCACCAACTGAGTGTCGGTGCACCGTAGGTAGGACGGCTTCCTGAAGTTCTCGCGTGAGTACAGGCTCGCTCGGAATCACGTGGTGAAGCGCTTGGGCGAGCGCCGTGTCGACTCCGGGCTGTTGTAGTGCGTGAAGAATCGTTGCGCTGACATCAGGGTGCGTCGCACCCTCGGCTAGTGACCGTATGGCCTGACCGGCTCCTGCGAGTGTGGCGGTTAGATTCGCAGCTAAGGGGGCGGTGGCAAGCTCCGCTTCGAATTCGTCCCAATCGAGCGGCGTCTGCCGAGGGCTGTCGGTCGGACGTGGCAATACGGCCGCAAGTCCCCGTGCCCGAAGACCGGCGCCGGTCTCGTCGCAGAGGGCGTGGATCATGCCTTTGAAGCGCCAAGCGTTGTCGTTGCCGGTGCCCGACGCCGCCATTGCATCGCGTATACCGTCCGCGACCAACGCCGAATTTCTGTCGTCCGCGTCCGCGAACTGGATCATGATGCGGCAGTTCTCCGGGAACTCAGATGTGGCCGGCGCTTGGAGTACTCTTACACCTTGTCGTATGAGCCTGGCTCTCCACTTCGGGCTAGATCTGGCCATTCCGTCATCGATCACATCCAATGCCAACCGCGGTCCGACGGGGAAGAGAGCAGCGAGCCGGTTCGCTGCGTTGTCGTCGAGCGACTCAACGAGTTCTACTACCGCGCTCTGGAGATGCGGCTGTGGAGTTGCGAAGAGTCTGCCGGCAGCGAACAGCCAGGTATTGCGCCAGTGGGGGCTCGGGGCGCACACGCGGAGTGCTTGGACCGTGGCCTCGAGCGGACCGGACGTCAGGAACATCGCTGCCATGAGCTCCTGAAGGGACCTTACGTCGTATCCGTAGCCGGCTTCCCGACGAGGGACGATCAAGACGAGTCGGTGGGTGACGGCCTCCAGAATGCGTCGTAGAAGATCGCTATCTCGACCGGAGGGTTGGAACTCGTGCTCTAGCAGCAGGTTCCATGCGATCGCTTTGAGCTCGTCGAAGGACAGCACGGCTAGGGAGCGATCTGCGTTCTCGCTTCGGACCTGCAGTTCAAATCCCACCCGCTCGTGGAGTTGGTGCACAAGCGGCGCATGGTCGCGAAGTAGGTGACTGTGGCCGCCGACCTTGCCCTTCTCTCGTTGTGCGACAGTCTCGTAGTAGCCCGAGAACAGGCTGAAACGATCGGGAGCTAAGGGGCCCGATCCTTCGATGATGATCGCGAGGATTAGGACTTGGAGTGGTGTGCGGAACAAATACTTGAGTGACTCGTCCTTGGCGGCAACTCGGAGCTGTCGGATCACCCGATCTAGACGATCTGGGTCGGCCTGCAGGCGGATTTGACTGGCAAGGACTCCGTACTTCAACGCCTCCTGCCGCGGAAGGTCCGCGAGATCGACCCGGCCGAAATGCCCCGGAGCAATGTTCTCGGTGAACCCGAGCGGACGCGTGGTAAGCACGACGAAGACGTCGGACTTGGTAGCCTCGGCCTCGTCTACGAATTCTGTTATCTGCTCGATCAGGCGCTTTCGTACCGATTGCTCGGTGACCTCGTCCAGCCCGTCGAGGACGAGGATGCATGGCCACTGTCTCATCCAGGAGTCGAGAACCCGAGGTGATACTTGTCCGGCGTTCAGCCGCTTCGAGATAGTCTTGGCTATCCACTTGAGCAGGGTGGCATCCTCATCGAGGCCACCTTGTTGCGCGTACTCAGCGAGATCGATTCGCATTGGCCACCTTCGGTGGAGCGGGAGGCCACCGCGGCCCATCCTGATGAGAGCCGCTCGAGTCCCGTCGACCACCGCTCGCTGCCCATCACTGAGGTCGTCTGCGCCGTCAAGCATTGCGGCGCGATACGCCTGAACAAGGAACTTTGAGATTGTCGTCTTGCCGTTGCCTGGGGCGCCAGCCAGAATGACGCTTCTGGGTTGAGCGACGGTTGTGATTCCGGGCCGAAGAACGTGCTCCGCCCGGTCCAGCACGTAGTGGACAACCGTCGATCGGGTCGTGGTGCCGGTTTCCACGATTGGGAGATCGATAGCAAGGTCGTGCACAGCATAGGAGCGGAGATCCCCGCTCCCGGCCTCGTCGAAGTAGATGAGGCCGTCACCCCCTGTGAGGCTCGACCGTGCGTGCGTGCGCAGAGCCGGCCGTAGTTCCTCGACCGGAAGCCTGTCGGTGAACTGGCCAAGGTGGGCAAAGACATCGGCCGCGGTGAGGAATGCGGGAAATCCTCGTCGCACGTCACTCTTGGTGAGCAGCAGAGTCCCAACCTGGGTTCCGTCCCAGATTCGCCAGTTGTTGATTCTCGAAAGGCGACTCAACTTCTCGCGGCGAAGCTCGCCAGCGGCGTCGTTGACGTCTCGGCTCGCGTCATCAAGCCTTTCGATGAACCGCGCAATGTTCGAGAGCACTGAATCATGGCCGCCAAGCCCCGGAAATGCCGAGAGCCGGACGTTCGTGATGAATAGCATGTTGGCGGGAACTTCTGCGCGGTCTCCATGGGGGTCCGCCCACGATTTGAGTTCTGATCGAATCTGGCCCCACAGCCAACTGGCGTTGTCTTCGGGGCGGTCTGAGGGAAACTGGCGGTGCTTGACCTGGATCACCGAATACCCGTCCCACACTTCGGTGCTTGGGTCCTCCCCGGGGAGAGCGGCGGTCGACCAGGACATGCGGCCTCGGTAATAAAGATCGCGTCCTCCATCACGTCCCGCGCCCATGACCTGCACCCCTGGCCCGAAACACGAAAGCGCGATAGCGCCGGCGAGGTCCTGGAAGCCGATCGGACCAAGCTGTTGCAGATCTAGTGTCATCTCACGCCCCCCTCAGGACCCTATCCACGTCCCTGAGGGACCGGGGTCGAGCCACGCGGCACGCGGCCTTCGCCGAACGACTTGGCATTAGCGCAATGCGGGACGCAGCTGATCGATCTCCTCCTGCTGCTCCTCGATCAGTTTGATCAGCTCGCCAAGGGCGTTCTGCGCATGGGCAAGACCCACGGCGAGCAGCCGCTCAGGGTGCGGGTCTCGCCCAACATTGCCGAGCGTTTGCATTGCAGAACTTTGACCGTTGATGGCCGCTCCGATGCTTCGCGCCTGCGACTTTGCGGTGTTGATGCTTGCCACTTTGATGATCCTTACTATCCCGAGTTGGCGACTATACGCGCCCGTCCCGACATCGGTTGTCCCGCGGTATGGAGTCCGTAATCCCCGAGACGGCCGAAAGCGCTCCCATCGGCGCGGTTGTCGGTTCTTCAATGGGTGACGTCCCACTGGTTGGTGGAGTTTCTCGACACCGTGCGGGATCAGCTTCTGTGATTATGCCGCGTTGAGTTCGGGGATGGCCACCTCCTCGGCTTCGGCGAACAACAGCTTCATGGAGTGCTCGGAGAAGTAGCGGCGGTCGGCGCCGTCCCATTCGTCGTGCTGCTCGATCAGGACGTGCCCAGCGAGGCGCAGCAGGGCGGCGGGGTTGGGGAATGTGCCGACGACGTCGGTGCGACGTTTGATCTCCTTGTTGAGCCGTTCCAGGGGGTTCGTGGACCAGATCTGCCGCCAGTGCTGTTGCGGGAACCCGCAGAACGCGAGGATGTCATCCTTCGCGTTCTCGAGCATGTCCGCGATCTTCGGGTGGGAGCGGGTGAGCATCCGGACGACTTCGTGGAACTGCGTGAACACGTGCTCGGTGTCGGGCTGGGCGAAGATCGTGCGGATGATCGACGCGACCATCGGCCCCGACGCTTTGGGAACGTTCGAGAGTACGTTGCGCATGAAATGGACCCGGCACCGCTGCCACGCGGACCCGGCGAACACGGTCTCGATCGCCGAGATCAGACCCGTGTGAGCGTCGGAGATGACCAGCTTCACACCATCCAGACCGCGTGCTTTCAACGATCGGAGGAACGTGGTCCAGAACGGTTGCGATTCGGTCTCCCCGACCTCGAACCCGAGGATCTCGCGACGCCCGTCCGCGGCGACGCCGATCGCGACGACCACCGCCTGGGACACCACCCGCCGTCCGACCCTTGCTTTGCAGTAGGTCGCGTCGAGGAACACATACGGGTAGGTCGTGTCCGCCAGGGGCCGGTCCCGAAACGCGGCGACGTCCTCGTCCAGGTTCGCGCAGATCCGCGACACCTCGGACTTGCTGATCCCGGTATCCGCACCCAGCGCCTTCACCAGATCATCGACCTTCCTCGTTGAGACGCCGTGGACGTACGCCTCCATCACCACCGCGAACAGTGCTTGATCGACCCTTCGCCGGCGCTCCAGCAGCGACGGGAAGAACGACCCCTGCCGGAGTTTCGGGATCCGCAGTTCCAGATCCCCAGCCGTCGTGGACACGGTCTTCGGGCGGGATCCGTTGCGCTGAGTCACCCGGCCAGCGGATCGCTCATACGGGGCCGCGCCGATGAACGCGGCCGCTTCCGCATCGATCAGCTCCTGATAGAGCGTTTCGGTCGCGACACGGATCCGGTCAGTGACATCGGTGAGTTTCAGTTCCCCGAGGAGCTCGAGGAGGGCAGACTGGTCTAGAGCCATCGTGCTTTGTGTCTTTCTGTGAGTGACTTTGATCGGTACTCACTGACCATCGCACGATGGCTCACCCACGTCTACGACGCAGACCAACCCATCGGAATCTCCACCACCCCAGGGGACGTCACCCGCCCACCTCGCTCACTGCGGGACTAGACGGTATGTAGTGGCTCCTGTTTACCCGCTCGCGGGCATCCTTGAGGGCACAGCTCGTCGTCGACGTTGGAGTTCGAGGCCCCGTCGGGGCGATGCCACACCAACCCGTGCGGGTTCAAGCCGGCATCCTCTGCGCGAAGCTTTCGCAACTGCGCGACCGCAGCGGTGGTGGGTTCGTCCGGGTCGAGGCATCCGCCAGCCATTTGGCAGCGAGCTCTGCGATGTGCGTCGACCGATCGAGAACCGTCTCCTGGCTATCGCGTTCACGAAGCATCGTGTTGAGCTTCTTGCCGCGCCGTCCTTGGTCTTGGACATCCGGGCCTTCTGCAGCCGTTTCCCCGTAACCGGGTCGAAACCCACTGACCGTGTTGACCACACTCGACCGTGACGACATCTGGACGGTCTGCGGGCGCTCATCGCGAAACTTCAGGCCTCGAACCTCGTCGCGGGCATTCGCCGAGTCGGTGGTGCGGCTCTCGCCCTTCGCTACTTTCCGCGCAGGAACGACGCAGGATCTCGACTCGCTTCACACCCAGCCGGGCAGCGACGCCATCCTCGCGCAGCCGCGGCGAGGGTCGCTGCTGCGCGAGGATGGGATCCCGCGTGGCACAACTTCAACATCGAGCAGACCGGCGCGATCCCGTCCTTTGGACGACGCGAGGTCGAATGGGAGACGATCTTCGACCGGGACGGGATTGTAGGTCGCGGAGCGCAGCAGACGGCTCGGTGCGCCCCGACGCCGAGAGTGTAGCGATCGCGCCCGGCTCCGTTCTCACTGCTCGCTCCTTCCAGACTTCGCGCTTCGCGCTGCGCTTAGGAGCCGCTCTCAGCGAGCACTCCGCCGGCCCCGATCGCTGGTCGGCTGACTGTCGGATCGGACCGATTTGCCCACAATTTGCCCACACTTGAGCGCAATCGAACCAAAACAAGCCCCACTGAGCACCCCAAAACATGACCGAAATTCCGCGGAATTCCGCGGATTTTGAGCCAGATCACCGGAACGGCCGGGCGCCTCGGCATAATTCGATTCCCCCCATCTCCACGAGCCGTTGTCACCCGAACCAAGACCCCGCGTTCCCTTACGAGAGAAGGGAACGCGGGGTCTTTTCCATTCCTGGGCTCAGCGCGCCGGAGCCGCGCCGGCCGGATCGACGACGAGTGTGCGCAGCCCGCGTCGCAGTGCTGCCCGGTCGCCGGAGCTGAGCGCGCTGAGGAACGCGTTCTCCGCTGCGAGGTAGTCGGCCTCGGCGGCCTCGTAGGTCCGTTGACCCTGCTGGGTCAGCTCGGCCACGTTCCGCCGCCGATCTGAGGGGTCCGGATGGCGGTCCACCACGCCTTTGCGCTCGAGTCCGTCCAACACCGCGACCATGGTCGTCCTGTCGATGCCGAGTGCGTCGGCCAGGGCCAACTGCGACGTGCCCTCGCGGCCGGCGAGCATCCGCAACACGCCGAGTTCCTTGCTGTCGATCCGGTGGCGTTCGAGCGCGGAGTCGGCGACCGCAGCGAACCGGGCAGCGGCGTGCTTCAGCAGATAGCCGAGGACGTCATGCGGATCGATGGTCGCGCCGTCTGGTGTGGACATATCCCGATTGTAGCGTTACTCTGATCGTCAGTAATGCTGATCATCAGCAATACAACGAAAGGAAGAACTGTGGACATGCTGCCCCTGAAGCACCCCTGGTGGGTGCTCGCCACGATCGGCGTGGGCGAACTCCTCGTCACGCTCGACAACGCAATCGTCAACATCGCACTCCCATCCGCGCAGGCCGGCCTCGATTTCGCCGATGCACAGCGTTCATGGGTCATCACCGCCTATGCGCTCGCGTTCGGCAGTCTGCTGCTGCTCGGCGGCCGGCTTTCGGATGTCTTCGGCCGCAAGCGGGTATTCCTCATCGGCATCCTCGGATTCGCCCTCGCCTCGCTGTTCGGCGGACTTGCGCCGAACTTCGCCGTGCTGGTCGCGGCACGAGCCGCTCAGGGAGCCTTCGCTGCGCTGCTTGCCCCCGCGGCACTCGCCCTGCTCGCCACGACCTTCCCGACCGGTCCGGCCCGTGCGCGTGCGTTCGGCATGTTCTCAGCACTCGCCGTCGCCGGAAGTGCCATCGGGCTCGTCCTCGGTGGTGCCCTCACCCAGTTCGTGGGCTGGCGCGCGTGCCTGTTCGTCGCGGTCGTCTTCGCCATCCCCAGCGCTGTCGGCGCACGCGTTCTGCTGCCGGGCGGCCGGGCCTCGACGCGACCGCGCGTTGACGTGCCCGGCGCCATCGCTGCCACGGCCGGCCTGTTCTTCTTGGTGTTCGGGTTCTCGAATGCCGAGACCAGTGCGTGGTCGAGCTGGCAGGTGGCCGGTCTTCTTGCGCTCGGTGTGCTGTTGCTCGCGGTCTTCGTCGTCATCCAGCGCACGGTGGCGCATCCGCTGCTCCCGCTGCGCGTCGTGCTCGATCGCTTCCGCGCCGGAGCTTTCATCACCGGCTTCGTCACGATCATCGGGATGTTCGGCGTCAATCTCTTCTTGACCTATGTCATGCAGCAGAGCCTCGGATTCAGCCCCCTCGTCACAGGACTCGCGTTCCTGCCCATGACCGTCGCGCTGATGGCCGGTGCGACCCAGGCGCCGGTGCTGCTCCTTCCGCGATTCGGCCCGAAGGCGCTGCTCGCCGGTGGTCTCACCGTCTGCGCCGGCGCACTGTTCTGGTTGTCATTCCTGTCGACCACGTCCACCTACGGGGCGAGCATCGTGGGTCCGCTGATCGTCATGGGACTCGGCATGGGCACCGCGATCTCGACGATGTTCGCGACCGCCACGTCGGTGGCGGACCCGGCCGACGCCGGTGTGACCTCGGCGACGGTCAATGTCGTGCAGCAGGTCGGGGGATCCGTCGGAACGGCACTGCTCGCCTCGATCGCCGGAATCGCCGCGGCGTCCAGCCGCGACCTGACCACCCAGTCGGCAGCGCTGCACGGGTACTCCGTCGGCTTCCTCGCGGCGTCGGCGATCTTCCTGGCCACCGCCTTGATCGTCAGCATCCTCGTGCCGCCCGGTCGGCTTCCTCTGCGCAGCGAGGAGCACGCCGATGGAGTCGCTCACCGAGCCGCGCACTCACCCGCGGGGACCCCGCGAACGGCGACGCAAGCACGAGAGCGCACGTCGTCGTCCATCGCACGTCCGCTTCGGTGAACAAGAAGCGGAGCGCCCGGCACCGGATCTGACTCGTGCGGTGAGATTCCGGGAGCCGGGCGTTCCGATCAGGCGTCGGCCGGGCCGTCGAGGCTGCGCGTCGCGCGGAGCGCCCGCGTGCGATGTACGGCTACCGGTCGGCCCACAACCGTGCGATCGGAATCGGCTGCCCGGCGATGCGCGAGGCGGCGCGGTGTCCTGACATCATCGCTCCTGTCACGGTCGCCGGGTCGTCGGTCCACGTCGCCTCACCCGCCAGGTGCAGCACGCCGCCGACGGGCGTGGCCAGCGCATCGTGGTCGGATGTCGCAGACCCGACCGTCATGAACGCATACGCGCCGCGCGCGAACGGGTCGTCCTGCCATGCGGTGACGTCGACGCGCACAGGCTCGGGCACCTCCGCTCCGTAGAGCCGGCGCAGCTGCGCCATGACCGACGCCGCCACCCGCTCCTTCGGCCAGTCTCGGATGCCGTGCGCGGCAGGACCGGCCGCGAAGGTCAGCAGCGAGGGGGTTCCGTCGATCGCCGTCAGGTCGTACCAGGAGTGCCACCAGGCGCCCTCTGCGCCCTGCTGACGGATCGCATAGACCCCGGCATCCCAGAACCTGTTCTCGAACCGCAGCACGACCTTTTCGAACGCGTTCATCTTCAGCCGCGAAAGGGCACCCGCCACCGCCGCGGGCAATGGTGGCTCGATCGTGAATTCGTCGGACTGCAGCACGCCGACCGGCAAGGTGATCACCGCGGTGGATGCCGTCATCCTGCCGTGCGGCGTCGTCACGGTGACTGCGTCTTCTGACCACCCCACCCGGCTCACTGGGTGCGTGAGGCGCACGTCGAGCCCCGCGGCGAGGTGGGCGGCGAGCCGATCGTAGCCCTCGGGGAAGACGACCTCATCGCCGTCGACCGTGTCATCGTCGAGACCGTGCGATGCCAGATCGGCGATCCACGCGCCGTACTGCTCTTCGGTGCGGTGCTGTAAGAACTCGCGCACGCGCTCGGTGCGAGCGGCATCCCACGTCTGCTGGGCGAGTGCCGACTCGGTCACGTCGCGGTACGAGGCATCCGGGCCGGCTGCCTCGATCACGTCGGCGAGCACCCGGTCGACCGCGCGGATGTCGTCGGCGAACGCGTGTGCCTCGGCGTCGGAGAGGCGTGTGCCGTCCGGACCGAAGTACGCGATCGGGCGGCTGTCGGGCTGAAAGCTGCCGACCGTGAACTCGACGGTGGGCATGCCGAACGCCGATGTCGCTTCGGCCAACGGATTGTCGGCGACGCCATGGATCCACGAGGCGCCGAGGTCGGTCACGTGCCCGTCGGAGCGGTCGGTGTGCAGTCGGCCGCCGATGCGCTCGCGCGCTTCGAGAACGACGACGCTGCGGCCGGCGGCCTGCAGCAGGCGGGCCGCAGTCAGTCCGGCGACGCCGGCACCGATCACCACTGTGTCCGTCATGGCGCCGGCGGCCATTCGATCAGCAGCAGACCCTGTTTCGTGTCGGAGAACAGGATCTGACCGTCGTCGAGCCGGTACGTCATGCCACTGTCTCGGGCACCTCCGGGCATGCTGTCGGTTGCGGTCATGTAGGTCTGGCCGTCTTCGCTGAGTTTCTGAAAGCCGGAGTTCGAGAGCTCTTGGGTCACCTCGGTCTCCTGCTCGGGCGTGATCGGTGCCCAGCCGTAGACCTGCACGTCGTCGCTGGGGACCTTCTCATTGCCCCAGATGCATTGGATGCCGCCGGGTAGTTCGATGTTGCCGACATAGAACGGGTCCTGGCGAGAGCTCCAGCCGACCGCGGTGAAGGCATCCACCGTCGATTTCGGGATGATCGTGTCACACGTCGGATCGCCCGCCGGCGTCGGATTGTCGCCGGACCCGCTGACGGTCTGAGTCGGAGCGGGATGCTGTGCCCTGCCGCTGCCGGCCGGCGACGGCGTCGACGCGGCGCACCCGGCCAGGGCCAACCCGCCCGTGATGACCAGCGCGAGCAGAACGGCCCGGCCATCGGTGCGGATCATGTCGTCGGCTCGGTCGTGGTCAGCAGGTGCAGATAGGCCTCGTGCAGCACTCCGTTGGTCGCCAGCGACGAGCGCGTGCCGATCGTGTCGACGCCGTCGATGTCGGTGAACCGTCCGCCCGCCTCGCGCACGATCGGCACGTGCGCGGCGATGTCGTACTCCTTGACGTCGAACTCCGCGACGAACTCGAGCCGCCCCTCGGCCAGCAGCATGTACGGCCATGCGTCGCCGTAGCCGCGGTCGCGCCACACCGCGCGGGTGAGTCGGATCAGATCGTCCAGGCGTCCCGCGTCGTCCCACTGGCCGATGCTCTGAAAGCTGACCGATGAGGCGGCGAGATCATCGACAGCGGAGACGTGGATGCGGCGAGACGAGGCATCCGGTCCGTTCGTCCACGACCCGCTGCCGGTGGCTGCCCACCAGCGCCGGCCGATCGCCGGCTGGCTCACGACGCCGACCTGCGGAACGCCGTCGACGGCCAGGGCGATCAGCGTCGCCCACATCGGGATGCCCTTGAGATAGTTGGCGGTGCCGTCGATCGGGTCGATGATCCACTGGCGGGAGCCGGGGCCCGGGGTGCCGGCATCCGTCCCGAATTCTTCGCCGAGCACGCCGTCGCCGGGGCGCTCGGCGGCGATCAGGTCACGGATGGCACGTTCGGTGGCGAGATCGGCTTCGGTCACGTGGGTTGCGTCGGCCTTGAGTCGGACGTCCAGATCGGCGGCGTCGAATCGGCTCATCGACACCGCGTCGGCGGCGTCGGCGAGGCGCAGGGCGAGGGCGAGATCGTCGTCGAACACGTCCGCACCGGGGGAGGGAGAGGTCACCTGCCAAGGATAACCGGCGGGCCCTGCTCGATTTCGTACTCGCCCGATTCGGATGCTAATGTTGACCTTCGTTCGCCGGTAACGGTGAGCAGCGCGCCTCTAGCTCAACGGCAGAGCAATTGACTCTTAATCAATGGGTTCTGGGTTCGAATCCCAGGGGGCGCACCATATCCGTACCGGCTCATGTGTCTGCCAGGGCGGTCACGGTTCCAGCCGTTCCGTCCACGCGCACGAGCATGCCGTCGTGCAGCACGCGCGTGGCGTCGCCGGTGCCCATGACGGCCGGCAAGCCGTACTCGCGGGCCACGATCGCGGCGTGCGACGCAGGGCCGCCCGCGTCGACGACCACTGCTGCGGCGCGTTGGAACAGGGGAGTCCACGTCGGGTTGGTGACCGGGCACACGAGCACGTCGCCCGCTCGCAGCAGCGCGAATTCGTCGACGTCATGAATGACCCGCACGCGCCCAGTCGTCACCCCGCCTCCGCCGGCAAGGCCCGATACGAGCGCATCGCCGCGTGCGTCAGCCGCCCCGCGCTCGATGTTCAGCAGCGGGCGAGAGCGCAGAGCGTCCCGGAGCCGGGACCGGGCGTCCACGACATCGGTCAGCGCGTGCGCGCCGGCACCGTCAGGGGCCTCCAGCGCCTCGAGTTCGTCGAGTCGGCAGTGGTACACGTCCTCGGCCGCGGTGAGCACGCCCGCCGATTGAAGGCGTGTCCCGATCTCGTGCAGTGCGGTGCGCAACGCCGGCGTCAGCCGTGTGAACAGGACGTGCGTGTCCTCACGGAACGCCACCGCGTGTGCCGCGCGGTCGATCCGGCCGTGCATGCGCGCCTTCGATCGTTGCGACCGGATGCTCCGAAGGAGGGCGGTGGCGGCATTCTGCGCGTTCGCGGCCGGGGGCGAGCCGTCTGACTGCAGCAGCGCGACGAGGGCAAGCACCGATGTCGGGCGCTCACCGAGTGAGGGGGTCGTGATGAGGATCGGCGTCGTGGTCTCGCGGTAGCCGTAGTCCGCCAGCCACCGGTCGAAAGCATCGGCGAAGCCCGGATCGCGACGGGCGGCCTCGAGATCACCCTCCGCGACGGCACGGGCGGTGGCGGGGTTGAGGCCGGCCAGACGTGCCACCTCGGCCAGACGGTCATTGCCCTCGGACGTGAGGGTGCGCACGCCTTGCAGCAACTCGGGCAGTGCGCGCCCCTTGCCTCGGATGCGCAGCGACAATGCCAGGCGCAGCAGCGCCAGACCAGCCGCGGGCAGGTAGTCGAAGCGCAGGCCGGTGACCGGCTCGAGAGCGTCGAGCACGCGGCGGGGCTGCGCGCGCAGGTCCGGCCAGTCGAGCGAAGCGACATCGAGGTCGGACAGATCGGCCACCACGCGGTCGAATGCGGCCAGGCGAGGGTCTGCCGACCAGCCTTCGAGCGGAAAGCGTCGCGCGCGGCGTGGTAGACGCCAGGGGGCTGTCAGCAGGCGCAGACGCGGCCGCGGCATCGGGATGCGGGCACCGTCGACGATGCCTTCCGTCTCGTGGTACAGCGCGTCGAACACGCCGCCGATGCCCACGTCTCCCACGATGCGGGCCATCATGCCGACCGGCCCGCGCGGCACCCAGGTGGTCATGTCGATCGGGTACGGGCGGGCCGTCAGATAATCGCCCAGCACTGTCGACAACGTGCGCTGCACGCGGTTCAGACGCTGTGGCGGCAGCGGCAGGGCGGTCATCGGGCGGGCTTGCACGATCACCGTTCGGCCACCTTCGATCGCCCACTCGATGTCCATCGGCCGGCCGTAGTGCCGTGCGATCCGACCGCCGAGGTCGGCCAACTGCGCACACTCGCGCGGTGTGAGCACAGGGGACTCAGCGGCCGGAGTTTGCTCGCGAATGCGCCCACCGGGACCTGTGATGACGTGGTCGGGTGTCACCGCGCCCGACACGACGGCTTCGCCCAGGCCCGCGCTGGCCTCGATCACGGTCTCGTCGCGGCGGCCCGTCACCGGGTTGGCGGTGAACATCACGCCTGCGACCTCTGCGCGCACCATACGCTGCACCACGACGGCGATCGTGACGTCCACCGGATGGATGCCCAGGCGTGCGCGATAGGCGACGGCGCGGTCCGTCCACAACGAGGCCCAGCAGCGCCGCACGGCGTCGGCTATGGCATCCGTCCCCGTCACGTCGAGGAACGTGTCCTGCTGACCGGCGAACGTCGCACCGGGCAGGTCTTCGGCCGTTGCGCTCGAACGCACCGCGACGGGTCCGGCACCCAGCGCGTCGCACGCGCGTCGCAGGCTTCGGCCCAGGTCGTCCGGGAGCGGCGCTGCTGCGAGCGCGTTCCGCAACGCGGCCGCCTCGGCGTGCGTGACCGGGTCCGCCAGCCGTGCCGTGCGCGTGGGCAGATCGAGGGATGCCGCCGACCGGGCGTACGCCTCGGTCGAGATGACGAATCCGTCGGGTACCGGCAGCCCCGCGCGCATGAGTTCACCGAGGTTCGCACCCTTGCCGCCCGCCACGGCGACATCACCGACGCCGAGCGACGCGAGTGGCAGGATCAGCTGTGCCGAAGTGGTCATCCTGTCGGCATCCTACGGTCGCGACATCGCGGCGGGAAGCGCCATGGGGGCGAAGGCGGCGAAGGCGGCGCGGTCACCGGGGCGCATGCGCCCGCGGACCCCGCGCCGGTGCGGCTGCCTAGGCGGCGTCGCCGACGAGGATGGCGGCGCCTTCTTCCGCGGCATCCGCTTCGTGCGTGTCGATGCGCGCGAGCACCTTTCGGCCCAACAGGATCGCGAGGGTCGCGATGAGCACCGAGGCGCCCGCGAAGTAGTACGGGATCGATGCGTTGAACACGTGCCAGAGCGCGGCGGCGAGCGGGGGTGCGACCGCACCGCCGATGAAGCGGACTGCGGAGTACGCCGATGATGCGACAGCGCGCGGGAGGTCGGTGGCCTCCATGACCGCTTCGGTGAGCACCGTGTTCATGATGCCCAGCAGCAGGCCGCCGACGATGATGCAGATGACCAGAGTGACGACGGAGGACACCAGGATGCCGGCGACGATCAGGTCGATCGCCAGCAGCGGCAGCACGATGAACATGATCGTCGTGCGCGACATCCGGTGCAGCAGAATCGGGGCCACCCAGACGCTGGTGATCGCCAGAGCGACTCCCCATCCGAAGAACGTGAAGCCGATGCCCATCGCCGAGAAACCGAGCACGAACGGTGAGAATGCCAGCAGCACGAAAAACCCGATGTTGTAGAACAGGGCCGCTACGGCGAGGATCGCCAGCGCGGGGATGCGCAGCGCTGTGAAGGGCGCCGACAGTGGCATCGGCGCGCGCTTCTCACCTTTGTCGCGCACCAGCACGAGTACGGCGATGAAGGCGATGGACATGAGGACGACCACGCCGAAGAACGGACCCTGCCAGGCCACTTCGCCGAGCAGGCCGCCCAGGAGAGGTCCGATGGCGATGCCGATGCCCAGCGCTGCCTCGTACAGGATGATCGCGGCCTCGCTGCCGCCCGAAGCAGCTCCGACGATGGTTGCCAGTGCGGTCGAGATGAACAAGGCGTTGCCCAGGCCCCAGCCGGCGCGGAAGCCGATGATCGCATCGACGCTGCCGCTGAGCGCGCACAGCAGCGAGAAGACGACGATGAGCGCGAGCCCCGACAGCAGGGTCGCCTTCGCGCCGATGCGGCTGGACACCCAGCTCGTGATGAGCATCGCGGCCCCGGTCACGAGCAGGTAGCTCGTGAACAGCATCTCGGTCTGGACCGGATCGGCCCTCAGCGACTCGGCGATCGCCGGCAGGATCGGGTCCACCAGGCCGATGCCCATGAACGCGACGACGCAGGCGAAGGCGACTGCCCACACTTGCGCGGGCTGATGCCAGATCGATCCGGATGGGGAAGCCGATGTCATCGGGTGACTCCTTGGGGGTTGGTGCGGGAAGAGAGGATGTGGGCGGCGCGCGACAGCACGGCCCAGTCGTCGTCGCCGAGGTCGGCGAACAGCGGTTCGAGGGCATCACGCAATTCGATGCGCCACGCGGCCAGGGCTGCGCGGCCGCGTTCGGTGATGCTGATCACGCTCGCGCGCGAGTCGGCCGGGTCGTGATCGCGGCGCACGTGACCGGCCTCGACGAGCTGGCCCACCATGCGCGTCATGCCGGGCTGGGTGGTGCGGCTGGCTGTCGCGAGCTCGCCGAGGCGAAGCGGGCCCCCGGTTGCGAGCACGCTCAGCGCCCGCCATTGTGCAGCGGGCGCCTCGTTGCGGGTCTCGAGGGCGGCGACACGGGTGAGGGTGTGCGCGGCGGTCACGATCTCGGCGATGTCCTGAGCGCGACTCATCCCAGAAGTATATATCGCAGGTATATACAAAGCGAATGCACATGAGCGTCACGTTGACATGTCGAGCGGGTGACTCTACGATTCCTAATACCTGAATCAGGTTTCATGAGCTGCTTATCAACGGCGAAAGGCAAGGCCATGCGCGTCACCCACACCAAGCTGCTTCTGGCAGCGCTGACTGCGATCGGCGCGCTCACGCTCGCCGCGTGCGCACCGATCGCGACAGGATCCGATCCGACATCGGACAGTGCCGCGCCCAGTGAGGTCGCCGTCGGCGTCATCACGAGTGAGACCGGTCCGCTGGCCGGTTATGGCAAGCAGTACCTCGACGGCTTCAAGGCGGGCCTGGACTATGCGACAGATGGCACCGGCAAGGTCGGCGACACCACGCTGAAGATCGACTACCGCGACGACGCCGGCGACCCCGACACCGCCGTGACGGCGGCCAAGGATCTGATCGGCAGCGGCACCAAGATCCTGCTCGGCAGTGCATCCTCCGGTGTCGCCCTGGCCGTTGCGGAGCAGGCGGCGCAGAACAAGGTGCTGTTCATCTCGGGCCCTGCAGCGGCCGATGCCATCACCGGCGTCAACGAGTACACCTTCCGGTCCGGCAGGCAAAGTGCACAGGATGTCGCAACCGCCGGATCGTTCCTCGAGAACGTCTCGGGCAAGAAGATCACCGTGTTCGCCCAGAACAGCGCCTTCGGGCAGGGCAATGAGGCAGCGGTCAAGGCGATCCTGGGAGCCAAGGGGGCGACCGTCGACAGCGTTCTGGTGCCCGAGGATGCCACCGAGTTCACGCCCTTCGCGCAGAAGGTCATCCAGTCCAAGCCCGACCTCGTGTTCGTGGCATGGGCGGGCGCGACCAGCGGTGCCATGTGGCAGGCGCTGTCGCAGCAGGGAGTGCTGGAGTCGATCCCGGTGGTCACCGGTCTCGGCGACTCGCCGACGTTCGGTGCGTACGGCGAGGCCAGCGAGAAGATCAACTTCCTCAGCTACTACTTCCCGACCGCGGCCGACAACGCCGTCAACACGGCCATGATCGAGAAGGTCACCGCCGCCGGCGGCACCCCCGACCTGTTCAGCCCGGACGGGTTCAACGCGGCGATCATGCTCGTGCACGCCGTCAAGGACGGCAAGGACGACGTGAACGCGATGGTCAAGGCACTCGAGGGCTTCACCTTCGACGGCCCGAAGGGCAAGCTGACCGTCCGCGCGTCCGACCACGCGCTGCTGCAGGACATGTACCAGGCCAAGCTCGTCGCCAAGGACGGGTCCTTCGTGCCCGAATTGGTCAAGACGGTCCCCGCCGACGAGGTCAGCCCGGCCGAGGCGACGAAGTAGCATGAGCGACCCCACCCCGCCCGCGCTGCGGATCACAGGCCTCGGCCTGCAGATCGGCGCGGCCACGATCCTGAAGGACGTCGACCTCGACGTCACCCGCGGCGCCCTGATCGGCGTGATCGGACCGAACGGAGCCGGCAAGACGACCCTGTTCAACGCGATCTCGGGCGTGGTGCGCCCCACCGCGGGGCGGATCGAGATGGCCGGCCAGGACATCACCGGGATGTCGGTGGCGCAGCGCGCGCGGGCGGGGCTGGGGCGCACGTTCCAGACCTCGAGCCTGTTCCCGGGCCTGACGGTGCTCGAGAACGTGCGGCTGGCGGCGCAGGCGGCGCTCGGCGGCAGCTACACGCTGCTGCGCTTTCCGCGCCGTCGTGACGAGGCGTCGACGATCGCACGCGAGAAGCTCGACGAAGTGTGCCTCTCGCACAAGATCGACGCGCTCGCCGGCGACATCTCGCACGGCGACAAGCGCAAGCTCGAGATCGCCGTTCTGCTGGCCACGCGCGCGCAGACGGTGCTGCTGGACGAGCCGATGGCCGGCGTCGCTTCCGGAGATGTGACAGGACTGGTCGACAGCATCCGCGAACTGCACGCGGCGACCGACTGCACGATGCTCATGGTCGAGCACCACATCGACGTGCTCATGGGGCTGGTCGAGAAGGTCGCCGTCATGTACTTCGGTTCCATCATCGCGTTCGACACGCCCGCACGGGTCATGGCCGACCCGGTCGTGCAGAGCGCGTACCTGGGGAGTGCGGCATGAGCGACGCGATCCTCGAGGTGAGGGGCCTGCGCGCCTCGATCGCCGGTCAGCAGGTGATCGAAGAGATCACGTTCGATGTGCCGGCCCATGGCATCACCGCGGTGCTCGGGCGCAACGGCGTCGGCAAGACCTCCACACTGCGCGCGATCATGGGGCTGATCCAGCGTCGCGGCGAAGTGCGGCTGGCGGGCGAGCGCATCGACGGGCTGCTCACGCACCGCATCGCACGCCGGGGTGTGGGCTACGTGCCCGAAGACCGCGAAGTGTTCGCCGGGCTGACCGTCGCCGAGAATCTCGCGCTCGCCGAGCGCGATCGCAACCCCCGCCGAGATCTCGTCGCCCAGCTGTTCCCCGACCTGGTCGCCCGGTCCCAGCAGCGTGCCGGCACCCTGTCGGGCGGCCAGCAGCAGATGGTCTCGGTGGCCCGTGCGCTGCTGAACGAGAACCGGGTCCTTCTCGTGGACGAGCCGACCAAGGGCTTGGCGCCCAAGGTGGTCGACGAAGTCGCCGATGCTCTCGCGCGGGCCGCGGCATCCGTTCCGATCGTGCTGGTCGAGCAGAACCTCGACGTGGTCCGACGCCTTGCCGAGGGTGCGGTGGTGATTGCCGGCGGCCGCGTCGTGCACACCGGCAATGCGCGCGAGATCCTCGACGACGCGGATCTGACCCGGCGACTGCTCGGCGTCCACACCGACACGACCGCGGGGAGCGACGCATGAGCACCGTGATTCTGGCACTGGTCACCGGCATCGGTCTGGGGGCCCTGTACTTCCTCGTCTCGTCGGGTCTGAGCCTGATCTACGGCCTCATGCACGTGCTGAACTTCGCCCACGGAGTGTTCCTGTCGCTGAGTGCGTTCGTCGGGTGGGAGGTCGCGCGGCGAATGGATGCCTCGACCTGGGGCGGATTCCTTCTCTCGGTCCTGGTCGGCGCACTCGTGGGCGCGGTGTTCGCCGCACTGACCGAATTGGCGCTGATCCGGCCGCTGTATGAGCGTCACATCGAACAGGTGCTGGTCACCGTCGGCCTCTCGCTCGCCGCGATCGCCCTGTTCAACGGCATCTGGGGCACCGATCCCATCTACATCGCCGGCCCCGACTGGCTGAAGCAGACCACCGCGGTGCTCGGAGCGAAGATCCCCAACGTCTACTGGCTGCTGATCGCCGCCGCCGCGGTCGTGCTCGCCGGCCTCGTGCTGTTCCTGCAGCGCACCCGCTACGGCGTCGTCATCCGGGCGGGCGTCGAGAACCGAGCGATGGTCACCGCGCTGGGCGTGGACGTACGGCGCTCGTTCACTCTCGTCTTCGCGATCGGTGGCGCCGCCGCCGGCATCGGGGGAGTGCTCGCCGCCCAGTGGGCGGGCTACGTCTCGTCGGGACTTGGCCAGACGCTGCTGATCTTCGCGTTCATCGTGACGATCATCGGCGGACTCGGCTCGCTCGCCGGGGCGGCCATCGCCTCGGTGCTCGTGGCGGTGCTGCAGCAATTCGCGAACTTCTTCCTCGCAGGCACCGGAGACTTCATCGTGGTCGTGCTGCTCGCGGTGGTACTGCTGGTCAGACCGTCCGGACTGCTGGGGAGGAGAGCATGAACACCGACGACGTCTCGTCCCGAACCTGGCAGCGACTCGGCGTCCCCGTCTTCGGCGTCGCGGTGGTCGTGGTCCTCGCGATCCTGCCGCTGCTGAACCTCTCGATCCCCGGCATCCTCCCCGGGCCGACCTACACCCCCGGCAGTCTGGCGCTGATGTCGCTGTGCATGGTGTACGCCGCCCTCGCGCTGTCGTACAACATGCTGCTGGGCACCGCAGGGCTGCTCTCGTTCGGGCACGCGCTCTCGTTCGGCGCGGGCGCCTACGGCCTGGGCATCGTGCTGCAGCAGCTGCCGGTGCCACTGTGGGCCGGCATCCTCATCTCGGTGCTCGGGGGTCTGGTGATCGCGATGGTCACCGGCGCGATCAGCCTGCGGGTGAACGGCATCCCCTTCGCGATGGTCACCCTGGCCTTCGCGCAGGCCGCTTCCGTGCTCGTGCGACGCAACGCGCAGCTCACCGGCGGCGAAGAGGGTCTGACACTGTCGACCATGCACGTGCCCGACTGGCTGGTCGGGGTCGTCAACACCCGCAACCTGTACTGGTTCGCGCTGGTGGCGGTGCTCATCGCCTACCTGATCGCCCTGTGGATCGACCGGTCGCGGCTCGGCCACATCGCGCAGGCCGCCCGAGAGAACGAACTGCGGGTGCGTGTGCTGGGACTGAGCCCGTATGCGGCGAAACTCATCGTGTTCGTCGCCGCGGCGGTCGCCGCCGGCCTCGCCGGAATCGTCTACCTGCTGCTGCAGAGCGGCACGCAGCCGCACGCGGTCTCGGCCGACCTCACGATCACGATCCTGGTCATGGTCGTGCTGGGCGGCGTCGGATTCCGCTGGGGCGCGGTGCTCGGCGGCGTGATCTACACGCTGCTCGACCAGCGGCTCGCGGTGCTCGCTCGCTCCGATGCGATCGCGGGGCTGCCTGACGCGCTGCGCATCCCCCTGTCCGAGCCGCTGTTCCTGCTGGGCGTACTGTTCATCGTTGTGGTGATGTTCCTGCCCGGCGGCATCGCCGGCACCGCGCGCAGCCTCGCCCGGCGGTGGCGCGCCGGTCGTGCGCGCGGGGCCGAAGCCGCCCGATGGGACGACGCCCGATGGGACGATGCGGAGGCGGACGCATGATCGACGCAGAGGGGATGTCGCAGCCCGCCGACGAGCCGCACACCATCGGCCGATGGCTCGAAGACCGCGCCGGCAGCTGCGGTGACCGGATCGCGATCGACGATCGCGGTGTGCGCGTCGGGTACCGACTGCTGTTCGAACGGGCGAGACTGCTCACCGAGCGCTTGCGCGCCGCCGGCTACGGCCCCGGGGACCGCGTGGCCACCGTCTCGGGCAACTCGATCGACCACGTCGTGGCGTTCTTCGCGTGTGCGATGTCGGGGATCGCCTTCATTCCGCTGTCGTGGCGGCAGACGACGATCGAACTCGCCTCCGCCATCGGCCACTGCAACGCGCAGCTGCTGCTGATCGACGAGGAGTACGCCGGACTGGTCGAGGATGCCCGTCGCAATGCCGCAGCGGCGACCCCCACTGCGCGGTTGGGAGTCGCCGGCGTCGAGGCGCATCCACCGGCCCGGCATGGGCGGTTCGGCCCGGCGCCCCGGCATCGGCCGGTGCGCGACGACGATGTCGCGCTCGTGATCTTCACGTCCGGCAGCGAAGGCATGCCCAAGGGCGTCATGCTCACCCACGCGAACTGCTTCTGGAACAACCTTGCCCTGGCCGGGGTCGCCCAGCTGACCGCGCAGGACGTCGTTCTGGCCACGCTTCCGCAGTTCCACGTCGCGGCGTGGAACGTGCAGCCGCTGCTGGCCTGGTGGACCGGGGCCACCGTCGTGCTGGAGCGCTCGTTCCAACCCGACCGGGTGCTGCAGCTGATCGCCGCGCGCGGCGTGACGGCGATGATGGGCGTTCCCACGCAGTATCGCCTGCTCGCCGACGACCCACGGTTCGCAGCATCCGACCTGTCGACGCTGCGTCTGGTGCAGGTCGGCGGAGCGCCGTTGCCGCCGGATCTGCGCGAGATCTGGTCCGACCGCGGCGTCGAGCTGCTCGCCGGCTACGGACTGACCGAGGCCGGCCCCAACGCGCTCTCGGTCGCACCGGGACAGGCCGAGGCCAGTGCGGGCACCGTCGGGATGCCGTATCCCACGGTCGATGTCGCGGTGGTCGACCCAGCGACGGGCCTCGCCCAGGGCGACGGTGCCGTGGGCGAGCTGTGGGTGCGCGGGCCCAGTGTCTTCGCCGGCTACCTCGACGACCCCGATGCGACCGCGCACGTGCGTGACGGACAATGGCTGCGCACGGGCGATCTCGCACGACGCGATGAGGCCGGCCGGTTCGTGCTGGTAGACCGCATCAAGGACATCTACATCTCCGGCGGTGAGAACGTCGCCCCGGCGGAGGTCGAGCGCGCCCTGTGCGCGCACCCGCTCGTGCAGGCGGCCGCCGTCGTGGGTGTGCCCGATCGGGTCTGGGGTGAGCGCGGTGTGGCATTCGTCCAGCTGCGGGCGGGAGCCGTGTGCGGCGCGGACGAGCTGATGGCGCACGCGCGCGCCCAGTTGTCGTCGTTCAAAGTGCCGGTGCACATCGAGCAGGTCGCCGACCTGCCGAGGTCGGGAATCGACAAGGTCGCCCGCACCCGACTGCGGGAGCAGGCAGCGGCGATCGCCGCACATCACGAGGGGGCGGATGAAGATGCACGCTGAACAGACCACGGCCGGGCAGGTCGAGGAGAACGTGTCACCGGCCACCGGCCGGCCGCTGACCAAACGCGGTGAGGCCACGCGGCGTCGCCTGCTCGAAGCGGCCGAGCACGTTTTCGCCGACCAGGGCTACCACGAGGCGTCGATCGTGAAGATCACCGAGCGCGCGAGTGTGGGGCTGGGCACGTTCTATCTGTACTTCGACAGCAAGAAGACCATCTTTGAAGCGCTCGTGGTCGATCTGAACCAGCGCGTGCGACACTCCATGGGCGAGGCGATGGAAGGAGCGGCGTCGAGGCTGGAGGCCGAACGGGCAGGATTCGCCGGCTTCTTCCGCTTCACTGCCGCCCACCCCGCGCTGTACCGCGTCGTCCGCGAGGCCGAGTTCGTCTCACCCGACATGCTGCGCGTGCACTACGGCCGCATCGTCGAGGGATACGAACAGGGGCTGCGCCAAGCGCAGCAAGCCGACGAGATCGACCGCGCCCTCGACCCGCAGGTCGCAGCCTGGGCCCTGATGGGCATAGGCGAGCTGATCGGCATGCGCTTTCTGCTCTGGGAGCACGGACCCGACGGCGGTGCGCCCGACCGCATCGCGCCCGACGTGTTCGAGGCGATGATGCGGTTCGTCGAGAACGCGCTCGCCCCGCGCGCGGCGACAGGGCGCGAGGACACGACAGAAGGAGAAGTGCGATGAGCGAGCAGGATCTGAACGGCAAGCGTGCGGTGATCACCGGGGGTGCCAGCGGCATCGGCCTCGCGTGCACACGAGAGCTGGCCCGCCGCGGTGCCCACGTGGTCATCGCCGACCTGAATGCCGATGCCGCCCAGGCCGCGGCATCCGACCTCGGCGGCGAGGCATGGACCGTCGACCTCTCCGACACCCGAGCCTTGGACGACCTGTCGCTGCAGGCCGACATCCTCGTCAACAACGCGGGAATCCAGCGCGTCGCGCCCATCGTCGACTTCGACCCCGAGGCGTTCCGGCTGATTCAGCGGCTGATGGTGGAGGCCCCGTTCCTGCTGGTGCGCGCCGTGCTCCCGGGCATGTACGAGCGCGGGTGGGGACGCATCGTCAACATCTCCAGCGCCCACGGCCTGCGCGCGAGCGCCTTCAAGTCCGCGTACGTCACCGCCAAGCACGCCTTGGAGGGACTCTCGAAGGTCACGGCCCTCGAGGGCGCCGAACACGGCGTCACGAGCAACTGCATCAACCCGGGCTATGTGCGCACGCCGCTGGTCGAGAAGCAGATCGCCGACCAGGCCGCCATGCACGGCATCCCCGAATCGGAAGTCGTCGAAAAGGTCATGCTCACCGAGATGGCCGTCAAGCGTCTGGTCGAGCCCGACGAAGTCGCCTCGCTGGCCGGCTGGCTCGTGGGCCCGACATCGGGCATGACCACCGGAGCGTCCTACACGATCGACGGCGGATGGACGGCGCGGTGAGTCCCGCTGCGCGCATCCGCGACACCGTCCAGGTCCCTGTCTCCGGCGGGGCTCTGCGCGTCGGCGTGAGGGCGGGGGAGCAGGATGCCGCGGCCGCGCTGCTGATCCACGGAGTGACGGCGTCGCACCTCGCGTGGCCGTTCGTCGCCGAGCGCTTGCCCGCACTGCGGCTGATCGCCCCCGACCTGCGCGGGCGCGGCGCGAGCAACGAGGTGGCCGGGGCCGCCGGGATGGCCGCACACGCCGAGGACATGGTCGCCGTGCTCGACGCGCTCGACATCGAGCGCGCCACCGTCGTCGGCCATTCGATGGGCGCGTTCGTCGCGGTCGTGCTCGCACACCTGCACCCCGACCGGGTCTCGAACCTGGTCCTGGTCGACGGCGGCCTGCCGCTGCAGGTGCCGGCCGGCCTTTCGCCCGATCAGCTGGTCGCCCACATTCTGGGACCGACCGCCGAACGGCTCGACATGCGGTTCGCGAATGTCGATGACTATCTCGGCTTCTGGCGCGCGCATCCCGCATTCGCACACGCCTGGAGCGACGAGCTCGAAGATTACCTCGCCTACGATCTCGTCGACGACGGCGCCGGTGCGCTGCGTCCGGCGACGAGCTATCGGACCGTCGTGGACGACACCGTCGACATGAACACGGGCACGGCGCTGCCCGAAGCGCTCGCCGGGCTGCGGCATCCCACCCGCCTTCTGACCGTGCCCCGCGGGCTGCAGGACGAACCGCCGGGACTGTACCCCGCCGACTACCTCGCCGATCTGCTGGCGGCGTACCCGACCGTGCAGCACACGCGCATCGAGGGCTTCAACCACTACACGATCGCGATGAGCCCGACCGGGGCCCAGATCGTGGCCGACACGGTGGCGCAGGCGCTCACCGACGAGCCGACGCGATCCGTGAGGTGAGCTGGTGCGCGTGCGCGAGCAGCGTGCGCCCCAGCTCGGGCAGTCGGTCGGGCCCGAAGCGGAACTCGACACCGTTCAGGCTCAGCGCCCACTGCGGGTGCCCGTCGCGGGTGAACACGGCAGCGCCGATGCCGTAGCTTCCCTTGACGATCAGCCCGGGATTGAGCGAATACCCGCGTTCCTTGGTCTCGGCCAGGCGCCGGCGCAGGCGCGCCTCGCTGTGCGCGTCGCCGTAGCGCTGCGCCAATTCGGGATGCCGCTCGAAGTATGCGTCCACATCGTGGGGCTGTTGGAATGCCAGGATCGCCAGCCCGGCCGAGGCGACGCCGAGCGGAAAGCGCACTCCTTCGTGCAGCACGAACGATCGGATCGGAAAGCTCCCCTCCTCATCGACCAGGCACACGGTCTCATCCCCGCGGCGCACCGAGAGGAACGCACTCTCCTCGGTGCGCACCGACAGCGACCGCACGATGTCGCGCGCGATCTCGGTGATGTCGTACCGTGCTGCCGCCACGTTCCCCATCAGGAACAGCTCGGGCCCCGGCATCCATGTGCCCGTGTGCTCGTCCTGGTCGACGAGCCCCTCGCGGCGCAGCGCGGTCAGCAGCCGGTGCGTGGTCGGACGGGTCAGCTCGGCGCGTCGGGCCAGTTCGCTCACGCTGGCACCACCCGTGCCGGATGCCGTGACCAGCCGCAGCAGTGACGCCGCCCGTGCGATCGCCTGCGCTCCCGGCACCACTGCGTGCGTGTCCATATTGTGAACACTAGAGCGAGGTTCATCCATATGGCAAACGGACGCCTGCGCGGCGGGCCTGCGACGCGCGACGATGGAAGAGCGAGCGGTGCCGACGGCGGCGCCGCAGGACGAAGGAGGTCCGTGTGATCGACAAGCAGGTGGCCGACCCCGCACAGGCGGTGGCCGACATCCCGGACGGAGCGACCATCGCCGTCGGCGGCTTCGGGCTGAGCGGCAACCCGATGGCGCTGATCGAGGCGCTGCTGGCACAGGGCACGACGGATCTGTCGGTGATCTCGAACAACTGCGGCGTCGATGACTGGGGTCTGGGAGTGCTTCTGGGCGCTCGACGCATCCGCAAGATGACCTCGTCTTATGTGGGCGAGAACAAGGAGTTCGAACGGCAGTTCCTCGAAGGCGACCTCGAACTGGAGCTGACGCCGCAGGGCACCCTCGCCGAGAAGCTGCGGGCCGGGGGAGCCGGGGTCGCTGCTTTCTTCACTCCGACCGGCGTCGGCACGCAGGTCGCCGAGGGCGGCCTGCCGCGACGCTACGACGGCCACGGCGGCATCGCCGTGGCGTCCCCGGTCAAAGAGACCCGCATCTTCACCGTGGGCGGGCGTGAACGCGAGTACGTCCTCGAAGAAGGCATCGTCGCCGACTTCGCGCTCGTGCACGCTCTGCGTGGCGACCGGCACGGCAACCTGGTCTTCAACAAGGCCGCCCGCAACTTCAACCCCCTGGCGGCGATGAGCGGCCGGGTGTGCATCGCACAGGTCGAGGAGCTCGTCGAACCGGGCGAGATCGACCCCGATGCGGTGCACCTGCCCGGCATCTATGTCCAGCGCGTGGTCGAGGTGGGCACCGGCATCGAAAAGCGCATCGAACGGCGCACCGTCGCCTCGCCCGTGGAAGGAGCATGACATGGCACTGACCCGCCAGGAGATGGCCGCCCGCGCAGCACGTGAGCTGCCCGACGGCGCTTACGTGAACCTCGGGATCGGCCTGCCGACCCTCGTCCCCAACTACGTGCCCGACGACGTCACCGTCGTGCTGCAGTCCGAGAACGGCATTCTCGGCGTCGGCCCGTATCCGACCGAAGAGAACGTCGATCCCGACCTCATCAACGCCGGCAAAGAGACGGTGACGCTGCTGCCGGGCGCCGCGTTCTTCGACTCGGCCACGAGCTTCGGCATGATCCGCGGCGGCAAGATCGACGCGGCGATCCTCGGTGCCATGCAGGTGTCGAAAGACGGAGACCTGGCGAACTGGATGATCCCCGGCAAGATGGTCAAGGGCCCCGGCGGCGCGATGGACCTCGTCCACGGAGCGGGCAAGGTCATCGTGCTGATGGAGCACGTCGCCAAAGACGGCTCGGCGAAGATCGTGAACGCGTGCTCGCTGCCGTTGACCGGCAAGCGGGTGGTCGATCGCATCATCACCGACCTCGCCGTGATCGACGTCACCGACGACGGACTGGTGCTGGTGGAACTCGCGCCGGGCGTGAGCGTCGATGACGTGGTGGCAGCCACCGAACCCGAGCTGACCATTCCCGCAGAGCTTAAGGTGAAGGCATGAACACCGATGATGTTGTGATCGTGGCGGCTGCGCGCACCCCACAAGGGCGGCTCAAGGGCCAGCTCGCGCCGCTGACGGCAGTGCAACTGGGCAGCGCCGCCATCGCCGGCGCGCTGGAGAAGAGCGGCATCCCCGCCGACGCGGTCGACGCCGTGCTGGTCGGCCAGGTGCTGTCGGCCGGGGCAGGGCAGAACCCTGCGCGCCAGGCGGCGATCGGCGCCGGCATCCCGTGGACCGTCCACGCCAGCGGCGTGAACAAGGTCTGTCTGTCGGGTCTGACCGCCGTCATCGATGCCGCACGCATGCTGCGGCTCGGCGACGCGACGGTCGTGGTGGCCGCCGGTATGGAGTCGATGACCAGGTCGCCGCACCTGCTCATGGGCTCACGCGATGGGTGGTCGTACGGCACCATCGAAGTGCTCGACCACATGGCCTACGACGGCCTGACCGACGCATACGACCGCGAGAGCATGGGCGCCTCGACCGAGCGCCTCAACGGCCGCTATGAGGTCACGCGCGAGGAGCAGGATGCCGTGGCCGCCCGCTCTCATCAGCGCGCAGCCGCCGCCTGGGATGAAGGAGTCTTCGACGCCGAGATCGTGCCCGTCACGATCCCGCAGCGGCGGGGCGAGCCGGTCGTGGTCACACGTGACGAGGGCATCCGCCCCGACACGACCGTCGAGACGCTGGCAGGTCTGCGCCCGGCCTTCGCGGAGGGCGGCTCGATCACCGCCGGCAACTCGTCACAGATCTCCGACGGGGCCTCGGCGGTCGTGCTCACCACCCGGTCGCATGCCGACGCGAACGGATGGAAGGTGCTGGCCGTCGTCGGTGCGTCCGGCCAGGTCGCCGGCCCCGACAACTCGCTGCACGAGCAGCCTGCGCGTGCGATCGGCGGGGCACTGGACAAGCAGGGCATCACCGTCGCCGACCTCGACGTCGTCGAGATCAACGAGGCGTTCGGTGCCGTGGTCGCCCGCTCGCAGCGCGAGCTGGGCCTGTCGGACGACCGTGTCAACATCCACGGCGGCGGAATCGCGATCGGCCACCCGATCGGGGCCAGCGGCAACCGGCTCGTGGTGCACATGGTGCACGAACTGGTGCGCCGCGGCGGGGGCACGGCGGCCGTGGCCCTGTGCGGTGGCGGCGGTCAGGGCGACGCGCTGATCATCACCCGCTGACCTCGCTCACGCTGTGCACGTGGCGCACCACGTGCACAGCGGCGCGGGCGGGATGCTCGCTCAGTCCTCGATGTGCTGCTTGAGGTACTTCTTCTCGTGACCGGCGATCGGCGAGTCCAGCGGAGCGAGATGGCCCGTGCCGGCGCGGCGGACATCGACGATAGCTCCGATGGCCAGAGCCAGTGAGACCGCCCAGCCCACCCAGGCCAGTGCCGTGCGCCAGGTGAACGGCTCCTTCTCGCGAAGAGCGCGCAGCAGCTGCATGCCGCTGGTCGTGGCAGTGATGATCCCCGTCCCGAAGACATACTTGCGCATGCCTCCACGCTAGCGTGCTGTCCGCTCGCCGCGCCGCGGACATCTCCGCGTTCGGGCGCTGTTAGCCTGAGAGTGCACTCGCGGAACGAAGGCAGGCACGGACATGCGCCAGGCAGAACTCGTCGTCGTCGCGAACCGTCTGCCCGTCGATCGAGACGAGAACGGCGGTTGGCGCAGGTCACCCGGGGGATTGGTGAGCGCGCTCGAGCCGGTCATGCGCACCGTCGACGGTGCGTGGGTGGGCTGGCCCGGTCAGGCGGGGCTCCACGTCGACGAGTTCGAGTTCGAAGGCACCCGGCTCGTACCCGTGACGCTGTCGGCGGAAGAGGTGGAGGACTACTACGAGGGGTTCTCCAACGACACGATCTGGCCGCTCTACCACGACGTGATCTCCGTTCCGAGGTACCGACGCGAGTGGTGGAACGCCTATCGCAAGGTCAACGAGCGGTTCGCGGATGCCGCGGCCGCCGTGGCCGCGTCGGGGGCGACGGTCTGGGTGCAGGACTATCAGCTGCAGCTGGTGCCGCAGTTGATCCGCGAGCGCAGGCCCGATGTCACGATCGGCTACTTCCATCACATTCCCTTCCCGGCATACGGCCTGTTCTCTCAGCTGCCGTGGCGACGGCAGGTGCTGGAAGGGCTGCTCGGAGCCGACGTGATCGGGTTCCAGCGCACCGCCGACGCCAGCAACTTCGCCCGTGCCGTGCATCGTCAGCTGCGCCATGAGACGCGGGCCAGCGGCATCCGGATCCCTCGAGAAGACGGCACGATCCGCGTGGCGCTCGCGAAGGCGTTCCCCATCTCGATCGACACCGCCAGCTACATCGAGATGGCCGCGCGGCCCGACATCCAGCAGCGTGCGATCCAGATCCGCGAAGAGCTCGGCAATCCCGCCAAGATCCTGCTGGGAGTGGACCGGCTTGATTACACCAAGGGCATCCGTCATCGGATGAAGGCGTTCGGCGAGCTCCTGGCCGAAGGATGGCTTTCGGTCCAGAACGCCACCCTCGTCCAGGTGGCCAGCCCCAGCCGCGAGCGCGTGGCCGCGTATGTGCAGCTGCGTGACGAGATCGAGCTCATGGTGGGTCGCGTCAACGGCACATACGACACCATGGGACACACCGCCATCCGCTATCTGCATCAGGCGTTCCCGCGGGAAGAGATGGTGGCGCTGTACCTGGCCGCTGACGTCATGCTCGTCACCGCTCTGCGCGACGGCATGAACCTCGTCGCCAAGGAGTACATCGCGAGCCGCATCGACAACCGGGGAGTGCTCGTGCTCAGCGAGTTCACCGGCGCGGCCGACGAGCTCGGCAGTGCCGTCCGGATCAACCCGCACGACATCGAGGGTGTCAAGGACGCCATCATGCAAGCCGTCGAGATGGCGCCTGCCGAGCAGGGCCGTCGCATGCGCAAACTGCGAAAGCGCGTGCAGGAGCATGACGTGCAGGCGTGGTCGCGCAGCTTCTTGACGGCTCTTGCCACGGCGCGGGAGGCGAACGCCTCGTGACGGCCGCGGCGGCCCAGCTCGACGCGCTCGTGACTGCTCCCCGACTTCTGGTCGCGCTCGATTTCGACGGCACGCTCTCACCACTGTGCGACGAGCCCATGAAGGCGCGGATGCTGCCGGCTGCCCGCACCGCCGTCGAAGCCCTGGCGGCAGTGCCGTGCACCTGGGTGGCGCTGGTGTCGGGCCGCAGCCTGTCGGATCTTCGCATCATCGCCGAGCATCGCGACGACTCGCCCCTCCTGCTGGCGGGCTCGCACGGTGCCGAATACTGGACGCCTTCCGGCGGCACCGTCGAACCTGCCGAACAGCCGTACGACCTCGTGCTGCGAGACCGCCTGCGCGCCGACGCGGAGCAGTCCACGAGGGGACTGCGCGGCGTGTGGATCGAGCCCAAAGCGTTCGGATTCGGCGTGCACACCCGGCTTGCCACGCCGACCGACGCCGTCGCCGCCGGTGACGCCATCGACGCGCTGGTCGCCGCGCATGCACCGCACTGGCGGCGGCGCACCGGGCACAACATCCTGGAGTTCGCCTTCCGCGACGAGGGCAAAGACACCGCGGTCGCGCATCTGCGCGAACTGGTGCGCGCCGACGCGGTGCTGTTCGCCGGCGACGATGTCACAGACGAGGATGCGCTGCGCAGCCTCGGCTCCGGCGACGTGGGAGTACGCGTAGGAGAAGGCCATGCCACCGCTGCTGCGATCGTGTGCTCTGACATAAAAGCCCTCGCAGAGCTGCTCTCCGGGCTCGCCGGGCGCAGGGCCGAACGGGGCGGAATAGACTGCGAGCATGCCTGCGCCTGAGAATGCACCGATAGACATCAAACCTCGCAGCCGAGTCGTCACCGACGGTATCGAAGCCACCACATCACGCGGAATGCTCCGTGGAGTGGGAATGGGAGACGGCGACTGGGACAAGCCCCAGATCGGCATCGCCTCGAGCTGGAACGAGATCACGCCGTGCAACCTGAGCCTTGATCGGCTCGCGCAGGGGGCGAAACAGGGAGTGCACGCCGGTGGCGGCTACCCGCTGCAGTTCGGCACGATCTCGGTCTCGGACGGCATCTCGATGGGTCATGAGGGCATGCACTTCTCGCTGGTCTCGCGTGAGGTCATCGCCGACTCGGTCGAGACGGTCGTCATGGCCGAGCGCCTCGACGGCACGGTGCTGCTGGCTGGCTGTGACAAGTCGATCCCCGGCATGCTCATGGCCTCTGCCCGACTCGACCTCGCCAGCGTGTTCCTGTACGCCGGTTCCATCGCGCCCGGTTGGGTCAAGCTCTCGGACGGCACCGAGAAGGAGATCACGATCATCGACTCGTTCGAAGGCGTCGGAGCGTGTCTGGCCGGCCGGATGAGCGAAGAAGACCTGCACCGCATCGAGTGCGCGTTCGCCCCGGGCGAGGGTGCGTGCGGAGGCATGTACACCGCGAACACGATGGCCTCTGTGGCCGAGGCCCTCGGGCTCAGCCTGCCCGGCTCGGCGGCCCCGCCGTCGGCCGACCGTCGCCGTGACTTCTTCGCCCGTCGCTCGGGCGAGGCAGTGGTCGAGCTGCTGCGCCAGGGCATCACGACCCGCGACATCCTCTCGGTCGAGGCGTTCGAGAACGCGATCGCCCTCGCGATGGCGTTGGGAGGCTCGACGAACGTCGTCCTGCACCTTCTGGCGATCGCCAATGAGGCCGAGGTCGAGCTGAGCCTGCACGACTTCAACCGCATCGGCAACAAGGTGCCGCACGTGGCCGACATGAAGCCCTACGGACAGTTCGTCATGAACGACGTCGACAGGCACGGCGGCATCCCGGTCATCATGAAGGCGATGCTCGACGAGGGCCTGCTGCACGGCGATGCGCTGACGGTCACCGGCAAGACGCTCGCCGAGAACCTCGAAGCCCTGAACCCGCAGCCGGTCGACGGCACCGTCATCCACACGTTCGACAACCCGATCCACGCGACCGGGGGTCTCACGATCCTGCACGGGTCGCTGGCGCCCGAAGGTGCCGTGGTGAAGACGGCCGGCTTCGATGCCGCGGTGTTCGAGGGACCGGCTCGCGTGTTCGAGCGCGAGCGCGCCGCGATGGACGCACTCGCAGCCGGGGAGATCGCGGCGGGCGACGTGCTCGTCATCCGCTATGAGGGTCCGAAGGGCGGTCCGGGCATGCGCGAGATGCTCGCGATCACCGCGGCCATCAAGGGCGCGGGGCTCGGAAAAGATGTACTACTCTTGACAGACGGACGATTCTCAGGCGGCACAACCGGCCTGTGCATCGGCCATATAGCACCCGAAGCCGTGGACGCAGGTCCGATCGGCTTCGTGCGCGATGGTGATCTGATACGGGTCGATATCGCGGCTCGCTCTCTCGATCTACTCGTCGATGAGGATGAGCTGGGCTCCCGAAGGGAAGGGTGGGAGCCACTGGAACCGCGCTACACCCGTGGCGTCTTGGCCAAGTACTCCAAGCTCGTGCGCTCGGCAGCGCAAGGGGCTGTCACGGGGTAAGGCCGTTTCGCACCCATCAGTCTGCTGAATCGAAGAAAGATCACCATGCCCGCAGATTCCACTGCGGCCGTTCCACGGCCGCCTGCCCGATCAGCGTCCGCCCCGGTGCTCACCGGTGCCCAAGCCGTCGTCCGCACGCTCGAGCTTCTCGGCGTCACCGACGTGTTCGGACTGCCCGGCGGCGCCATCCTGCCCGTCTACGACCCGCTGATGGACACCTCCGATATCCGTCACATCCTCGTCCGCCATGAGCAGGGCGCCGGTCACGCAGCCGAAGGCTACGCGTCGGCGTCGGGCAAGGTCGGTGTCGCCATCGCCACGTCCGGCCCGGGTGCGACCAACCTCGTCACCGCGATCGCCGACGCCTACATGGACTCGGTGCCGATGCTGGCCATCACCGGTCAGGTGTTCAGCACGCTGATGGGCACGGACGCGTTCCAAGAAGCCGACATCGTGGGCATCACGATGCCGATCACGAAGCACTCGTTCCTGGTCAGGCGTGCCGAAGACATCCCCGGTGCGCTCGTCGCGGCGTACGAGATCGCGTCGACCGGACGGCCGGGTCCGGTTCTCGTGGACATCACGAAGGACGCACAGCAGGCCGAATTCTCGTTCGTCTGGCCGCCGAAGGTCGACCTGCCCGGTTATCGGCCGGTCACCAAGGCGCACGGCAAGCAGATCCAGGCTGCGGCGCGCATGATCGCCGAAGCGCACAAGCCCGTCCTGTATGTCGGGGGCGGGGTGATCCGCGCTCGCGCTGCGGCCGAGCTGCTGACGCTGGCCGAAACCACCGGAGCGCCGGTGGTCACGACCCTGATGGCCCGCGGCGCGTTCCCTGATTCGCATCGGCAGCACCTGGGCATGCCCGGCATGCACGGCACGGTCCCCGCCGTGCTCGCGCTGCAGGAGGCCGATCTGATCGTCTCGCTCGGCGCTCGGTTCGATGACCGTGTCACCGGCAAGTCGGCGCTGTTCGCACCACACGCGAAGGTCGTGCACGTGGACATCGACCCGGCAGAGATCTCCAAGATCCGTCTGGCGGATGTGCCGATCGTCGGGGATCTGAAAGACGTCCTGGTCGACCTCGAGGTCGCCTATCGGAGTGTCGCGGACGACGAGTCCGACAATACGGACGAGTGGTGGTCGTACCTGGACGGTCTGCGTGACGAGTTCCCCCTCGGCTATGCGGCCACCAGCGACGGTCTGCTCTCTCCGGAGTACGTGATCCAGCGGATCGGGGAGCTCACTGGGCCAGAGGCCGTCTACGCGGCCGGTGTCGGCCAGCACCAGATGTGGGCCGCACAGTTCATCAAGTACGAGCGGCCGAACGCGTGGCTGAACTCCGGCGGGGCCGGCACGATGGGCTACGCGGTTCCAGCGGCGATGGGGGCCAAGGTCGGTCAGCCCGACCGCGTCGTGTGGGCGATCGACGGCGACGGCTGCTTCCAGATGACCAATCAGGAGCTGGCCACCTGCACGATCAACAACATCCCGATCAAGGTCGCGATCATCAACAACTCGTCGCTGGGCATGGTGCGCCAGTGGCAGACGCTGTTCTACAACGGCCGCCACTCCAACACCGACCTGAACACGGGTCACGGCACGATCCACATCCCCGACTTCGTCAAGCTCGCCGAAGCCTACGGGTGCCTCGCGCTGCGGGTCGAGAAGGAAGAAGACGTGGATGCCGCGATCCAGACGGCACTGGAGACCAATGACCGACCGGTCGTCATCGACTTCGTCGTGAGTGCCGACGCGATGGTCTGGCCGATGGTGCCACAGGGCGTGAGCAACAGCTACGTGCAGTACGCGCGCGACCACGCTCCGGCGTTCGACCAGGAAGACTGAGGAGGATCGACATGCCCAACCACGTGCTGAGCCTCCTGGTGGAGGACAAGCCCGGCCTGCTGACTCGCGTCGCGGGTCTGTTCGCCCGGCGCGGCTTCAACATCGCGTCCCTTGCCGTGGGCGTGACCGAGATTCCCGGACTGTCCCGGATCACGGTCGCCGTCGACGTCGAGGAGCAGCCTCTCGAGCAGGTGACCAAGCAGCTGAACAAGCTCGTGAACGTCATCAAGATCGTCGAGCTCGAACCGGCGGCATCCGTCCAACGCGAGCACATGCTGATCAAGGTGCGTGCCGACAACGCGAACCGATCCAACGTCCTCGAAGTCGTCAACCTCTTCCGTGCGTCGGTGGTCGACTACGCGCCCGACGCGGTCGTGGTCGAGGTCACCGGTGACCATAGCAAGGTCGAAGCCTTCCTGCGCGCACTGGAGCCCTTCGGCATCAAGGAACTCGCCCAGTCGGGCCTCGTCGCCATCGGCCGCGGCAGCAAGAGCATCACCGAGCGCGTGCTGCGCGGCTGAGGCATCCCACACACTCAATCCAAGGAGAAACCACACATGACCACTGAGATCTTCCACGACGCCGACGCCGACCTGTCCATCATCCAGGGCAAGAAGGTCGCCGTCGTCGGCTACGGTTCCCAGGGCCACGCCCACGCGCTGAACCTGCGCGACTCCGGTGTCGAGGTCGTCATCGCGCTCAAGGAGGGCTCGAAGTCCATCCAGAAGGCGACCGAGGCAGGCTTCGAAGTGAAGACCGTCGCCGAGGCCACCGACTGGGCCGACGTCATCGTCATCCTTGCGCCTGACCAGCACCAGCGCGGCATCTACGCCGAGTCGATCAAGGAGCACCTGCGCCCGGGCAAGACGCTGCTGTTCGCCCATGGATTCAACATCCGCTTCGGATACATCCAGGCGCCTGAAGGCGTCGACGTGATCATGGTCGCCCCCAAGGGTCCCGGACACACGGTGCGCCGTGAGTATGAGGCCGGCCGTGGTGTGCCCATCATCGCCGCCGTCGAGGTGGACGCCTCGGGCACCGCGTGGGAGACCGCCTGGTCGTATGCGAAGGCGATCGGGGGCCTGCGCGCCGGCGGCATCAAGACCACGTTCACCGAAGAGACCGAGACCGATCTGTTCGGCGAGCAGGCAGTGCTGTGCGGCGGTGTGTCGCACCTCATCGAGGCGGGCTTCGAGACGCTGGTCGAGGCCGGCTACCAGCCGCAGATCGCCTACTTCGAGGTGCTGCACGAGATGAAGCTGATCGTCGACCTCATCTGGGAGGGCGGCATCTCCAAGCAGCGCTGGAGCGTGTCGGACACGGCGGAGTACGGCGACTATGTGTCGGGCCCGCGTGTGATCGACCCGCACGTCAAGGAGAACATGAAGGGCGTGCTCGCCGACATCCAGTCCGGTGCCTTCGCGAAGCGCTTCATCGACGACCAGGACAAGGGCGGCACGGAGTTCCTCGCCCTGCGCGAGAAGGAAGAGCAGCACCCGATCGAGGCCACCGGCCGCGAGCTGCGCGCACTGTTCGCCTGGAAGCAGCAGGACAGCGACTACACCGACGGGTCCGTCGCCCGCTGATCGACCGAGCGACGAGGTGGGCCGGGGGAGCGATCCTCCGGCCCCTTCGCTATCGGGCGTTTCGTGCCTCAGCGAAGTGATTCGAGGTACGAGCCCAGTGCCACCCCTGCCGCACCTCGGGCAACGCCCGCCGATGTCCACGCCACGACATCGACGGTGGGAGAGGCACCCAAAGTTGGCGTACTGCTCGCGATCGATGCAGTGAGGGGCTCGGCGATAGCGGCCCAGTACTGAGTCGTCCGCCCGCTGACGCGGATGTGATCGATGCCCAGGAGAGTGCTCACCGATCCGACGGCTCTTCCCAGTTCGCGGGAGCGGTCTTCGAGGAAAGCTGCGGTGGCGGCGTCCTGTGACATGTCGGACGCGCCGAGCGCACCGGCGGGCGCCCCCGCATTGAGCTCGGCATAGCCGAAGACCGTCTGCACACATCCACGATTCCCGCACCGACACAGGGCGCCGTTGGGATCAGTGCTGATATGCCCGAATTCGATGCTCCCGTGACGCACTCCACGCACGATCGAGCGGGCGGTGACGATGGCCATGCCGACACCGTCGCCAATATGCAACAGGAGAAAGCTGTCAGGAACGGTCGGCGCGAACGCCAACTCGCGCTGCGCGAGGGCGATGACGTCATTCTCGACGAATACGGGTAGAGGTATGATCTTTCGCAGTTCGGCGCCGAGTGGATAGTCATGCCAGCCCAAGACTGTGGAGATCAAGACCGTACCGTCGGTGGTGTCTACGACACCCGAGACGGTCACTCCGACCGCGATGACCGGCCGGGGGTGGAGTGCGTGGCGTAGAGCATCCACGGCTCTGACTATCCCGGCGATTTCGCCACCGGGTTCGATCGGGACGTGCTGGGTGTCGGCAATTTCTCCGGCAATAGTCACGGCAGCCGCGAGGATGCCCGTGCGCTCGATGGAGACGCCGACGAGCACTCCGCCGTCCTCCCGCGGCTCAAGAGGGATGCTGGGGCGGCCACTGGTGGTGGTGAGCGGTGCCCCCTCCTGAACGAAGCCGTGCTTGACGAGCGTCCGCACGTGGGTGCCGACCGTGGCGGGGACCAGGCCGAGGCGCGCCGCGAGTCTTTGTCTGCTGGAACCGGGAGAGCGGGCGATCTCGCTGAAGATCAGCCCGCGGCTGGACGTTCCTGCAGAAGGATACGGCGTACCGTCCATCGTTTCCCCTCCCGGCCGGCCGTCGCATGACCGCCATCTGATTCTTGCAGGCGCAAACATCGGATGAAAGGGTTGCGCTGAAGTAAATTGCGAGATAAATTTACCCCACAATCAATAGCGTCAGCGCCAGGACGGGCCGCTGGGCATCTGCAATGGAGGAGATTCGCGTGTCGAAATACAAGAAGAGCGCGGCGGCGATTCTCGCCGTCGCTGGACTGGCCGCAGGTCTGACTGCCTGTTCGTCGTCCGCCGGCGGTTCAGGTGGGGGCTCAGGCTCGCTGACGTGGAGCTTCTGGGACCAAGGGTCATCGAACAGTTCCTGGCAGGCACTGGCCGCCGACGTGCACAAACAGGACGCCGACATCACGGTGAAGCTCACGCAGACGCCCTTTGCCGATTACTTCACCAAGTTGCAGTCGCAGTTGGCGGCCGGTACCACCGCGTGCATCGTGAGCATGCAGAGTTTGCGGCTGCCCGCGTTCAAGGACGCGCTCGAGCCGCTGGGTCCGCTGATGAAGAAGGCCGGATTCGACGAATCGCAGTGGAACCCTGGTGCGCTCAAGGCGCTGCAGGTCGACGGCCAGCAGTACGCGATCCCATACGGCCTGTCGACGATGTTGCTGTACTACAACAAGGACGCGTTTGCGAAGGCCGGCGTGCCTGCTCCGACCAATGACTGGACCACGTCCGACTTCGAAAGTGCCGCAGCCAAGATCACCGCAGTCGACGGCAAGCCCGCATTCGGACAGTCGTTCTCGGACCTGCACATGTTCTCGATGCTGTTCGCCTACAACGGGGCGCGGCCAGTCACCGATGCGGCGAAGCTCGATCTCACGAACAGTCCGATGGAGCAGGCGTTCACGTGGTACTCGGGTCTTGCGACGAAGGAGAAGGTGTCGTCGATTCCGGCGAGCTCATCTGACGTGCCCTGGGGCGAGCAACAATTCGTGGCGGGCAACGTCGCAATGGCGGTCGACGGCGACTGGAACATCTCGTCGGACGCCACTCAGGCGGCATTCCCGGTCGGAGTGGTGGCTCTCCCCCAGGGCCCGAACGGTGGCGGAACCTACTCTGCGAACTCCGGCTTCGGCATCGCTAAGAGCTGCCAGAACAAGGAGGCCGCGGCGAAGGCCATCGCGATCATCACGAGTGAGTCAGCGCAGGTCGAGCAGGCGAAGGCGGGCACGCATCCTGCTCGTTTGGCTGCCGACGACGCCTTCTTCCAGGCGCTCGCCACGGCAACCGACAAGAAGAGCCCAGGCTATGCCGCTCAGGCAAAGGCGGCGATGGAGGCAGCAAGCGCGAAGTCGGTTCCGTTCATCAGCACGTCTTCGTGGGATCAGACGACAAAGTTGATCGCGCGCGAATTCATCCTGGCGTATTCCGGCAGTGAGAGCGCCGACACCGCGTTGCAGAACGTGCAGCAGTCGTCCAAGTAGGTCCATCGATTCACGGTGGGGCGGACGCGCGATGTCCGCCCCACCTGCAGGAAGGCTCCACATGACCGCTCTGGCTGAGCGCGCGCCCGTTCGCACACGCGACAGGCGACGGCGACGTAACGACACCCGTGCTGCTCTGGCGTTTCTCACACCGAGCGCCGCCGGCCTGACCGTCTTCATCCTGTTCCCTTCTGTGCTCGCGATCGCCACAAGCCTCTTCCACTGGCCGACATACGGTGACATCACCTTCGCGGGACTCGACAACTACGCGGAGCTGTTCAGCGCACGTAGTGACTTCGGGCCCGCGCTGCTGAACACCGTGGTGTTCACGTTGCTGATCGTTCCGATCAACTTGGTGTTGACTGTCGGGGTCGCGTTCTGGGTGGCGTCCAGCAGGTTCCGGCAGCTCTATCGCGTGCTCTTCTTCATCCCCGTCGTCACTCCGTCAGTGGCCACGGCCATCATCTGGAAGCTCCTGTACCAGCCCGATGGCGTGCTCAGCTGGGTGGCGGGGATGTTCGGCGCAACGCCGCCCAACTTCCTGGCGTCGCCCTCGAGCGCTCTGCTCTCGGTGGTAGTCGTCATCCTGTGGAACGGCTTCGGCTACAACATGCTGATCTTCTCCGCCGCGATCGACCAGCTGCCGGAGGACGTACTGGCCGCCGCGTCGCTCGACGGTGCCGGCCGCTGGCGCACGATGTTCCAGATGAAGCTGCCTCTGATGACGCCTGCGATCTTCTTCGCGACCACGGTGACACTGATCCAGTCGTTCCAGATCTTCAACGAGCCGTACGTCATGACAGCCGGAGGCCCCGGCACCTCGACGATCACAGTCGTCATGAACGTCTATCAGACGGCATTCCAGTCCGGTCAGCTCGGAGAGGCGGCAGCCCCGGCGATCGTCCTGTTCGTCCTGATCCTCGTCGTCACCCTGGTCCAGTGGACCGGGCAGAAGAAGTGGGTGCAGTATGAGTGACAGATCAACCATCGGAGTGCGGATCGGCCGAAGAACCGCGCGTTCGGCGAACGAGGTCGCGCTGGCGCTCGTTGCGCTGCTGTTCCTGTTTCCGGTGATCTTTACGATCACGTCATCGTTCAAGCCGAACAATGAGATCTTCCAGTCGCCGCCCTCGCTGTGGGGCAGCGAATTCCGTTGGCAGAACTATGTCGAGGTCTTTCAGAACGCCCCGTTCCTGCAGTACATCATCAACGGCATCATCCAATCGGTCGGCGGCACTCTCATCGTGCTGGCCGTCTCGGCACTTGCCGCGTATGCATTCGGCATCCTGCGCTGGCGTGGCCGCGACCAGAGCATGCTGGCGTATTTGGCCACCATGATGATCCCTCAGGAGGTGCTGGTCATCCCGATGTTCCTGCTGATGCAGAAGTTCGGCTGGATCAACACATGGCAGGCACTGATCCTGCCCTGGGCCTTCGGCGCCTTCGGAACATTCCTTCTGCGACAGTTCTTCTCGACACTTCCCTACGAGCTGGTCGAGGCCTCACGCATGGACGGCTGCAGTAACTGGCGCACGTTCATGAAGATCATCCTGCCTCTGGCGCGTCCATCATTGGCCGTTCTGGCAGTGTGGACTTTCATCACCTACTGGAACAGCTTTCTGTGGCCGCTGATTGCCGTGAACGACATACACGCATTGGGCAACGTGCCGCTGGGTCTACAGACGTTCTTCGGTGAGCACGGTGCGTCATGGAACCTCATCATCGCGGCGTCGGTGATCTCAATCGCGCCGACGTTGCTGTTGCTGCTGTTGTTGCAGAAGCACCTCGTGAAGGGCATCGCGACTGTCGGACTGGCAGGAAGATGACTGCGGTCACGCGCCGTCGGAGCGTCGTCGTTTTTCTCGCCGACGATCTCGGGTGGGGAGACCTGGGATGCTTCGGAAGCACTGCGATCCGTACCCCGGTGCTGGACGCGCTCGCTGAGGGAGGGATGCGGTTCACCGACTGCCACGCGGTCTCAGCTGTGTGCACGCCGAGCCGCTACGGCCTGCTGACGGGTGAGTACCCCTGGCGCTCGCCACTGCGCGAAGGCGTGCTCGGCGGCACCGATCCTTCGATTCTTCGCGATGGCCAGATCACCGTGGCATCGATGTTCCGGGATGCCGGGTATCGGACTGGCGCGTTCGGCAAATGGCACCTGGGACTGGGGTGGACCCGTCTCGACGGAACGACCCGTGCTGCGTTCGACGGGGCGTTCCATCCTGACATGCAGGCCTCCGGGCGTGACGTCGACTACTCGGCGCCCTTCGCTGATGGACCGATCTCGCACGGGTTCGATCGCTTCTTCGGCATCGCCGGATCGCTGGACATGCCGCCGTACTGCTACCTGGATCAGGACCGAACCGTCGGCATCCCCGATCGAGAGAAGGACCCCCTGGTGACCAGTCAGCGCCCGGGACTGCAGGTCGAGGGCTGGCAGGACGACCGCGTGGACGTCGACATCATTGACACTGCGTGCGATTGGATTCGGGAACAGGCCGCGTTGGACCAACCGTTCTTCGCGTACGTCGCCTCGGCAGCGCCGCACCGGCCGTGCGTGCCGCCAGAGTTCGTGCAGGGACTGTCAGAGGCGGGAGCCCGCGGTGATGCCGTGTGCCTCGTCGACTGGATGGTGGGTCGCATCCAGGACGTCCTGCGTGAGGCCGGCATCGCGCAGGACACCCTCATCGTGTTCACCAGCGACAACGGTGCACCGATGATCTTTCCCGAGGATGGCGATGTCACCGAGCACCATCCGAACGGCGCATGGCGTGGCCAGAAGGCCGATGCATGGGAGGGTGGTCATCGGGTCCCGCTGATCGTGGCAGGCCCCGGCATCGTGTCTGGGACGGTCGATGAGCCGGTCAGCCTGCTTGACGTGCTGCCGACTCTGGCGATGCTCACCGGCATTTCGGCATCGAATTCCGCAGGTGATGGCGTGGTGCTGGCCGGATTCACGCCGTCGCGCGCTCGAATCATCGGCCAGCAGGCTTTTGACGGAGCTCTCACTCTGCGCGCGGGAGACGAGAAGGTGATCCTGTCCACGGGTTCGGGAGGGTTCAGCGACCCCGTCGGCCATCCGGTCGCGGTGACCGCTGAGGTCGCGCAGTTCTACGATCTGGGCGATGATCCGGGCGAACGCGAGAACCTGTGGCATGAGCGCCGAGCGCGCGTCGCTGAGATGCTCGCTCGGTTCAGCGCGCAGACGGGCTACCGGCACGAGGTCGTCGATGATGGCTGATCGAGCACAGATTGCCGGCATAGACATCGGTGGCACCAAGATCGCTGCGATTCTCACGACAGGTGACGGCAGCGTCACCGCGCGGGGCGTCGCATCGACGCCCGCTCGAGCGGGCGGCGATGCGATTGTGGATGCCGCAGCCCGGCTGGTCGCTGAACTCAGCCGAGTGCACGACGTCCGAGTCGCTGCGGCGGGCGTGGGCACCGCCGGCGTCGTCGACCACTCTGACGGCGTCGTCGTCGCGGCGTCCCAGACGTTCAGCGGCTGGGCCGGGTACCGGCTCGGAGACGTCCTCAGCACACGTCTCGGGGTGCCTGTTCATGTCGAAAACGACGTGAACGCGTTTCTCGTCGGCGAATCTGCCTGGGGTGCCTCACCTGCTCGAGACGTGCTGGGCGTGATGCTCGGAACGGGCGTGGGCGGTGCGCTGCTTCTCGACGGCGTGCTGCGTCACGGGCCACATGGAGGAGCCGGAGAGATCGGGCACACGCCAGGGTACGGCGATATCCGCTGTACGTGCGGACAGACGGGCCACCTTGAGACCGTCGCCTCCGGTACGTCGATCGGCCTGCGGTACGGCGAGCGAACGGGCCATGTGAACATCGGCGCACACGAAGTTGCTGAGCGTGCTCGGTCGGGCGACGGCGATGCGCGTGCGGTCTTCGATTCAGCCGGCCGCGCATTGGCGCTGGCGTGCGCAACGGCGGCAGGAATCGTCGACGTCTCGGTCGCCGTGATCGGCGGAGGCGTGACCCGCTCGTGGGATTTGCTGGCTCCGGCGATCGAGCGCACCCTGGCTACCGACTCGCCGGTGTCCGGCGCGGATCTGCGCATCGTGCGCGGGACTCTCGGCGGCAGTGCTGTAGCGCTGGGAGCCGCACATTCTGCACGGCAAGCAATGTCGGGTCGCTGACCCCGCCGTCACCCTGACCTCTCGAAGGAGAATCGTCCATGACCGATCGCCCTGACGCCTCACAGATCTGGATGGGGCCGCTGGTGGCCGTCGCACACGACGGTATGTCGCGTCCGCGTATCGGCATCGCCGGTATCTCGATCGAATCCAGCACCTTCTCGCCACACATCTCGGGCGACGAGGCGTTCACCGTCCGCACCGGCGCCGAGCTGCTGGCGTACTACCCCTTCCTCGAGCGGGGTCGGCCCCTGCGCGACGCGGCCGAGTGGATACCACTGACACACGGCCGTTCGCTTCCCGGCGGTGCGGTGGCCCCCACGACCTACCTTCGTATGAAAGAGGCGATCATCGAAGGGATCAGTGCGCACGGTCCCTTCGACGGCTTCTTCTTCGACATCCATGGAGCGATGAGCGTCGTGGGGATGCAGGATGCCGAGGCCGACCTGGCCAGTGCGGTACGGGACGCACTGGGGCCGGACACGCTCATCAGCGCATCAATGGATCTGCACGGCAACGTGTCTCGGGAGCTTCTGGACGAGGTGGACTTGATCACCTGCTACCGGATGGCCCCGCACGAGGATTGGCTGAACACGAAGGAACGCGCCGCGCATCATCTGCTTGACCGACTGCGTGGGGCAGGCGGCACGGACCCTCTGCGCAGGCGACCCTACAAGGCGTGGGTGCCGGTGCCTGTACTCCTCCCCGGCGAGAAGACGAGCACACGGCTCGACCCCGCCAAGCGCATCTACGCGCAGGTGCCGGACGTCGAAGCCCTTCCCGGGGTCGTCGACGCGGCCATCTGGGTGGGTTACGCGTGGGCGGACGAACCACGCTGTCAGGCCGCTGTCGTCGTGACCGGAGATGAACGCGGAACCATCGCGCGCGAGGCGGAGAAACTCGCTCGTCTCTATTGGAATGCGCGCGAAGACTTCGCGTTCGTCGGACCGGCAGCCTCGCTCGGAGACGCACTGGATCGTGCCCTCGCTGATGGCGCCGCACGGCCGTACGTCATCTCCGACTCCGGCGACAACCCGACCGCCGGTGGCGCCGGCGACGTATCCTGGACTCTCGGCGAACTGCTCGCGCGTCCCGACCTGACCGACGGCGCGCGCACGGTGATCTACGCGTCCGTGTTCGACCCTGGAGCAGTGGCCGAAGCCGTGGCGGCGGGCACAGGCGCCGCAGTCGAGTTGTCAGTGGGTGGTCGCGTGGACGCCGGCCCGCGTGGACCGGTCGCGCTGGGCGGCGAGATCGTGTCCATCACGGAGGGGGATGACGATGCCGGGACCCAGGTCGTCGTTCGGGCCGGCTCGGTCTACGCGATCGTGACGGAGCGGCGCAAGCCGTTTCACCATCTGGATGACTTCCGCATGCTCGGCCTGGAACCCGAGAGCGCGGATGTGGTGATCGTGAAGATCGGCTATCTTGAGCCGGAGCTGTACGCGCTCGCCGCAGACTGGACACTTGCGCTGACCCCCGGCGGCGTAGACCAAGACCTCCTCCGGCTCGGTCACCGTCACCTCGCTCCCGGCGTCGTGCCGTTTGATACCTCGGTCCCGGACCCCGACCTGACGCCTGCGGTCTCTCGACGCGGTGAGGAAGATCACGCATGATGAACTTCGAATCCCGCATCGGCCCCGACATGGGCGCGTCCGCACCGACGTATCCGCGGTTCGGCGTGCCGGACTGGTTCCGAGACGCGAAGCTTGGCTTCTTCGTCCACTGGGGCCTGTATTCGGTGCCGGCGTGGGGGACTCCGCCAGGGATGCGGCATATACCCGTTGAGGATGCCTACATGCACCACCAGTACGCGGAGTGGTATGGGAACACGGTGCGCATCGCGGGCAGCCCGACATGGGAGCGGCACCAGCGTGTCTACGGCACGGGAACCTCTTACGAGGATCTCGCCGATCTCTGGGACGCGTCGGCGTTCGACGCCGACGCGTTCATCGGCGAACTCGTCGACGCAGGTGCCCGGTATGTCGTGCCGACTGCCAAGCACCACGAGGGCTTCTGCCTCTGGGAGACGGCGACGACGCCGTTCAACGCGGTCGCGCGCGGCCCGCGCCGAGATCTTGTGGCCGAACTGCACGATGCCGCTCGGCGACGCGGAGCACGGTTCGGAGTGTATTACTCGGGGGCGCTGGATTGGCACGTCGGCGACTTCCCACCCATCCAGAGCGATACGGATCTGTTTCGGTACCGGCGGAACGACGAACTGTATTCACGGTATGCGGCCGCGCAGCTTGATGAGCTGATCACGCGCTTCCACCCCGATGTACTGTGGAACGACATCGACTGGCCCGACGGCGGCAAGGGGGATGACGACTACGCGGTGGCGGCTTTGCTGCGCCGATACTTCGCGGCGGTCCCGGACGGCGTGGTCAACGATCGCTGGGGGGTGCCGTACCACGGCTACCTCACTCGGGAGTATGCCGATGTCGCCGACATCCTCGAGCCTGTGTGGGAGTCGACGCGCGGACTCGGGTTCTCTTTCGGCTACAACCAGGACGAAGACGGACGCCACTCGCTTTCCGGTGCAGCGCTGATTCGGCTGTTCGTGGACATCGTGGCCAAGAACGGCAATCTGCTGTTGAACGTCGGACCGCGTGCCGACGGATCGATCCCCGATCTCCAGCGTGCGGCGATGCGCGAACTGGGGGCGTGGCTGCGGACGAATGGCGAGGCCGTCTACGGCACGCGGCCGTGGATCCGTGCGGGGGAGCGCACCGGCGCGCCACGCGCCTACACCACATCGACGTCGGGTGTGCATGTTCACGCACTCGACCCCGCCGCGGGTGCGATCGGGCTTCCCGCAGAGCTTGCGCGCGCGGCCGACGCACGCTGGGCAGACGGGTCACCGGCTACCATCACGACATTGCCCGGCGGTCTCACCGAGGCCGCCATCCCCCGTGCGCTTCGCGGTGCGGCCGTGGCAGTCCTTACGCTGAGACCATGACGCCCGCACCCTCACCCGCCCTCCCTGTCGAGATCGCCGTGCAGGGCCCCGCGGGAGCCCGTATCGCGTTCGCCGAGGGTGCCGACCGCATTGAACTGTGCCAGGCGCTGGATGTCGGGGGCCTCACGCCTTCGGCCGGAACCGTCGAGTGCGTGCTGGCAGAACTCGGCGACGGGCACGCAGTCGCGCCTCTTGTGCGTCCCCGCGGGGGCGGTTTCGTGTATGACGACGACGAGTCGGCGGTGGTCGCCGCCGACATCCGCCACCTGGTCTCGCTCGGGGTCGGAGCAGTGGTCGTCGGGTGCCTGACCGCAGCAGGCACCATCGACCGGACGCGGCTGGCCGAGTGGACGGATGCCGCAGCCGGCGCCGACGTCGTCTTCCACCGTGCGATCGACACGGTGGCTGACCCTGCTGCTGCGATCGACGTGCTCATCGAGTGCGGGGTCGCTCGCGTGCTGACGTCGGGCGGGGCGGGGCGCAGCATCGACGGCACGTCGGTGCTCGCCGAGCTGGTCGTGCGTGCCGGCGGTCGCCTGCAGATCATGGCGGGCGGGGGAGTCCGGGTCGTGGACATCGCCGCATTGCGCGCCGCCGGAGTCGACGCCGTGCACCTGTCGGCGCGGGCGCGCTCCGGGGACCGTTCGCCGAGCGGTCCCGGCGGCGGCGCGGACGGGCACGACGTGACCGACCCGGCGATCGTGCGCGCGGCGGTGGCAGCGGCACGCGCCTGATCCCGCCTCGGGCGTGTGATTCCGCGTCGCGGATGCCCTGTGACCGGTGCCCTAGACTGGCGCGCATGGCTCCCGATCCGCGCATCCCCGAGGATGATGACGCTCTGCACTGGGACGGCGACGAAGAGCCGCGCGTCACCCTGCCGAAGGGGTGGGAGGCGCTCGGCCCGGGCGCTGAGCGTGTGACGCAGCAGGCGGACGATTCGGCGGGCGACACCGCCGATGATGCCGTGTCGCCGCCACCCGGCGCCGCGGTGGCAGCCGCGCCGGGTGGACGTGCCGCCGATGGCGCCGCGGAGGCGCCCGCGCAGCTGAGCAACGTCGCCCTGGTGGGCTTCGGTGTGCTCGGCGGCGCCTACCTGCTGTACACGATCGGATGGATCATCGGCGGGTATCGGCTGCAGGGGCGCGCACAGTGGATGGTCACCGATGCGATGTTCCAGGGCAGCTTCTGGCTGACGATCCTGGCACCGCTGATCTGGTTCGTGACCGTCCTGCTGCTCACCCGCGGCAGACGCATGTGGGTGCGTATCGTCTGGCTCGTCGCCGGGGTCGTGCTGCTCGTGCCCTGGCCGTTCGTGATGACCGGGTTGGTGGGACTGTGAGCATGGCCGAGCAGAGCAACGGCGAGCACGACGAGAACGTCGCGGTCGCGGCATCCCGCACTCACATGCCGATGTGGCTGTTCGGGACGATCATCGGACTCTTCGGACTCTTCTACGCCTACGCGGTGTGGAATGCGCTGTCGAACCTCATCCAGACCGTGCAGCAGTATGACGCGCTGGGTGTTCCGCTGAATGCGCTGGGGTGGCTGCTGTGGATCTTCGCCGCCGTCTTCCCGATCGTGGTCTATGCCGTCGCAGTGCGCATCGCGGCGCACCGCCACGCCGGGCACGTGGCGCTGGTGATGCTCGCCGGGCTTGCGCTGGTGGCCGTGTTCTGGCTCGACGTCGTCGCATACGCGACGCTGAACACGCACGCGCTCATCTCGTGAGCAGGCGGCGCAGCGCTGTGGCCGTCACATGGTCGGGAGCGGCCGGGTCCGCGCGGTAGGCTGTGACCGTCTCGCCCCGAAGGCGTGCGGCGCGGCATTCCCGTCATCACCGCCGTCGCGCGCTGCGCGCTTGCCGAAGGGCTTCTCGCTGTGACCAAACCCGTCGTCCTCATCGCCGAACAGCTTTCGCCCGCCACAATCGACGCGCTCGGTCCGGATTTCGATGTCCGCCAGGTCGATGGAACCGACCGGCCCGCGCTGCTGGCAGCCCTCGCAGAGGCAGACGCGGTGCTGATCCGGTCGGCGACGAAGATGGATGCCGAGGCCATCGCCGCGGCCCGCCGTCTGAAGGTCATCGCCCGCGCCGGTGTCGGCCTCGACAACGTCGACACCCCCGCGGCCACCGCCGCCGGGGTCATGGTCGTCAACGCCCCCACCTCGAACATCATCTCGGCCGCCGAGCTCACGGTCGGTCACATCCTGTCGCTCGCGCGGCACATTCCCGCCGCCCACGCCTCGCTGTCGGCGGGGGAGTGGAAGCGCAGTTCGTTCACCGGTGTGGAGCTGTTCGACAAGACCGTCGGAATCGTCGGCCTCGGCCGCATCGGCGCCCTGATCACGGCACGCCTGCAGAGCTTCGACATGAAGGTCATCGCCTACGACCCTTACGTCACGAGCGCACGCGCACAGCAGCTCGGGGTGGAGCTGGTCAGCCTGGACGAGCTGCTCGAGCGCAGCGACTTCGTCACGGTGCACATGCCGAAGACTCCCGAGACCACCGGCATGATCAGCACACCGCAACTGCAGCGCATGAAGTCGACAGCGTTCGTGATCAATGTCGCCCGCGGCGGCCTCATCGATGAGGACGCTCTGTTCACGGCGCTGGGCTCCGGCGAGATCGCCGGGGCCGGTCTGGACGTCTTCTCGTCCGAGCCACCCACCGACAAGCGTCTGCTGTCGCTGCCGAACGTCTCCGTCACGCCACACCTGGGCGCCTCGACCGCCGAGGCGCAGGAGAAGGCGGGCGTGTCTGTGGCTAAGTCCGTGCGCCTGGCGCTGGACGGCGAGCTCGTGCCCGACGCTGTGAACGTCGCCGGCGGTGTGATCGACCCCTACGTGCGCCCCGGCATCCCGCTGGTGGAGAAGCTCGGCCAGATCTTCTCCGGTCTGGCGCGTTCGCCGTTGACGAGCCTGGACATCGAAGTGCACGGCGAGCTGCAGGGTTACGACGTCAGCGTTCTCAAGCTGGCGGCGTTGAAGGGCGTGTTCACGCCCATCGTCAGCGAGTCGGTGTCGTACGTGAACGCACCGTTGCTGGCACAGCAGCGCGGTGTCGAGGTGCGGCTGATCGTCGACGACAACAGCCCCGAATACCGCAACGTCATCACGTTGCGCGGTGCGCTCTCGGACGGCTCGCAGCTGTCGGTCTCGGGCACGCTCACCGGCCCGAGGCAGGTCGAGAAGCTGGTCGGCATCAACGAGTACGCCGTCGAGCTGCCCATCGAGCAGCATCACATCGTCATGCTCTACACCGACCGCCCGGGCATCGTGGCGGTGTTCGGCCAGCGGTTCGGGGATGCCGGCATCAACATCGCCGGCATGCAGATCGCGCGCCAGTCGGCCGGTGGCCAGGCGCTGTCCGTGCTCACGGTCGACTCGCCCGTCTCGGACGAACTGCTCGAACTCGTGCGCACGGACATCGATGCCGACCTGTTCCGTCAGATCGAGATCATCGAGAGCTGAGCGACACCAGCGCGCCCGGCTCAGATCAGGTCGTCGGGTGCCGAGGCCTCGTCACGGCGCACCGTGTCGCCCGTGCGCGGGTCGACTGTGGTGTGCGACGTCGCCACCGTCCGTCGTCGGCGCAGCAAGAAGGCGATGCCGATCAGCACCACGATGACACCGGCACCCATCAGGATGTAACCGACAAGCTGCAGGTCGATCCACGACACGTCGATGTGGAGCGCGAAGGCGAGAATCGCTCCGATGACGAAAAGCACGATACCCAGTCCGATGCTCATGATTTCTCCTCTCGGCGCGCAGTCGTAGGCGCTCTTTCCAGCGACCGTACCTGGCTTCTGCCGGCCGGCAGGGGCCATTGCGCGCGTGTCTGCCGTGTGATAGCGGCTATTCGGCCACGGCGTGGAGCACGAGGGCGATGAGCGCGTCGAGATCGGCCCCGACGGGCAGGTGCATCGCGGTCTCTGCTTCGAGCAGGTTGTTGAAGTACAAACCGTCTGAGACCAGCAGCACGAGATTCAGCGCCGCTTCGTCGCGTACGTGGGGCCTGAGGGCGTCTGCCCATCGGTCTCGTGTGCGCTGCAGCGCGGTGCCCGCCGCGACGCTGCCGCCCTGCGCCAGGCGCGAGACGGCGAGCATCGCGCGGTCGAGCGGGTCGGCCGTCAGCACGGACGATCGCAGGTAGTACGCGACGGCGCCCTCGGATGCCGCGGCGATCGCGGCGACGTCCTCGTCGACGAGTCCGTCCAGTCGGTCGATCATGCCCGCTTCGAGGGCATCCTTCGTCGCGAAGTGATAGAGCAGACCGCCCTTGGAGACGCCGGCGGCCCGGGCTGTGGCATCCATCGTCGCGGCGCGCTCGTTGCCGTCGATGAGGATCTGTTCGAAGGCGTCCAAGACGCTTCCCCGTGCCCGCGGAGGACGACTCATGACAACGATGCTATCGGCAGATCGGCCATGAACCCCATGTTACTATACCGGCTGGACGGTAAAGTATGCCGTCGATTGTCGAGCACATCATGACTGTCACCCACGCGATCCCCGTCACCGACGGCACCGGCGGCCGTGCCGGCGCGCGCGGATGGGTCGCCCTGGCTGTGCTGATGCTTCCCGTGCTGCTCGTCTCGGTCGATAACACCGTGCTCAGCTTCGCACTGCCGATGATCTCGTCGGCGCTCGAACCCACCAGCATCCAGCAGCTGTGGATCATCGACGCCTACCCGCTCGTGCTCGCGGCCCTGCTGGTGACGATGGGCACGCTCGGCGACCGATTCGGCAGGCGACGGATGCTGCTCATCGGCGCGACCGGGTTCGCTCTCGTCTCGGCGGCTTCGGCGTTCGCCCCCACGGCGGGGTGGCTGATCTCGGGGCGCGCCGGGATGGCCGTGTTCGGTGCCATGCTCATGCCCTCGACCCTGTCGCTGATCCGCAGCATCTTCTCCGAACGTGCGCAGCGACGACTGGCGATCGCCGTCTGGGCGGCGATGTTCTCGGCCGGCGCCGCGCTCGGACCGATCGTCGGCGGCTTTCTGCTGGAGCACTTCGCGTGGGGATCGGTGTTCCTGATGGCGGTGCCTGTGCTGGTGCCGCTGCTGGTGTTCGCCCCCATGTTCGTGCCCGAGAGCCGCGACCCCGACCCGGGCCGCATCGACCCCGTCAGCATCGTGCTGTCGATCGGCGCCATGCTGCCGATCGTCTACGCGATCAAGCAGCTCGCTGTCGAAGGCTTCAGCGCGACCGTGGTCGTGCTGCTGGTCGCAGGCGTGCTGTTCGGGTTGCTGTTCGTGCGCCGTCAGCTGCGCGCCGAGATCCCGATGCTCGACATGGGCCTGTTCCGCACACCGGCCTTCACCGGAGCGCTGCTGGTGAACCTGCTCAGTGTGATCGCGCTGGTCGGCTTCTTGTTCTTCATCGCCCAGCATCTGCAGCTGATCATCGGATTGTCGCCGATGGAATCGGGCCTGGCTCTGCTGCCGTCGCTGGTGGCCATGATCGTGGCGGGACTGATCGTGGTGCCGCTGTCGGTGCGCATTCCACCTCGCGTGCTCATCCCCGCCGCTCTCGTGTTCTCGGTCGCAGGCTATGTCGGCATCGGGCTGACGACCGGCCCCGACACCCTGTGGCCGACGATCGTCGCTTCGGTGAGCCTGGGCATCGGCATCGGCATGGCCGAGACGGTCTCGAATGAGCTGATCCTCTCCAGCGCTCCGGCGGCCAAGGCCGGTGCCGCCAGCGCGGTGTCCGAGACCGCATACGAACTGGGCACGGTGCTGGGCACGTCGGTCATCGGCGGGTTCCTCACCGCGGTGTACCGCACGACGATCGCCATCCCCGAAGGGGTCCCCGCACATATCGCGGCCGAGGCGCGCGAGACGCTGGCCGGCGCGATGAATGCGGCGGGTGAACTCGGCGGCATGCTGGGTGCGGCGCTGCGCGCAGCGGCGGCGCAGGCTTTCGACGCGGGCGTGGGTGCGGCGGCGCTGACCGGGGCGGTGCTGGTTGCGGTGGCCGCTGTGATCGCGGCCACTACGCTGAAGGGCAGGAGCACCCGGTAGGGGCCGGGGTCGTGTCGAGGAGAGCCATGTCGCGTGTTGTGAAGCTGGCCGTCATCCCAGGTGACGGCATCGGGCCCGAGGTCATCGCCGAGGCCGAGAAGGTGTTGGATGCCGCGACGGCGGCAAGTGAGGTCCGTTTCGAGAAGACCCGCTTCTCGCTGGGTGCCGCCCGCTACCTCGCCACCGGCGACACTCTCACCGACGATGACCTCGCCTCGATCAAGACGCACGATGCGATCCTGCTCGGCGCCGTGGGCGGCACGCCGGGTGACCCGGCGTTGAAGGACGCCAACATCGAGCGCGGTCTGCTGCTGAAGCTCCGGTTCGAGCTCGACCACTACGTGAACCTGCGGCCGGCGAAGCTGTTCCCCGGAGCGCCGGGGCCGCTCGCCGACCCGGGCGAGGTCGACTTCGTCGTGGTGCGTGAGGGCACCGAAGGCCCCTATGTCGGCAACGGCGGCTCGATCCGCCGGGGCACCGCGCATGAGGTGGCCAACGAGACCTCGGTGAACACCGCGTACGGTGTCGAGCGCGTCGTCCGGTACGCCTTCGCAGCCGCGGAGCGGCGCAGCCGTCGGCTCACGCTCGTGCACAAGACCAATGTGCTCATCAACGCCGGTTCGCTGTGGAAGCGGGTCGTGGACGAGGTGGCCGAAGAGCATCCGCAGGTTGCCGTAGACTACCTGCACGTCGACGCGGCCACCATCTTCCTGGTCACGAACCCCAGCCGGTTCGACGTGATCGTCACCGACAACCTCTTCGGCGACATCCTGACAGACCTGGCCGGCGCCGTGACCGGTGGCATCGGTTTGGCAGCCTCGGGCAACATCAACCCCGATGGCGCCTTCCCCTCGATGTTCGAGCCCGTGCACGGATCGGCGCCCGACATCGCAGGACAGCAGAAGGCCGATCCCACGGCCGCGATCCTGTCCATCGCCCTCCTGCTCGACCATCTCGGGCTGACCGGCGAAGCAGGCCGTGTCACTCGCGCGGCCGAGGAGGACATCGCGACCCGAGGCGGCGCACCCCGCACCACCGCGCAGATCGGCGACGCCATCGCCGCGCGACTCCAGGCGTAGCCTGGAAGCACGCGAGCGTCGCCCGCGCATCAACGACTGGATGTGACATGACTTCTCCCGCAGACACCGCTCTCGCCTCGCTCGAGTTCGCGGTCACCCGCAACCCTGCCCCGCGCAGCGCTGCCGAGCGCGAAGCGGCCCTTCGCGACCCGGTGTTCGGCACGGTCTTCACCGACCACATGGTGGGCATCACCTGGACCGATGGTGAGGGCTGGCACGACGCCCGCGTACAGCCGTACGGCCCGCTCGCGCTGGACCCGGCTGCGGCCGTGCTGCACTACGGCCAGGAGATCTTCGAGGGCATCAAGGCGTACCGGCACGCAGACGGATCGGTCTACACGTTCCGCCCCGATCAGAACGCGGCGCGTCTGCAGCGCAGTGCGCACCGACTCGCGCTGCCGGAGCTGCCCGCCGACCTGTTCACGCAGGCTCTGCGCGAGCTGATCGCCGTCGATGGCGCGTGGGTGCCCTCGGGTGCCGACCAGAGCCTGTACCTGCGGCCGTTCGTGTTCGCCTCCGAGCCGTTCCTGGGCGTGCGGCCGGCCCGCGAGGTCTCGTTCTACATCATCGCCAGTCCGGTGGGCGCGTACTTCAAGGGCGGCGCCAAGCCGGTCTCGATCTGGCTCAGCGAAGACTATGCGCGTGCCGGCAAGGGCGGCACGGGGGCGGCGAAGACAGGCGGCAACTATGCCGCGAGCCTCCTGCCGCAGGCCGAGGCATATGAGCAGGGCTGCGACCAGGTCGTCTTCCTCGACGCCGACGGCAATGTCGAAGAACTCGGCGGCATGAACGTGGTGTTCGTGTACAAGGACGGCACGATCGTGACCCCCGCATCCGCATCGATCCTGGCCGGCATCACGCGCCTGTCGCTGCTGGAGCTCGCCCGCGACCGGGGCCACGACGTGCAGGAGCGCGCGATCTCGATCGACGAGTGGCGTCAGGGCGTGGCATCCGGCGACATCGTCGAGGTGTTCGCGTGCGGCACTGCCGCCGTGGTGGCACCGATCGGGCAGCTCAAGGGCCACGCGTTCTCCGACGAGCAGCCGCTCGGGGAGCTCGCACTGTCGTTGCGTGAAGAGCTCACCGACATCCAGTACGGCCGTCGTGATGACCGCCACAGCTGGCTGGTGCGACTGGACGGCTGACTGAATGCCCGCCAGGTCCTAGGCTTGTGCGGGTGAGAATCGCACGCTTCAGCCACCATGGCGCCATCACGTACGGCATCGTCGACGAGACCGATCTGGTCGTGCTCGCCGGCGACCCGATGTTCGCGGGTTTCGAAACGACCGGAGCGCGCATCCCCCTGGCCGACGTCGCGCTGCTGGCACCGGTGATACCGCGCTCGAAGGTCGTCGCGATCGCGCGCAACTACCGCGACCACGCCGCCGAGCTCGGCAACGAGGTGCCGGCCGCGCCGATGCTGTTCCTCAAGCCCAACACGTCGGTCATCGGCCCCGGAGACGCGATCGTGCTGCCCCCGCAGTCCGCGCGCGTCGACTACGAGGGGGAGCTTGCAGCCGTCATCGGAAAGATCGCCAAGAACGTGTCGGCCGAGCAGGCGCTCGACCACGTGTTCGGCTACACGATCGCCAACGACGTCACCGCGCGCGACCTGCAGCCCATCGACGGCCAGTGGTCGCGCGCGAAAGGGTTCGACACGTTCTGCCCGCTGGGGCCGGCGATCGAGACCGACTTCGACCCGCACGGCTCAGCCGTGATCACCACCCGTGTGGACGGCGAGGTGCGTCAGCACGGCCCGATCTCAGACATGATCCACTCGGTCGCCGACATCATCGCCTACGCGTCGACCGCTTTCACCCTGCTGCCCGGCGACGTGATCCTCACCGGCACGCCCGCAGGCGTCGGCCCGTTCACCGCCGGTCAGACGGTCGAGGTCGAGATCTCGGGCCTGGGCATCCTGCGAAATCCTGCGCGCGCCGCGTGAGCGAGACACTGTCGCCCCCGCCTGACGCCGCGGCACTGGCCGCGCTGCAGCAGCGCACCATCTGGGTGCTCTCCCTTGGGCAGGTGCTGGGCGGATTGGCGTTCGGCGCGACGGTGTCGGTCGGGGCGATCCTGGCCGCACAGGTCTCGGGCGACGAGGCCCTCTCGGGCTGGGCGACGGCATCGGTGACACTGGGCACCGCGGCCACCGCCGTCCCGCTGGCAGCCCTCGCCCGCCGGCGCGGCCGGCGCCCCGCACTGGCGGTGGGGATGCTGATCGCCCTGGTCGGTGTCGGAATGGTCGTCACGGCGGTCGGAGTGTGGAGCTTTCCTCTGCTGATCGCCGGCTTCCTGCTGATCGGTGCGGGGCAGGCGGCCAACCTGCAGTCGCGCTTCGCCGCTGCAGACCTCGCGACCGACACCTCGCGCGCACGCGATCTGTCGATCGTCATCTGGGCCACCACGATCGGGGCGGTTCTCGGCCCCAACCTCGTCGGACCGGGGGAGGCCATCGGCCACATGCTCGGGATGCCGCAGCTGACCGGCGCCTATGTGTTCACGGTGATCACCCAAGGGCTGGGCGTCGTGCTGTACCTGGTGTTCCTGCGCCCTGACCCGCTCACGACAGCACAGCGCGTGACCGCCCACCACGCGGCATCCGGCAACCGCATCGCCCATGCCGACCAGCCCATGGCCGCCCGCTATGCGATACTCGCCGTCGCGGGCGCCCACGTCGTCATGGTGTCGGTGATGGCGATGACCCCCGTGCACCTCGAGCACGCGGGCGCGACGATCCAGATCATCGGGCTCACCATCAGCCTGCACATCGCGGGCATGTACGCGCTCTCGCCTGTCTTCGGCATGCTCGCCGACAGGCTGGGCCGGCTGGCCGTCATCATGATCGGACAGGTGCTCCTCGTCGCCGCGTTGCTGACAGCGGCGCTCGGTCAGCACTCGACTGCCGCCGTCACCGTCGCGCTGATCCTGCTGGGTCTGGGCTGGAGCGCCACCACCGTGTCGGGTGCGGCGCTTCTGACCGAGGCATCGGCGGAACAGTGGCGCACGCGCCGACAGGGGCACAACGACCTGATCATGAGTCTGGTGGGCGGGATCGGTGCGATCCTCGCCGGGCTCGTGCTCGCGTCGATCGACTACGGCGGCCTGGCGCTGGTCGCCCTCGTGGTCGTGGCGGCGGTCATCGTGTGCGCACCGCTCGGCCGGATGCGCACGGGCGAGGGCGCACCGGCGCGCACGGGGGCGAGCTCGCGCGACGCCTAGAATCAAAGGGATATGGCTACCGTTCATCCCCAGACCACGACCGCATCAGGCGCCGAGGTCCGCGTCCGCTTCTGCCCGTCGCCCACCGGCCTGCCGCATGTCGGCATGGTGCGCACCGCCCTGTACAACTGGGCGTACGCGCGGCACACCGGCGGCACGCTGGTCTTCCGCATCGAAGACACCGACGCCGCCCGCGACAGCGAGCAGAGCTACCAGCAGCTGGTCGACGCGCTCACGTGGCTGAAGATCGATTGGGATGAGGGTGTCGAGAAGGGCGGTCCGAACGGGCCGTATCGCCAGTCGCAGCGCACCGGCATCTACGCCGACGTGCTCGCCAAGCTCGTCGAGACGGGGCTGGTCTACGAGAGCTACTCGACGGCCGAAGAGATCGACGCGCGCAACGAAGCCGCAGGCCGCGCCAAGCAGCTGGGCTACGACAACTTCGACCGCGACCTCACCGACGAGCAGAAGGCCGCGTTCCGCGCCGAGGGGCGCGAGCCCGCATGGCGCTTGAAGGTGCCGAATGAAGACCTCACCTATGTCGATCTCATCCGTGGTGAGGTGACCTTCCCGGCCGGATCGTTCCCGGACTTCGTGCTCGTGCGCGCCGGCGGCAAGGCGCTGTACCCGTTCACCAACCCCGTCGATGATGCGCTCATGGGCGTGACCCACGTCATCCGCGGCGAAGACATCATGCCTTCCACCGCCCGTCAGCTCGCACTGTACGACGCGCTGATCAGGGCGGGCGTTACGACGTTCGTTCCGCGCTTCGGTCACATGCCGCTCGTGCTGGGCGAGACCGGCAACAAGAAGCTGTCCAAGCGCGACCCCAAAGCCGACCTGTTCCTGCAGCGCGAGAAGGGCTTCATCCACGAGGGTCTGCTGAACTACCTCGCGCTGCTGGGCTGGTCGATCGCCGCCGACCGCGATGTCTTCTCGCTGGAGGAGTTCACCGCCGCCTTCGACATCGCCGATGTCAATCCGAATCCGGCCCGCTTCGATCAGAAGAAGGCCGAATCCATCAACGGAGACCACATCCGGATGCTGCAACCCGAGGACTTCGCCGCGCGCATCGTCCCCTACCTGCAGCACGCCGGGGTGGTGGGAAAAGAGGTCACTCCCGCACAGCAGTCGCTGATCACCGCTGTGGCGCCGCTCGTGCAGGAGCGTGTGCAGCTGCTCGGCGACGTGCCGGGTCTTGTCGGCTTCCTGTTCACGAACGACATCGAGTATGCGGACGACGCGATGAAGGGCCTGCCCGCCAACGCGTCGGAGGTGCTCGTGGCCGCCGTGGCTGCACTGGAGGACGTGCCCGAGACGGAGTTCACGACGGATGCCGTGCATGACGCGCTCTCGACTGCGCTCATCGACGGACTCGGTCTGAAGCCCCGCATCGCGTTCGGTCCGCTGCGCACGGCGGTGAGTGGCCGGAGGGTCTCACCGCCGCTGTTCGAGTCGCTGGAACTGCTCGGCAAGGCCGAGACGATACGCCGTCTGGGAGCGCTCGTGGAGCGACTCGCCCGGTAGCGGGTCGGTTTGGTCGAAGGCCCGCACGTCGTCTAGACTTGATGACTGTTGCGGCTTCGGCCGGAACGCCTTGGGGTATGGTGTAATTGGCAACACAGCGGTTTCTGGTACCGCCATTCTTGGTTCGAGTCCAGGTACCCCAGCAAGAGAAGAACCCCCGCTCAGGCGGGGGTTTTCTCGTTCGCGACGGAGTACTCTGCGCGTCCACTCGCTGCACGACGTGAAGCCCGACACGCTGGTGGTCGGGCTGCTCCCAGACCGGTGCCATCCACCGATGAGCGGCTGAAGAAGAGTCTGGGAGCCTGTTGACCTGCCGCGTGCGGCGGGCTAGACACAAGAGGGGGCCCGGCACCGGATGCCGGTGCGCCGACGGGTGGAGTACGCGCAGACAGGAGTGGTCGGAATGCGATATGTCACGGGTGTATTGCGCGGCACGGTGCGGCTGATCGGTCGGTGGCAGGCGATAGACGGGATCTCGGATGCCGTCTCCGATCTGGTCGCGAAGCTGACCGGCTCGACCCCGGTCAAGAACCTGCTGTCGGGCACGTTCATGGGGCACCCGCTTCATCCGGCCCTCACCGATGTGCCGATCGGGGCGTGGCTGGCGGCCACCACTGTCGATGTCGTGGCGGGGGAGCGGGATGCCGCGGCCGCCCAGACACTGGTCGGACTCGGCGTGCTCGCGGCCGTGCCCACCGGAATCTCGGGCAGCAGCGACTGGTCGACGACCTATGGGCCCGACAAGCGCATCGGACTCGTGCACGCGGTCGTCAACATCAGCGCCACCACGCTGCAGGCCGCCTCCTGGCTGGCGCGTCGCAGAGGCCACCGCGGGCGCGGCGCCGTGCTCTCTCTCGTCGGACTCGGTCTCACGCTCGGCTCTGCCTACCTCGGGGGCCACCTGACGCTCAGTCGCGGGGTCGGCGTGAACCACACCGCGTTCGAAGAGCCGTCTGAGGAGTGGACCGATGTGGCAGCCGAAGCCGAGCTGGGGCCCGGATCGCTGACGCGGGTCGAGGTCGGCGGGGTTCCCGTGGTCCTGATCAAGAGGCACGGCGAAGTCCATGCCCTGTCTGCCGTGTGCACGCACGCCGGCGGTCCGTTGGACGGAGGCACGCTGGACACGAGCGGCTGCGTGACGTGCCCCTGGCACGGCAGCCGCTTCCGCATCGACGATGGCAGCGTGCAGCGCGGGCCGGCATCCGAGCCTGCGCCGAGGTGGGACGTGAAGATCGAGGACGGCCGCGTTCTGGTGCGCGCGTAGCGGTCGGTGTGCCGGCGGCTGCGCCTCTGCGCGAGGATGGCCGTGACGGTTGCAGCAGGAGGGCCATGCATGAGCATCACGCGGGAACGGTTCGACGCAATCAGGCGGGAGTGGGGCGAGGTCGGCAGCTGGGCGGTGTGGGCCGATGCGCCGCCGGGCGAGGGCGTGAAGGCGCGCGTCGGAGACCTCTCGATGCTCGACCCCGACGAGAACCCCGGGCTGCTGGCCACTGTGAACCCTGACGTCGTGATGCTCGGTATCAACGGGTCGGGCGCACCGACGGCCGAACCGTTCAGCAGCTTCCACGATCCGTCGCCTCGGGCGAATCATTTCAAGCTGCGACATGCCTACCGCGGCACACCGTTCTGGGGCGCCTACCTCACCGACACGTTCAAGGGCATCCCGTCGTACGGGGCAAGGCGCACATTCGAATACCTGCGAGCGAACCCCGACGTCGTCGAGGCACAGCTGGCGCGTCTGCTCGAGGAGTTGGGCACGCTCGGATCGGAAGATCCTCTGCTGGTCGCGTTCGGTCGTGACGTGCACAGAATCCTGCAGGAGCGCCTCGGCGACCGGTTCCGAATCGCCCGGGTGCCGCACTACGCGCACTTCCTCAGCAAAGAGGAGTACCGCGCGCAGGCGCTGGCGGGCATCGAGGAGTGCCTCGTGGCGGGAAGCGCGGCCGATGCTGTGCGCTCGCCGCGGTGAGCGTGGACAGGCTGTCACGCGGCAGGAGGCGCGCTGCGTTTCATGTACCACTCCACGAAGCGCTTCGCGCGACCGTCGGCGGCGAACCACACCTCCCAGAGATTCGAATACGAATCGAAACCGGGATAGTCGACGGTCCCTTTCACGATTCCCAGCCGTTCGTCTTCGATGAGCACGTGGAAGGCGAACCGCGGCTCCGATCGCTCTTGCTCCGCCCACATCTCCACGATCGCGTCGATCCCGAGCGCGGGCTCCGGATCATCGGGCTGGAACAGGTATTCGGCGTCGTCGGTGAAGATCGCGCGCACGTCCGCGGCATCCTTCGACCGCCATGCGCGGACATAGCCGTCCAACCACTCCTGAGTCTGTGACATGGGCTCCTGCCTAGCATGAGCCACCGACATCCTGTGTCGTCATCTGCATCGGCGCGCGATGATGGAGATGTCCCATTGCCTCGAGGAGCTCCTGATGCGCGCTGCCGTCTACGATCACTACACCCGCGATGACGACGACATCGTGGTCCGCGATGTCGCCGAGCCGAAGGTCTTCCCCGGTTCCGTGCTGATCGAGGTGCGGGCGGCGGGGGTGAATCCCGTCGACTGGAAGGCGATGGCGGGCGGGCTCGACCCGCTCATCGATGCGCAGTTCCCCGTCGTTCCGGGGTGGGATGTCGCAGGTGTGGTCACCGCCCTGGGCGCCGACACTCCGGAGTTCGCCGTCGGCGACGAGGTGCTCGGCTACGCGCGCAAAGACGTCCTGGGCGCAGGGACGTTCGCCGAGCGCGTCGCGGTATCGGCGCGTGCCGTCACGCGCAAGCCGCCGTCGCTGTCGTGGGAGCAGGCCGGCGCTCTGCCGCTGGCGGGCGGCACGGCGCTGCGCACGATCGACGCTCTGGGCGATCTCGAGGGTCGCACCGTGCTCGTGTACGGCGCCGCCGGCGGCGTCGGCGGCCTGGCGGTGCAGATCGCCCGCGCCCGTGGTGCCCGCGTGATCGGGACGGCATCTGCGGGCAATCATGACTTCTTGCGTGGGCTGGGCGTCGAGCCGGTCGCCTATGACGAAGGTCTTGCCGATCGCGTGCGCGCTCAGGCCGGCGGCCCGGTCGACGCGGTGGCCGACTTCGTCGGCGGCCAACTCGACACGACACGCGCTGTGCTGAGCGAGAGCGGCCGACACGCGTCGGTCGCCGACTCCACCGTGGCACAGCACGGCGGGCGCTACATCTGGGTGCGTCCCGACGGAGCAGAGACCGCTCGCCTGGTCGGTCTGGTCGAAAACGGCCGGCTGCACGTCGACGTGGCGCAGACGTTCCCGCTGGAGCGGGTGGGCGACGGGTTCCGGGCCAGCCGGAGCGGCCACACCCGCGGCAAGCTCGTCATCGTGCCGTGAGAGAGGGCGCTGCGCTCTGGGTGCGCACCGGTGCCGACGCAGGTGCGGCGGGGGCGGGGAGGCCTGCCGGCCGCAACTAAGCTGGAACCATGCTCAGTGGCCGCATTCGTTCCGTCGAGACCCGAGAGATCACGGTGGAGGCGGCGAGCATCGATGAGGCCCGCGCCGAAGTGGACGCCCAGGTGCCCGAGGGCTGGGTGGTGACCGATGCCGCAGCCACCATGGCGAAGGCGTCGATCATGATCTCGCTGCACGCGAAGCTCGCGCGACGCGACGGCGTGCGCGACATCGAGGCGGCCGACCTGGATGCTCTGCAGGCGCTGGTGCCCGAAGGCTGGCAGCTGCTGAGCGTACGCGAGGCCTGACCTGGAGGCGCGACCTCAGCCGCCCGCACAGTCGTAGAGGTCGGTGACGGCGGGATCCATCACGCTCGTGCAGTTGCTGCGCACCCACGTGAGGATCTGAGTGGATGCCGTGGCCGTGTCACCGCCGAACCCTCCGCCTCGACCGGAGGTCTGTACGTACCGCACGTCGCCGGCGCCCACCATTGCGGTGAACGCTGCGAGCGTGGGGACGGGGTCGTTGCCACTGAATCCGCCGATCGGCAGGATCGAGGCGCCGCCTGAGGAGGTGATCAACGGTGCCGCCGCCTGCGCGCCGAACACCGCGAGGATGTAGCGGCCGCCGGTCGCGTGTGCGGTCGCATACGTGAGCGCCGCGGTGCCGTTGCCGCCGGCCAGCAGCGCGCCGCCGAAGCGCCCGCCGTTGGGGGCGAAGCCTGTCGAGGCAGGGCCCCGGTGCCGCAGGCCCCGTCGCCCCGCGCCCTGTGGCGCCGGCCCCTGCGGCGGCGTGCCCTGGCCGAAACCATCGGTACCCGGCCGACCTGCTGCGAACCCGCGGGTGGCTCCGGTGAACCCGCCACCCAGGTCGCTGACGCCGCCGGCGACAGGATTCGTGCTGCTCGGGTGCGCGATGGTCACCGCCGACCACACCGCCGGGGTCAGCAGCATCCCGATCGTCGTCGTGACACCGACCACGACCCGCCACACCCGGCGTGACCGGCGCCCGCTCCAGGCCATCCCGAAGACCGCGACGGCGGCGGCGACGACCTGGGCCGCGGCCACCGGCAGCGAGTACCCGCCGTATACAGCCGCGATGACCACAGCGGTGGCCGCGGCGACCGTCAGCAGTGCGATGCACGGCCACAGCATCCTGCGTCTGAGCGCCTCGCCGAAGGCGACGCCCACCGCGATCCCCATCGGCACGGCCAGCGCCGCGGTGTAGAACTGGTGCATTCCGGCCACCGTCGAGAACATCGCCAGGAATGTCGCGAGCCACATGCCCACAAAGACCCATACGGCCGCCCGCACCCGCAGGACCGCGAGGATCACCACCGCCAGCACGGCCGCCGGGATCAGCCATCCGATCTGGCCGGCCAACTGCTCATTGAACAGGCGCAGCACTCCCGCGCCGCCCGAGAACGGGGGAGTGAACGAGTTGTAGGCAGAGCTGTCGGAGGTGGCAGCGCCGAAGCGACCGAGCCCGTTGTAGCCGAAGACCATCTCCCAGGGGTCGTCGTGCAGAGTGCTGCCGATGTAGGGGCGACTGCCGGCGGGGATGAGCCAGACGATCACGATCCACACCACCGACAGCGCGGCGCTGACCAGGCCGGCCACGATCACATGCGCGATCCGTCGGCGCAGCGGCTGCCGGGTGCACAGATACGCGACCGCCAGCGCCGGCCAGAGTGCCCATGCCTCGAGCATGTACGCCTGGAACGACACGGCGATGAACACGCCTGCCAGCATCAGCCATCGCCCGCGCTCCAGGCGCAGCGCGTTCAGAGCCGCCCACGAGGTCAGTGCCAGGCCGAGCACGAAGAACGATTCGGGCTGGTTCGAACGCGACACGGCCACCAGGATCGGGGTGGTGGCCACGATCGCGCCCGCGATCCATCCCGCGCAGGCTCCGGCGAGGCGCCGGGCAGTGATCGCGACGATGACCGTGGCAGCCACGGCGGCCAGCGCGTTGGGCAGGACCACCGCGAACGTCGAGAACCCGAACGCCTTCACGAAAAGCGCGGGCACCCAGTACGACCCCGGGATCTTGTCGAGGGTGACGGTGCCGGCCGGATCGAGCGCGCCGAAGAAGAAGTTCGGCCAGCTCTTGCTCATCGACACCGCGATCGAGGCGTAGTACTCCGAGCGGGAGCCCGCCCACGAGCCCCAGACGGTCAGGACCGCGCTGAGCAGACCGAGCGCGATCAAGCACCCGGCCCACAGGCTGAATCGGCGTCGCGGGGCGCGCACCGCGGCAGGGGCCGGCCTCTCGACCGCGACCCGGTCGGCGCTGCGCGTTGCGATCGTCATGACCGCGAGCGTATGCGGCAGGCGTAGGCGCTCACCCAGCGGGGTCTATGAGCAACCTGTGCGGGCGAGGGTCAGATCACAGCTCGGTGGAGTCACCGGGGTCGAGCCTGAAGAACCGGCCACCGCCCTGCGCCGTCGCCCATTCCAGGCGGTCACGATGCATGGCCAGACCTGTGCTGGAAAGGGTCATGTCGTGCGTGCCGAAGGCCCCGTGCGGCGCGACGGCCAGCACGAAGTCCATCGCCTCGCCGATCTTCAGCCACGGTGCGCCCACGGGCGCGGCAAGCAGCTCGACATCGCGCCCCTCCGGCACGGCGTACGAATCGCCGGGGTAGTAGAAGCGGTCGTTGACGAGCACGCCGACGTTGTCGACCACCGGCAGTGACTCGTGGATCACCGCGTGGCGTCCGCCGAAGAACTCCAGCGTGAACGGCGCGAGCTCGACCGTGTCACCCGGGGCGACGACGGTGACCTCCAGACCCGCTTCGCGGATGGATGCCGCAGCCCCGGCGGGTGCGTAGACCGGCGCGCCGCCGGTGCCCTGCGCGATGCGTGCGAGGCTCTCGGGCGTCCAGTGATCGGCGTGCTCGTGGGTGACCACCACCCCCACCACGTGCTCCAGGTCCTCGATCGGCCGGGTGAATCCGCCCGGGTCGACGATGAGCTTCTCGCCGTCGATCTCGATGACCAGAGCGGCATGTTCGTGCTTGGTGACGCGCATGGAACAAGTCAACTCCGCCGTGCCCGGCACGGCAACTCAGGAGCCTCAGAGCCGGTAGTCGAACTGCAGCCTCATCTTGTCGCCGCGGAAGACGATCGTCGAGTATTCGAATCGGCGGCCGTCGGCATCGCTGATGACGTCGGTCAGCTTCAGCAACGGTACGCCGCGCTTCACTCCGAGCACCTGCGCGTCTCTCGGCTCGGCGGCGATCGCCTCCAGCTGCTCGTCGACCCGGCGCATCGGCAGGCCGTAGGCGTCTTCCAGGATGACGCACAGCTGCTCGTCGACGACATCGCGATCGTCCAGCCCGGGCGCGAGTGCTGCGGGCACGTACGAGCGATGCAGGCTGATCGGCTCGTCTCCGACGGAGCGGAGACGGACGATCGCGAACACCTCGGCCGACTCGTCGAGCCCGAGATGCTCGCGGACGGCGGGTGAGGGCGAGGTCAGCTCGAGGCTGATCAGGCTTGTGGCTGTCGCATATCCCATCGACTCGAGCTGCTCGCGCACGCCCTTGTAGGCGGGGGAGACGGTGCTGATCTTCGACGGAGCGACGTATGTGCCTTTGCCCGGCACGCGGATCAGCAGGCCGTCGGCGGCCAGCTTGTTGAGCACACCGCGTACGGTCATCCGGCTCAGGCCGAACATCCGATTCAATTCATTCTCGGAGGGGATGCGCTGATTGGGGGCCCATTCACCGCGCTCGATGCGCGCGTAGAGGATGTTCTCCAGCTGCTGGTACAGCGGCATGGATGAATCACGTGCCAACAGATCGGACACGACAGCGCCTCCTTCCCGTCGACCTCGGCCATGCTACGCGAGAGGCGACCCTTGGCACCGGCAGTCTATACAGGTATAGTCAATCTCGCCCGGCACCGTGGATGACGCCGGTGCTCGAGGGAGCGACGATGCTGGTCTCCACCGCCGGGATGACCCGGTTAGCGCGCGACGCGGGGTATGCGGTGCCCGCGGTCAACGTCTTCGATGATCTGAGCATGCGCGCGGTCGTGGCGGCTGCCGAGGCCGAATCGGCGCCTCTGATCGTCCAGATCTCCGTGAAGACCGTGCGTCTGATCGGAGCGGACTTCACGACGGCGATGTTCCGCAACGCGGTCAAAGAGGCGAGCGTGCCGATCGCACTGCATCTGGATCACTGCCCCGATCGTGGCGTGATCGACGAGATCATCCGGCAGGGGTGGTCGTCGGTGCTCTTCGACGCATCGAACCGTGAGCTCGCCGACGCCGAGCGCGAGACGGCCGAGGTGGTCGCAGCAGCCCACGCGGCAGGCGTGGATGTGGAGTCCGAGATCGAGAACATCATCGGTGTGGAAGACGGCGTCGGCTCGGATGTCTCGCTGCACTCCTACACCGTCGAAGAACTCGCCGACATCGCCCGGCGCACGGGAGTCGACCTGATCGCTCCGCAATTGGGCACCGCGCACGGCGAATACCGTAGCCAACCCCACCTCCTGCCCGAGCGCGCGCGCGACCTGGCGGCACGCACGCCGTTGCCGATCGTGCTGCACGGCGGCACCGGGCTGAGCGCCGAGGAGTTCACCTCGTTCATCGACGCCGGTGTCTCGAAGATCAACATCTCCACGCGGGTCAAGCTCTCGTACATGCAGGCGGCGGCGGAGCACCTCGATCGCGCCCGAGATGGCGGCAAATGGGATCCGCTGGCGATGTTCCGCGACATGGGGAGCGCTGTGCAGGCGGCGATCGCCGAGCACATCGCCGAGTTCGGAGCATCCGGGCGTGCCGATGCCACGCGCGCCGCATTGGAGACGGCATGACCCGTGCCCTGATCTTCGACTGCGACGGCGTGCTCGCCGATACCGAGCGTGACGGTCATCGAATCGCGTTCAATGAGACCTTCGCGCACTTCGGAGTGCCGGTGCGATGGTCCGATGACGAGTACGGCGAGCTGCTGCGCATCGGCGGCGGCAAGGAGCGGATGACGACGCTGTTCGCCCCCGACCGCCTCGAGGCGCTCGGACTGCCCGACGATCCCGCGGCCCAGCAGGAGCTCGTGGCCCGCTGGCACGCGTACAAGACAGACCGCTACACACAACTCGTGCAGTCCGGCGCACTGCCGGCCCGGCCGGGCGTCCGGCGCCTCGCCGCGCAGGCGCACGATGCGGGCTGGCATCTGGCCGTGGCATCCACGTCTGCCGAAGCCTCCGTGCGCGCCGTTCTGGAGCATGCCGTCGGGGCGGAACTGGCGACGCAGTTCACGGTATGCGCGGGGGATGTCGTCGCGCACAAGAAGCCCGCACCCGACATCTACCTGCTGACGCTCGAGCGACTGGGCGTCGATGCCGGCACCGCGATCGCCGTCGAAGACAGTGCCATCGGACTGCGCGCCGCGCTCGCCGCAGGGTTGCGAACGATCGTCACGGTCAGCGGCTACACCGCGAGTGAGGACTTCCATGGCGCCGCCGCTGTCGTCGACAGCCTCGGCGACCTGCCCGACACGGTCACGACGGTGATCGCCGATGCCTCCGGCCTCGGCATCACCGGCGAGATCACGATCGCAGATCTCGCGCGCCTGAGCGAACAGCCTCGCGCATAGTCAGGAAAGAAAGGGCAGAGCTCGTGTCGGACGGCAATGACAGTATGACGAGGCTCGAGCGGGCGGTGCACACCATCGCGCAGACGTGCGTCGACAACGAGAAGTACTTCAGCGACCTGGATTCCGTGGTCGGCGACGGCGACTTCGGGTACTCGCTGGCGCGCGGGTTCGAGATCGTCCTGACCGACTGGGACGGGTACGACCGCAGCGACCCCTCGACATTCCTGCAGAAGATCGCCTTGACGATGAGCAGCCGCATCGGCGGCACCTCCGGTCCCATCTGGGGCACCGCCTTCATCAGGGCATCCACGGCAGTGCGTGGCAAGTCTGAGCTGGCCGGCGCCGACGTGGTCGCGATGCTGCGCGCCGCGATCGAGGGGATCAAGGCTCGAGGCGGCGCGGAGGTGGGGGAGAAGACGCTGCTCGATGCGCTGGTGCCGCTCGCTGACGCCCTCGAGCAGCAGATCGCCGCAGGCGCCGACGCCCCCGTCGCATTGGCGGCCGCGCTCGAAGCCGCGCGTGCCGGCGCCGAAGCCACCAAGCCCATGCAGGCCCGCCGCGGCCGGGCGTCGTACACCGGCGAGCGCAGCATCGGGTCCATCGATCCCGGCGCCGTGGCCGTCGTCGTGCTCACCGAACGCATCGCCGACACCTGGTGATCGATCCCGAATCCGCATGACTGAGAGAGAAGCGTTCGATGAAGAAATTCCTCAATGACCCGAAGACGTTCGTCCCCGACATGCTGCGCGGAATCGCGCTGGCGAATCCGGACACGCTGAGCTACGTGCCCGAATACAACCTGATCATGCGTGCCGACGCGCCCCGAAACGACAAGGTCTCGATCATCCAGGGCTCCGGCTCGGGCCACGAGCCTGCGCACGTGATGGTGGTGGGCCCCGGAATGCTGGATGCCGCGTGCCCCGGCGACGTGTTCTCGGCACCGCCGATGGACTACGTGCTCGAGACTGCGCGTCGGCTGCGCTCGGACAAGGGAGTGCTGCTGCTGGTGAACAACTACACCGGCGACAAGATGGCGTTCGAGATGGCGTCCGAACTCGCCGAGGCCGAAGGCATATCGGTACGCACGCTGTTCATCGATGACGACGTCGCCGTCGAAGACTCGACGTACACGATCGGGCGGCGCGGAGTGGCCGGCAACTTCTTCGTGATGAAAGCCGTCGGCGCTGCCGCGGAGGACGGCGCCGACCTCGACCAGCTCGTGCGGGTGGGAGAGAAGGTCAATTCCGTCACCCGCACGATGGGCGTGGCATTGACCGCGTGCACGCCGCCCGCGAAGGGCAGCCCACTTTTCGAACTGGGCGACGACGAGATGGAGTTCGGGGTCGGCATCCACGGAGAGCCGGGCCGCCGACGCGACAAGCTGATGTCGGCCGACCAGATCGTCGATGCGATGCTCGAGGCGATCGTGCCCGACCTGCCGTATGCGGGCGGAGACGAGGTGGCGCTGATGGTCAACGGGCTGGGCGGCACTCCGATCAGCGAGCTGTATCTGCTCTACGGCATCGCGCATCAGCGCCTTGCTGACCAGGGGATCAAGATCACTCGCAGCTACGTCGGCGAGTACTGCACGTCGCTGGACATGGCGGGGGCATCCATCACCCTCGTCAAGCTCGACGACGAGATCAACAAGCTGTTGGACGCGCCCGCATCGGTGGCTATTCGCGTGTTCTGACATCGTCTCGGGGGTGCAGGTGTCCGCGCACCTGCATCCCCGAACATCCGGAGCGATTTGGTCGTGTTCTGGACGGCATGGCATACTTGAACGGTTGCCTGACGGCCCCATCGTATAGCGGCCTAGTACGCCGCCCTCTCACGGCGGTAACGCGGGTTCGAATCCCGCTGGGGTCACCAACACACCAAGAGCCGGTCCGGAATGGGCCGGCTTTTCGTGTTCTCGTGCGGCCGTCCGTGGGGGTTTTCGGCGGGGATCAGCGTGCTCACGCACTGTGCTCGGGCGAATCACAAGGTCGGTGCGCAATGCTCCTGACGTGACCTCTCCTTCACGTCGTGCGAGCCCCACCGCCCTCACGTCGAGCTTCATCGGCTTGGCTCTCGTACTGGCGGTGCTCGTCGCGGGGCTGGCGATCACCGCGGCACCCGCGTGGTCGGCCGCCGAGACGCGGGTCGTGGCCGCGGTGGGCGCGGCCCACAACCCGCTGCTGGACGCGCTGTGCCAGATGATCGACGCGGTATTCGGGCCCGCCGGTGCGCCGATCCTCGGCATACTGCTGCTGGCGTGGGCGCTGCTGCTGACCGGCACCTGGCGGGGCGCGCTTCGCGCCGGACTGCTGCTGGTGGTGCCCTGGATGGTCGCCCAGGGCATGAAGTTCGTCGTGCGCCGTCCCCGACCGGAGCACGGTGCGCTGATCCGGACGATCGTTCCCGCTCCGTTGACATCCAGCTATCCCAGCGGCCACACCGCGTTCGCCGCTGCGCTGGTGTGCGCATTCGTGCTGTCCCTGGCCACCGCCCGCGCACGAACCGCCGCGGCCGCCGTCGGCGGTGTGGTCGTGCTCGCCGTGGCCTGGTCACGCGTCTACCTCGGTGTGCACTATCCGACGGATGTCGTGGCGTCGATCGTCCTGGTGCTGGCCATCGCCCTGCCGTTGGACGCCGTGCTGACCCGGATGGGACCGCTCCGGGTGGATACCCCTGCTCGCGTCACGGCCTGATCACCGCGCGCAACGGCGTCAGGTCATCCGGCAGACGGCAGGCGTGAACGGGTCAGCAGCCAGATGCGGCTGCGGTGCTCGTCGATGCGCCGCTGGGGGTGATATCCGAGGCGGGTCAACGAGGTCAACCCCCAGGAGTCGGGGGTGCGGGAGTCGGTGTACTCGACGAGCCAGATGCGCGCGACGCCGATGAATCGGCCGTGCGCGGCGGCCTGGGGAATCGAATACGTCTCGTCCCACCAGTACGCCGCGCGGACGTACGGCTTTCTCAGCAGGAGGTCGCGCGTGCTGCGGAACGCGGCCGGCTCCGTGTCCATCGCGAGGCGCGGCTGACGGGACGGACGTGCCGCGGCGTCGAACACGATCCCGTCACCCGGCCGGGCATCACCGGAGATGACGTCTGCGATCTCGTTCCAGTCGGACCCGTTCTTGGCGTACGGCGTGCGCTGCGATGCCCACACAGGTGCGGCGGCGATCACCACGACAGCGGTGAGCACCACGGCGGCGAGCAGGCCACCCGTGTGCGATCTTGTCGCCCGGGCGATGCGACGCACACCCAGCGCCATCAGCAGCGCCGCAGCGGGCGCCGCGAAGGTCCCGTAGCGTGAGGTGAAATCGGCGATCAGTACGTTGACGGCGATCAGCACGCCCATCGGGAGAATCAGCCACGCCAGCAGCAGCGGCTCCAGGTGCACGACGCTCGCATCGCGAAATCGTCCACGGCCGCCAGCCCGAAGCGCATCGGCCGCGAATGCGAGACCCGCGACGGCGATCAGCGTCCAGGCGACCGCGGCGAACATGCCATCGCTGAACCACGTCTGCACGAACACGGATGCCGGGGTCACAGCATCCGCCTTCTCAAGATAGGCGATCTGATGGCGCTGCAGCACGGCCAGCACATAAAGCGGTGTCGCGCAGGCCAACCCGGCAAGTGTGGCCCGCAGCCACCGTCGCCGCATGACGCGCATCGCGGGGTCGGTCCACATCGCGACGCCGGCGGGCAGAGCCATCAGTCCGAGGTACAGGTACGAATACGTGCCCACCGCCAGGACCGCGCCGTACGCGATCCACCAGCCCTTCCCGGTTGGTCGGCGCAGCATGATCTCGACGACGATGGCACACAGGATCGCCGCGAGGGCTGCATCGAAGGCATACGAGCGGGCTTCTTCGCCTGCGTAGGTGAGCCGGGGCAGCACCGCGGCGAACACGCCGGCCAGCACCGCGGTGCGAAGGCCTACGACGCGTCCGCACGGCCACACGACAGCGGCCGCGCAGATGCCGACGCCGATCGCCGATGGAAGGCGCACGGAGAAGGGCGACGAGCCGAACACCTCGATCCAGCCGTGCAGCACGGTGTAGTACAGGCCGTGCACGGCGTCGACCCGGGTCAGCATCCCCAGCAGCGAGACCAGCGGGCGCGTGGCGGACATGACACTGGTGGCCTCATCGCCCCACAGCGACGGGATCCACGATCCTGTTGCCGCCAGAACGGCTGCGAGCGTGCCCAGACCGGCCGAAGCCCCGCCCAGCTGCCGATACCGCACCCGGGGAATCGCCGCGGGCGCGGCATCCGCTTCCAGCGCCGCGAGGGCCACGCCTGCTGCCTCTCTGCCCGAGCCAACCGATATCCGCGTCGAGAGACTACCCAGCGCAGCCCGGCGGGGAGGGGACGAGATGATGAGGCGGCTGTGAAGGTCATGTGACCGCGGACGTGTCCACTGCGCGTCGCAGGTCGGATCACCCGCCGGCGGCCCGTTAGACTGTCGGGGCGAGAGGGAGTATCCCGATATCGCGCGTCCGTCATCACGAGGCCCGTCGGAGGGCCTCCGGGCGCGCACCGTTACGGCGGGGGAGAGACTTTCGACGCAACGCCGACCCTCGAAAGGCCCGCATGGACTTCGTCATTCCGGTGTGGTTCGAGGTCACCGCCATGAGCGTGGTGGTCCTGATCCTCGCCGCCGATCTGCTGATCATCCTCAAGCGCCCGCACATCCCATCGATGAAGGAAGCATCCGCGTGGGTCGTGTTCTACGTCGTCCTGGCGCTGATCTTCGCCGCGCTGCTGCTGTGGGCAACCGGCAGCACGGATGCCATGGGCCAGTTCGTCGCCGGATGGCTGACCGAGTACAGCCTGTCGATCGACAACCTCTTCGTGTTCGTGCTGCTGATGACGCAGTTCTCGGTGCCACGGCGCTACCAGCAGGAAGCGCTCATGGTGGGCATCATCATCGCGCTCGTGCTGCGCGGCGTGTTCATCCTGCTCGGGGCCGCACTCATCGAGAACTTCAGCTGGATCTTCTACGTCTTCGGCCTGTTCCTCGTCTACACCGCGTGGCGGCAGGCCTTCGGCGGCGGCGACGACGATGCCCAGACCGAGACGGGCATTGTGCGCTTCCTGCGCCGCTTCGTCAACATCAGCGATCATTACGACGGCGCCAAGCTGCGCACGACCGTCGAGGGCAAGCGCGTGTTCACGCCGATGCTTCTCGTCTTCCTCTCGCTCGGCGTCACAGACCTCATCTTCGCGATCGACTCGATCCCGGCGATCTTCGGCATCACGCACAGCGCTTTCATCGTGTTCACCACGAACGTGTTCGCCCTGATGGGTCTGCGCCAGCTCTATTTCCTGCTGGGCGGGCTGCTGGACCGCTTGAAGTACCTGCACTACGGCATCGCGTTCATCCTCGCTTTCATCGGCGTCAAACTGTTCGCCCACGCCCTGCACGTGAACGAGATCCCGTTCATCAACGGCGGCAAATCCGTCGAGTGGGCGCCCGAGATCTCGACAGTCGCGTCGCTGATCGTCATCATCGTCGCCATGGCGGTGGCCACCGGAGCAAGCCTCATCGCCGCGCGCCGCGAGCGGGCACGGTCCGCGATGAGCGGGCCGCGCGACCCGGAGTGAGCGCTGTCATGCACGGCCGGGGGCGTTGCCGGCGGTGTTATTCTGAGCGGGTGCAAAGCGCGCGGCTCCTTCTTATGTGCCGCGGCGAGTTCTGACCTACCGCCCAGGCTCGTCGCGGAGTTCGTCGTGGGCGTGACCCTCTCTCCCAAGGAGCACGAACAGCAATGAGCACATCCGCATCCGCATCCGCATCGGTCATCCCGGAGCACCCGCGCACCCTCGCCGAGAAGGTGTGGGACGACCACCTGGTAGTCAAAGGCGAAGACGGTCAGCCCGACCTCATCTACATCGACCTGCACCTGCTGCACGAGGTCACCAGCCCCCAGGCGTTCGATGGCCTGCGCACCGAGGGCCGTGGTGTGCGACGGCTGGATCTGACGATCGCCACCGAAGACCACAACACCCCGACGCTGAACATCGACAAGCCCATCGCCGATCTCACCAGCCGCACGCAGATCGAGACGCTGCGCCGCAACTGCGCGGAATTCGGTGTGCGGCTGCACTCGCTCGGCGACAAAGAGCAGGGCATCGTCCACGTCGTGGGCCCCCAGCTGGGCCTGACGATGCCCGGCATCACGGTGGTCTGCGGCGACAGCCACACCTCGACGCACGGGGCGTTCGGAGCGATGGCCTTCGGCATCGGCACGAGCGAGGTCGAGCACGTGCTGGCCACGCAGACGCTGCCGTTGAAACCGTTCAAGACGATGGCCATCACCGTGGAGGGCGAGCTGCGTCACGGCGTGACCGCGAAGGACATCATCCTGGCGGTGATCGCCGAGATCGGCACGAACGGCGGGCAGGGCTATGTGCTCGAGTATCGCGGCAGCGCGATCCGGTCCCTGTCGATGGAGGGCCGGATGACGATCTGCAACATGTCGATCGAAGCCGGCGCCCGCGCGGGCATGGTCGCCCCTGACGAGACGACCTTCGCCTACCTGAAGGGGCGTCCGCACGCACCCCAGGGGCAGGACTGGGACGACGCGGTCGCCTACTGGCGCACGCTGCCCACCGACGAGGGCGCGGTCTATGACGCCGAGGTCTTCGTCGATGCCACGAAGCTCGAACCGTTCGTGACGTGGGGGACGAACCCCGGGCAGGGCGTGTCGCTGTCGGGCAGCATCCCCTCGCCCGACGACTTCGCCGACCCCAACCTGAAGGCCGCCGCCGAGCGCGCGCTGACCTACATGGATCTGCAGCCGGGCACGCCGATGAAGGAGATCCCCGTGGATGCCGTGTTCATGGGGTCCTGCACGAACAGTCGCATCGAGGATCTGCGCCAATTCGCGTCGATCATCAAGGGACGTACGAAGGCCGAGGGCGTGCGTGTCATGGTCGTGCCCGGTTCTGCCCGCGTGCGCCTGGAGGCGGAGGCGGAGGGCCTGAACAAGGTCTTCGAGGAGTTCGGGGCCGAATGGCGCTTCGCCGGCTGCTCGATGTGTCTGGGCATGAATCCCGACCAGCTCGCACCGGGCGAGCGGTGCGCCTCCACGAGCAACCGCAACTTCGAGGGGCGGCAGGGCAAGGGCGGACGCACGCATCTGGTCTCTCCGCTGGTCGCCGCGGCCACCGCGGTGCGGGGAACACTGTCGAGTCCGAGCGACCTGGCGGAGCTGCCTGAGCGCACGGCGGCGGCGAACGAGAGGAAGGGCGCCTGACATGGACAAGTTCTCGACCCACACGGGGATCGCCGCGCCGCTGACCCGCTCCGCCGTCGACACCGACCAGATCATCCCCGCCGTGTACCTCAAGCGCGTCACCAAGACGGGCTTCGACGACGCGCTGTTCGCCAGCTGGAGGCAGGACCCCGAGTTCGTGCTGAACCAGAAGCCCTACCAGTCGGCATCCATTCTCGTCGCCGGCCCCGACTTCGGCACAGGCTCCAGCCGAGAGCATGCCGTCTGGGCGCTGCGCGACTACGGCTTCAAGGTGGTGCTGAGCCCGCGGTTCGCCGACATCTTCCGCGGCAACGCGGGTAAGCAGGGCCTGGTCACAGGGGTGATCTCGGAGGCCGATGTGGAGCGCCTGTGGGCGGCGATCGAGGCTGACCCGGGCGTGGAGATGACAGTGGACCTCGCGGCGCGTACCGCGGTCCTGGGCGACATCCAGGTCGATTTCGAGATCGACGATTACACTAGGTGGCGGCTTCTGGAAGGTCTCGACGACATCGGGCTGACCCTTCGCAACAAGGACCGGATTGCCGAATTCGAGGCACGTCGCGCAAACTGGCGACCACGCACTCTGCCGGTGCAGCCCCGTACCGCCGATTGAATCACTGACAATGTGAGGCACACTGAATGACACTCCTGAACGGCTTGGCATCCACGGACGGTCGCATAGGGGGGTCCGGTGAAACGCTGACCATCCGCGGCGGGCACCCGCTGCGCGGCCGGGTCGATGTGAAGGGCGCGAAGAACCTCGTCACCAAGGCGATGGTGGCAGCCCTGCTCGGCGACACGCCCAGCGTGCTGCACGACGTGCCCGACATCAGCGACGTCGCCGTGGTGCGCTCGTTGCTGGAAGTGCACGGTGTTCGGGTCACCGACGGCGATGAGGAGGGCACGTTCCACCTCGACCCGTCGGATGTCGCATCGGCCCACATGGAGGAGATCGACGCCCACGCCGGCGCGTCGCGGATTCCGATCCTGTTCTGCGGTCCGCTGCTGCATCAGCTGGGTCAGGCATTCATCCCCGACCTGGGCGGCTGCCGCATCGGCGACCGTCCGATCGACTTCCACCTGGATGCGCTGCGCAAGTTCGGCGCCGTCGTCGAGAAGCTGCCCAGCGGCATCCGGCTCTCGGCGCCGGCGGGGCTGCACGGGGCCAGCATCCATCTGCCGTATCCGAGCGTGGGTGCCACCGAGCAGGTGCTGTTGACCGCCGTCCGCGCCGAGGGCGTCACCGAGCTGCGCAACGCGGCGATCGAGCCCGAGATCATGGACCTGATCGCGGTCCTGCAGAAGATGGGCGCGCTCATCTCCTACGAGCCCAACCGCACGATCCTCATCGAGGGCGTCGATCGGCTCTCGGGCTACGAGCACCGCGCGATCTTCGATCGGAACGAGGCGGCGAGCTGGGCCAGCGCAGCGCTGGCGACCGACGGCGAGATCTTCGTGGGTGGGGCACGTCAGCCCGAGATGCTCACATTCCTCAACGTCGTGCGCAAGGTCGGCGGCGACTTCGACATCCGCGAGGACGGCATCCTGTTCCGTCGTGGCGGCGAGTTGCGCCCGGTCACTGTGGAGACGGACGTGCATCCCGGGTTCATGACCGATTGGCAGCAGCCCCTGATCGTCGCGCTCACACAGGCGCACGGCGAATCGGTGGTGCACGAGACCGTCTACGAGAACCGGTTCGGCTTCACCGACGCGCTGGTCAAGATGGGCGCGCGCATCGTCGTTCACCCGCACGGCCTACAGCGGGGCCCGCGTCGAGTGCCTCGTCGCAACCTCGAGCAGGCGGCAGTGATCACCGGTCCCACCGCCCTGACCGGCGCCGACATCACGGTGCCCGATCTGCGCGGCGGCTACAGCCACGTGATCGCCGCGCTGACGGCGACGGGGGAGTCGACCGTGCACAACGTGGGCATCATCAGCCGCGGGTACGAGAAGTTCTTCAGCAAGCTCGCGGCCCTCGGCGCAGATTTCGACGTCCTCGGGTGACGGTGATGGGCGGTGACCAGACGCAGCCGACTTCTGCGGGCACGTCTGACGAGAAACGCAAGCCCAGCGTCTTCTGGGTGCTGGCCGCCATCGTGCTCCCGATCTTCGGACTGTTCGCGCGCGTCGAGATCCGTGGCGCCGAGAAGCTGCCGCGGACGGGACCGTTCGTGCTCGCCGTGAATCACCACAGTGAGATCGACCCGCTCGTGGTCGCGCTCGCGGTCTGGCGCATAGGGCGGGCGCCCCGTTTCATGGCAAAAGAGAGTCTGTTCCGTGTTCCCGTCCTGGGCTGGGCGCTGCGAGCCACCGGCATGATCCCGGTCGCACGCGCCACGACCGTCGCGGCGGCACGCGAGACCATCACGCAGTCGCGCCTGCTCGTCGAGCACGGCCGGGGAGTGATCGTCTACCCCGAAGGCACGCTGACGCGTGACCCCGACCTGTGGCCCATGCGCGGCAAGTCCGGTGCCGTGCGCCTGGCGATGTCGGGGAAGATCCCGCTCATCCCGATGGCGCAGTGGGGGGCGCAGGAGCTCCTGCCCCGCTACGGCAAGCTGCGGCTGTGGCCTCTGCGCAAGCGGATGACGGTTCTGCTGGGCGACCCGGTGGACGTGTCGGAGTTCGTGCGCACGCGCAGCCAGCCTGCGACCATCGCCCAAGCGACCACGAAGACGATGAATGCCATTGCCGAGCTTCTGGCGCAGCTGCGCGGCATCCCCGCTCCACCCGAGCGCTGGGATCCGGTCGCGCACGGGCAGAGAGAGACGGGGCGCCTTGACTCCGAGACATGACGCACCGGGCAGGATCGCGGTCCTCGGCGCCGGCAGCTGGGGGACCACGTTCGGAAAGATTCTCGCCGACGGCGGTGCGCACGTCACGATGTGGGCCCGACGGCCCGAACTGGCCCACGAGATCGACGAAGCCAAGCGCAACAGCCGCTACCTGCCCGGCATCAACCTGCCGCGTTCGGTGTCGGCGACTGTGGATCTGCGCGCGGCTCTGAACGGCGCGGAGCAGATCTACGTGTGCGTGCCGAGCCAGTCGGCCCGTGACATCCTCACCGAGGTACGGCCGCTGGTTGCCGATTCGACGGCTCCGATCGTGTCGCTCATGAAGGGCATGGAGCGGCGCACCGGACTGCGGATGAGCCAGGTGCTCGAGCAGGTGCTGACCTGCGACCCCGACCGCATCGCGGTCGCATCCGGGCCGAACCTCGCGCTGGAGATCGCCCGGGAGCAGCCGACCGCCGCGGTGGTGGCCTCCAGCAGCCGTGAGACGGCGGATGCGGTGGCCCGGCGTGCTCGCAACAAGTACTTCCGCACGTTCGTGAACACCGATGTGGTCGGCACCGAGTTCGGCGGCGTGCTCAAGAACCTGATCGCCGTCGCGATCGGCATTGTGGACGGCGTCGGCTACGGCGAGAACACGAAGGCGTCGATCATCACCCGGGGTCTCGTGGAGATGACCGATTTCGCCGTCGCGCACGGTGCGCAGCCCGAGACGCTGCAGGGGCTGGCGGGCCTGGGAGATCTGATCGCGACGTGCCAGTCGCCGCTCAGTCGCAACAACACCGCCGGGCGCCTGCTGGGCCAGGGATACAAGTTCCAGGATGTCGTCAAGCAGATGCAGCAGACCGCCGAGGGACTGGCCTCCGTCGCACCGGTGCTGCATCTCGCGCGCGCCGCCCACGTCGAGATGCCGATCGTGGAGCAGGTCAAGCGCGTGCTGGACGGCGCGATGGACCCGCGGCACATCGCGCCGCACCTGACGACCGATGACGACACACCGAAGGGTGAGAGGACGCAGCATGGACAAGCCGGTGGTGGCGGTGCTCTTTGGCGGTCGATCCAGCGAGCATTCGATCAGCTCCGCAACGGCGGGGGGAGTGCTCCACGCCATTGACCGCGACCGTTTTCACGTGATCCCGGTCGGGATCACCCGCGACGGCGCGTTCGTGCTCGAAGACGACGACCCCGACAAATTCGCGCTGGACCCGGCGCACCTGCCCGAAGTCGTCGACAACGGCACCAGGATCGTGTGGCCCGACTCTGCGCGCAGCCGCGAGCTGCGCGTGATCGATGCCACCGGCACGCGCTCACTGGGCGACATCGACCTGGTGCTGCCGATCCTGCATGGCCGGTGGGGCGAGGACGGCACGATCCAGGGGTTTCTCGAGCTGCTCGACATCCCCTATGCCGGCGCAGGTCTGCTGATGTCGGCGCTCGGCATGGACAAGAACGCCACCAAGAATGTGCTCACGGCCGCCGGCGTGCCGGTCGTGCCCTGGGTGTCGGTCACGCGCGCAGATCTCGCGCGCGACCGTCGGATGTGGGAGCAGCGGATGCGGAGGCTCGGGCTGCCCGTGTTCGTCAAGCCCGCCCGCGCCGGCTCGAGCGTCGGCGTGTCGAAGGTCGACGAGTGGGGCGCGCTGGACGAGGCACTGGATGTCGCGTTCGCCGAAGACGGCACGGTGCTCGTCGAGCAGGCCGTCGTCGGCCGCGAGCTGGAGTGCGGAGTGCTCGAAGCGCGCGGCGACGGTCTGCCGCGGGTGAGCGTGGCCGGGGAGGTCGTCATCAGCGGCCGGGACTTCTACGATTTCGCAGCGAAGTACCTCAACGCCCCCGGCATCGATCTGATCTGTCCGGCCCCGCTGCAGGAGGGCGAGCTGCGGGAGATGCAGCGCATCGCGGCGCGGGCGTTCGACGCGCTGGGCGGTCAGGGCCTGTCGCGTGTCGACTTCTTCTTCACGGGCACCGAGTTCTTCGTCAACGAGGTCAACACGATGCCGGGGTTCACACCGATCTCGATGTTCCCCACGTGCTGGATCGCCAGCGGCATGACCTACACCGAGCTGATCTCCGACCTCATCGACACGGCGCTGAATCGGGCCCGAGTCACGGCCTGACAGCGTTGCGCGGCGGCCGTCACTGGGCGACGGTGCCGGGATCCGTGCAGCCGGCGGTCTTGTGCGTGTGGGCGGCCACCAGGCGCCCGAGCTGGGTCAGCACGGCATTCGGATCGACGCCGCTGTCACCGCCGTCCAGAAACACCTGGACGGCGGGAGTGCGCCCGTACGACGTGATGCGGAAGTTCGGCTGCGTGGATTCGTCGACGATCCAGTCCACGCCGCCCAGCGACACGCATTTGAGGGTCGTGGGACCCGGCGGGGTCACGCCGCACGCCATGATGATGCGTGTGGGCGTGCCCCAGGCGGCCGTGGCCTGTGCGTCCGTCCACACGCGGGCCTGATCGCTGATGGTGCCCGGCAGCCGCACCATGATCTCGGCGCACTTCGGGTTGTTCGCGTCCGGCGCAGGGTCTACCGAGACGGTGGCGGAGCATCCTGCCAGCGCGACAGTGGCCGCGAGGGTGAGGGCGGCCGCAGCGGCGAGCACCGTGCCGCGCCGCGAGTGTGCTGTGCCGCGTCGCGAGTGTGCTGTGCGGCGGCGCGCGTGCGCTGTGCGGCGGGATGCGCCGACGCGGAGGGTACGGGTCACCCCTCCAGGCTAACCCGGCTGTGAGACCCGATAGCGTGGAGCGATGACCGATCCGACCGTGGGCGAGCTCAGCGAAGGCACCGTGCTGCGGGCGATCCTGGACCGATTCCCCCCGTCGACGTCGCCGCTCGGCCCCGGGGATGACGCGGCCGTGCTGGACGCTCCCGACGGACGCGTCGTCGCGACGGTCGACACCCTCGTGCACGGTCCGGACTTCCGCCTGGCATGGACCGGCGGATACGACCTCGGCTGGAAGGCCGCGGCGGTGAACCTCGCCGATGTGGCGGCGATGGGCGCACGCCCCACGGCGCTGCTGGTCGCCCTCGCGATGCCGGATGCCACACGCCTGTCGTTCGTGACGGCGATGGCCGACGGGCTGCGCGATGCGTGTGACGCGCTCGCACCCGGCTGCGCGATCGAAGGCGGCGACCTGACCGTCTCCGACACGCTCACGGTGGCGGTGACGGCGCTGGGCGTGCTCGGCGGGCGCGCGCCCGTGACCCGCTCCGGGGCGCGCGTCGGCGACATCGTAGCGATTGCCGGTGACGTCGGCCGCGCGGCGGCAGGACTTCGGCTGCTGTTCGACCGCTTTCGCGACGACGACGGACACCCGCTCGCTGTGCGGCCCGACGAGCTCACCCCGCCTGAGGCATCCCTCGTCGAAGCGCAGCTCCGCCCGCGGCCGCCGGTGGCCGGCGGCACGGCAGCGGCGGATGCCGGGGCCTCGGCGATGATGGACGTCTCAGACGGCCTCGCCCTCGACGCCTCGCGGATGGCTGCTGCCTCGGACGTGGCGCTGGAACTGGACTCGTCGCAGTTGGGACCGGATGTGCACGGCGCGCTGTCGGGCGGCGAGGACCACGCGCTGCTGGCGACCTTTCCGGCGCGATCCGTTCTGCCCGACGGGTTCCGCGCGATAGGGCGGGTGCGTGCGCGGGGTGCTCATGCGGTCACCGTCGACGGTGAGCCGTACACGGGGCGCGGAGGATGGGACCCGTACCGGGACTGGGACGCCGTACGGGGCTGATCAGCCGCCCGGTCGGTCTGTGCGGCGGCGCAGCCACCACAGCGCCGTGTCGCCGTAGCGCTTGTGCCGATCCAGCGCGAGCTCGGGCGGCAGCACGGGCCCGGCGGACCGGGCGCTGCGCTCGAGCACCACGAGCCCGCCCGGGGCCATGAGGCCCGCCAGAGCGGCCAGCATCGCCTCGATCTCGTCGTCGGCGACGTCGTACGGCGGATCGGCGAAGACCAGATCGTAGGGCCCGGCTGCGGTGGACAGGAACGCCGTCACCGCCGCCTTGTGCACGCGCGCCGGCATGGCGGCGGTCGTGGGCTCGCCGGTGGCCGCGACGACCTTGGCGGTGTTCGCGCGTGCCACCTGGACTGCCTGCGGCGAGCGCTCGACGAGGTCGACCGCCGCCGCCCCGCGGCTGAGCGCCTCGAGCCCCAGTGCGCCCGACCCGGTGTACAGGTCCAGAACGCGGCTGCCGGCGATCGCGTCTGCGGCGTCGAGGGCACCGAACAGCGACTCGCGCACGCGGTCGCTGGTGGGCCGTGTGCCTGCCGAGGGAACGGCGATGACCGTGCCGCGGGCCGTCCCGGCGATGATGCGCGTCATGTTCTCAGCCTACAAACCGTGTCGCACGGCATGCCTAGACTCGAAGGCATGACGGTCTACTCGCTGTCCATGCGGCTGGACGGAGCCCTGGGCGGCAAGACCGCGGGTCCGCTCGCCCGCGCGTTCGGCATGCATACCGTGGCCGATCTGCTTGCGCACTACCCGCGGCGCTATGCGTACCGCGGGCAGCTCACCCCGATCGAGTCGCTGCAGGAGGGCGAACAGGTCACCATCGTCGCGCAGGTCAAGAGCGCCACCGACCGGCGGATGCGGCAGCGCAAGGGCAGCATCCTCGAAGTCGTCATCACCGACGGCTACGGCGACCTCAAGCTCACGTTCTTCAATCAGAGCTGGCGACAGAACGAGTTGAAGGTCGGTCGGCAGGGCATCTTCTCGGGCAAAGTGGGCCGCTACCAGCGGGGGCTGCAGTTCGCCCATCCCGACTACGAGCTTTTCGACGACGTCGACACCGCGCGCATGACCGCCGAGGCCAAGGCGAACGAGCCGATTCCGATCTACCCGGCCACGGCGGCGCTGGCGAGCTGGCGCATCGCGAAGATGATCGGCATGATCCTCGACGGACTGGGCGAGGTCGAAGACCCGGTGCCCGACGACATACGCGCACGGCACGACCTGCTCACCGCGCGCACGGCGCTCGAGCGCATCCACCGCCCCGACGTCGAAGATCAGATCGGGCCGGCGAAGAAGACGTTGCGCTGGCACGAAGCGCTGGTGCTGCAGACCGCACTGCTGCAGCAGCGGCAGTCCGTTCGGGCGATGTCGGCGACGGGTCGCCCCGCAGGCGATCTGCTGGCCGAGTTCGATGCCGCCCTGCCGTTCGCGCGCACCCCGGACCAGATCGCCGTGGGGGAGCGGATCGCCGGTGACCTCGTCGCCGACTGGCCGATGAACCGGCTCGTGCAGGGTGAGGTCGGGTCGGGCAAGACGCTCGTGGCGCTGCGCGCGATGCTGCAGGTCGCCCAGTCCGGTGGACAGTCGGCGCTGATCGCCCCGACCGAGGTGCTGGCAGGCCAGCATCTGCGCTCGATCGCGCGCATGCTGGGCCCACGGCTTGCCCCTCGGGTCATGCCGACGCTGTTGACGGGCCAGATGCCCGCGGCCGAGCGCCGTCGTGCGGCCTTGCGTGTCGCCGCCGGGCAGGCGCTGGTCGTGGTGGGCACGCATGCGCTGCTGAGTGAGAGCACGACGTTCGCCGATCTGGGGCTCGTGGTCGTCGATGAGCAGCACCGGTTCGGTGTCGAGCAGCGTGAGTCGCTGCGGGCGAAGGGGTCGAGTCCGCACGCGCTCGTGCTCACCGCCACCCCGATCCCGCGCACCGTCGCCATGACGGTGTTCGGGGACCTCGACGTGTCCACGATCCGCACGATGCCGCCGGGGCGGGCCGGCATCCAGACCTTCGTGACGCCGCTCGCCGAGAAGCCCGGGTGGTTCGGGCGGGTCTGGGAGCGGGTCGCCGAAGAGGTCGCACAGGGGCGGCAGGCATTCGTCGTGTGCCCGGCGATCGACGCCGAGGCGACCACGGCCAAGGGTCTCGAAGACTCCGGGGCACTCGTGCCCGATGAGGCAGCGGCCACGCCGATCACGTGGGGCGTGGTGCAGGCCGAGCGTCTGCTCGCCGGACATCCTGCCTTCGCGGACCTGCGCGTGCAGACCCTGCACGGTCGCATGCCGGGGGAGACGAAGGATGCCGTCATGCGGGCGTTCGCGGACGGTGAGATCGACGTGCTGGTGGCAACGACCGTCGTCGAGGTCGGCGTCGACGTCGCCAACGCGTCGACCATGGTCATCCTCGACGCGGACCGCTTCGGCGTTTCGCAGCTGCACCAGCTGCGCGGCCGCGTCGGGCGGGGCACGATCCCCGGTCTGTGCCTGCTGGTCACCGGCGCGCCGGCCGACACCCCCACTCGCGAGCGCATCGACGCCGTCGCGCAGACCACCGACGGTTTCGAACTGGCCGAGAAGGACCTCGAGCTGCGCGGCGAGGGGGACGTGCTCGGCGATGCGCAGTCGGGGGTCCGCACGTCTCTGCGGATGCTGCGCGTGGTCAAGGACGCCGACCTCATCGCGCTCGCCCGCGAAGAGGCCGAAGCGATCCTCGATCTCGACCCGGCACTGTCGCAGCATGCCGGTCTTGCCCAGGCGATCGAACGGCGGCTGGACAGTGCGGAGCGTGCGGCGCTGGCCAAGAGCTGATGACGACGTTCAGGAAGCGCGAGGCCGGACCGGTAGGCTGGGGGACGTGAGCAACCGGATCGCCGTCGTCCCGGGGTCGTTCGACCCGCCCACCCTCGGCCACCTCGATGTGATCAGCCGAGCCGCCGCACTGTACGACACGGTGCATGTGCTGGTGGTGCACAACCCCGACAAGCAGGCCATGCTGCCCATCGCGCAGCGGCTCTCGCTGCTCGAGCAGTCGATCGCCGAGCTCGGGGTCGAAGGGGACATCGTCGTCGCGTCGTGGAGCATGGGGCTCCTGGTCGACTACGCGACCGATGTCAATGCCAGTGTGCTGGTCAAGGGCATCCGCTCTCAGGTCGACGTGGCCTATGAGACGCCGATGGCGATCGTGAACCGCCACCTTGCCGACATCGAGACCGTGTTCCTGCTGACCGATCCCGCGCACGCGCTCGTCTCCAGCTCGCTGGTGCGCCAGGTCGCCGGCCTCGGCGGGGACGTGGCGCCCTACGTCCCGGGGCCGGTTGCGCGCTTTCTGGACACCGGCGCGCGGGGCATCTGAGCCCGGCGGCCGCACAGGGACGGCACGATAGACTCTCGGGGTGAGACACCCCCGACCAGGAGCATTCAGTGTGCTCGTGCGCGACCTGATCCGGCGCCCCGGAGAGATGCGCGAGGTCTCGTTCGACGTGACCCTGCCCGAGCACTGGGGCGAAGGGCTGGTCTCGATCGCGCGGAGCGAGACGGTGCAGATCGACGGGCGGCTCGAGTCCGTGCACGAGGGCGTCCTCGCCTCGGGAACGGCGCGCACCCGGTACACGGGGGAGTGCGGACGGTGTCTCACCGACATCGACGGGCCCGTCGAAGTCGAGTTCCAGGAGCTTTTCGCGTATCCTGGTCAAGAAGCGAATGACTTCGAGGTTCAAGACGACCACGTGGATCTTGAAACTCTGGTCAGGGACGCCATCGTCCTCTCGCTTCCGTTTCAGCCGGTGTGCCGGCCGGACTGCCCGGGGTTGGACCCGACCACGGGCACACGTCTGGTTGAGTCCGCGGAGGCCGGAACCCGTCAGGCCATCGACCCGCGTTGGGCCGCCCTGACGGACCTGGCATCTGACCCGGCAGAGGGCTCAGATGGTTCTGCGCCCACAACCTAGACCTCACACACGAAGGAAGAACAGCCATGGCAGGTAACCCCCCGAAGCGGAAGGTCTCCCGTTCGAACACCCGCTCGCGTCGCGCGCAGTGGAAGGCGGAGGCGCCCACGCTGGTCAAGACGGTGGAGAACGGCAAGGTCGTCTACAGCCGGCCGCACCAGGCGAAGGTCGTCACCGACTCGCAGGGCACCGAGCTGTTCCTGGAGTACAAGGGCCGCAAGGTCGCCGACGTCTGATCCGCATCCGATGACGTCTGCAGCGGGAGAAGCCTCCCAGCTGAACGAAAAGCTCGGGGTCGACATCGACCCCGAGCTTCTTTCGCTCGCCCTGACGCATCGGTCCTACGCCTACGAGCACGGACACCTGCCGCACAACGAGCGGCTCGAATTCCTCGGCGATTCGGTGCTCGGGCAGGCGGTGACAGTGCTGCTGTACACGCGTCATCCCGACCTCGATGAGGGGGCGCTGGCCAAGCGCCGCGCCAGCGTCGTGTCCACGGTCGCCCTGGCCGAAGTGGCCCGAGGCATCGGCCTGGGGATCTATCTGCACCTCGGTCGCGGCGAAGACCAGACCGGTGGACGCGACAAGGACTCGATCCTGGCCGACACCATGGAGGCAGTGATCGGTGCGACGTACCTGTCGGCGGGGCAGGATGCCGCCACCGGCCTCGTGCGCAGGCTCGTCGAGCCTCTGCTGGCCGACCCGGACCGTTACGGAGCCGCCGTCGATCCGAAGACGAGCCTGCAGGAGCTTGCAGCCCACCTCGGCCACACGCCGCCGGTGTACATGGTCGAAGCCGATGGTCCCGATCACGATCGCACGTTCACGGCGACCGTCATCGTCGGCGAGAACTCGGAGACCGGCATCGGCACGAGCAAGAAGCACGCCGAGATGGCGGCGGCGCTGCGCCTGTGGCGTGCCCTCTCGAACGCCGGCTGACGTGCCGGAGCTTCCCGAAGTCGAGGTCGTGCGCCTGGGCCTCGCGCCCGCGGTGACCGGTGCCGTCGTGGCTGCGGTCACCGTGCGCGACGAGCGCGCCCTGACCCGTCATGCCGGCGGTGCGGCCGACTTCGAGGCATCCCTCACGGGAATGCGGTTGGCAACTGCCGCACGACGCGGCAAGTTCCTCTGGATCCCGTTCGGCAGCGACCGCGCACTGGTGGGGCACCTCGGCATGAGCGGGCAGCTGCTGCTGCGCCCGGCGGGGGCGCCCGTCGAGCGATTCGAACGGGTGCGCATCGACCTCGAGCACCCCGTGCATGGGGAGGTGGCTGTCGTCTTCGCCGATCAGCGCACGTTCGGCTCGCTCGCCGTCGACACTCTGGTGGCAACCGGCGACGGTGCGGCCGGCGGCCGGGGAACCGAAGCGGCCCTCGTCCCGACGCAGGTCGCCCACATCGCGCGCGACCCGCTGGACCCGGCCTTCGACGACTCCGGGTTCCGCCGTGCGCTCGGACGCAAGCGATCGGGCGTCAAACGTGTGCTGCTGGACCAGACCGTCATCAGCGGGGTGGGCAACATCTATGCGGACGAGTCCCTGTGGGCCGCCCGCATCCACCCCGAGACGCCGGCCGACACCCTGTCGACGCGCGCGGTGAACCGTCTGCTCAGCGAGATCCGTGCCGTGCTGGAGAAGGCGCTGGCCGAAGGCGGTACGAGCTTCGACGCGCAGTACGTGAACGTGAACGGCCAGGCAGGTTACTTCGCCCGCGAACTGCACGTCTACGGTCGGGAGGGCCGGCCGTGCCACCGGTGCGGTGGCCCGATCATGCGGGCAGCCTTCATGAATCGGTCCTCGCACTTGTGCCCGAGGTGCCAGCGACGACGCTGACCTCGCCCGCCGCGCCTCACTGAGCCAGGGTCCGCTTCCACGCCCCGTTGTACATGATCGGGACGAATCCGATCGTCTCGTTGATGTCGAGCATGGGGCGGTTCTCCTCGGCGTTGTAGGTGAGCACCCGTGGCGAGTCGGGGGCGACCGATCGCCACGACAGCAGTGCCGCGCACTTGACGAGCATGCCCAGGCGGTGGCCGCGGTGCGAGGCGAGCACCAGAGTGTCTTCCTGATGGGTGGCCTCGGTGCGGTCGTTGCCGACGACGAGTTCATTGAAAGCCACCAGCTCGCCGGTCTCGACATGCTGTGCCGCAGTGACCTGCACGGTCATTCCGGCATCCATGTACTTCGCATCATGCTCGGCGACCCGTGCAGCATCCCACACCTCCTCGTCGAACTCGATGCCCGCAGCGGGCGCGTCCGTGATCATGCGGGATTTCATCCAGCCGTACCCGGCGACGAACTCAGTGGGCGTGGGCATCATCCACTGCAGGATGCGGTAGCCCGCGGATGCGGCCTGAGCATCGGCGAGGAGCCGCTCCAGATGCGCGAATGTGTCGTCGTTCAGGTCGAGGGCGCTGTTGCGCTCGATCTGCTCGAGCGCGTACTCGTGCGACTGCAGAAAGCGTGCGGCGTGGTCGTTCGGCACGGAGCCGAAACCCGTCGGTGCGGACAGACGGTCGCCGGGGGCGTCGGGGTGCGACGCCCAGCCCTGCAGCACCGTGCGGCCGTGGGCGCGAGCCGTGGCGACGAGCAGGTCGTGCGCAGCCGACCCGATTCCCCGCCCCCACGCGCGACGCAGCAATTCGATGTTCAGGAACGCGACGTGCGAGCCCTGTTCGAGGGGGAGGTTCACCTGCGCGCGGCCGACGATCTCGTCGTCCGCGACGACGAGCCACATCAGCGTCCGCTCGTACTTCTCGCTCACGTAGTGGGGAAGAAGCTCGGCGGGGCTGATGCGCTCGTCGTCGTGGCCGTTGATCTCACGGTAGATCGCGTTGCGGACATCGGTCATGGCGACGAAATCCGCGGCGTCGGGGCCGACCACCGAGGTCGGGACGACCAGGCGGCGCAGCCCGACTCCGGTGGGAAGGTTCGGCATCCCCACCTCGTCGGCAGGCGTGGTGATGTTCTTCATGTGTGTCTCCTGTCGGAACGCAGGTCAGCGATAGTGAGAGATCCGCGCGGCCCGCGTGAGAGCGGCCTCTCGCTCGCGACGCGCGTACGTGTCGCGGGCGAGGGCGAGCTGCTCGCGGGCGTCGCGACTGATGCGGTGGTCAGCGCGGCGAGCGCTGGACAGCAGCAGCCACAGCCCGAGCCGCAGGGTGATGCGATCGGTGTAGCTGATGCGGGTGTCTTGGGTGAGTCGTGCGTAGTCCTGGAGCTGTTGGTGCTCGTCGGAGCGCACATCGGACAGCAGCGTATGCATGATGGTGCTTTCGAAATCGAGAGGAACGGGGCGCGGGGCACCGGGGCCGCGTGATGCGACCGAAGAGGCACGAACGGAGCGTCGTGCGGAAGCCGTCAGAACGACGGGGCGGCGTCGGCGATGGCCGAACGCGCAGAGCGCACAGGGGTGGCCGGCAGCGCTAGCCGGCGACCGGCGTGGACGCCGCGGAACGGGTGGCCGCAGACAGCGCGACACAGCGCGCGACGCCGGCGAACGCGATTGGTTCGGTGATCATCATCATGGCGGCCTCCTTCCGTCTCAAGTGCGAGAACCGACACTAGCGCGCTCGGCGAAGCGGCGTCAAGCGATTCTTCAGAAATCGCTGATCTTCGGGCGTGTCGCGCGGCGAGATGGGCGATGCGCGGCCTGCCGTCGAGGGGTTGGCTCCGGCATCCGATAGCGTGTTCCGGTGATCGATCGGTGCGGAGGGGCGCGGGTATGCACCTGAGGAGCGTGACGCTCAAGGGCTTCAAGTCCTTCGCTCAGCCGACCACGTTTGCGCTGGAACCCGGCGTCACCGCCATCGTCGGTCCGAACGGCTCGGGCAAGTCCAACGTCGTCGACGCGCTCGCGTGGGTGATGGGGGAGCAGGGGGCCAAGACACTGCGCGGCGGCAAGATGGAGGACGTCATCTTCGCCGGCACCTCCACGCGCGGCCCGCTGGGGCGCGCCGAAGTGCAGCTGACGATCGACAACAGCGACGGCGCACTGCCCATCGAGTACGCCGAGGTCACGATCAGCCGCATCCTGTTCCGCAACGGCGCGAGCGAATATGCGATCAACGGCGAGCAGTGTCGATTGCTGGATGTGCAGGAGCTGCTCAGCGACTCCGGCCTCGGCCGCGAGATGCATGTCATCGTCGGACAGGGGCGCCTGGATGCCGTGCTGCAGGCGACCCCCGAAGAACGCCGGGGTTTCATCGAAGAGGCCGCGGGAATCCTCAAGCATCGGCGGCGCAAAGAGAAGACCGTCCGCAAGCTGCAGGCCATGGAGGCCAACCTCACCCGGCTGAGTGACCTTGCCGGCGAGCTGCGCAGGCAGCTGAAGCCGCTGGGTCGGCAGGCAGAGATCGCCCGTGAGGCGGCGACGATCGCCGCCGTGGTCCGCGATGCGAAAGCACGGCTGTTCGCCGATGAGCTGGTGGGCCTGCGGCGAGAGCTCGCCGCCGCCGCACACAGCGAGCAGGAGCGCCACGCGGAGCGGCTCGTGCTGCAAGATCGCATCGAGAGCCTGCACGCACGCATCGAAGAACTCGAATCCGATCAGCGCTCCGAAGCGGTCGACCGTGCTCGCGGCATCGCGTTCGGACTGGAGCAGGTGCAGGAGCGGCTGCGCGGCCTGTACACCCTGGCGGGCCAGCGTCTCGCGCTGCTCGGCGACGACGACGGCGCGCTCGCCCCTCAGCAGACAGTGACGCAGGCGTCGATCGACGACGTGCGCCACGGCATCGACGAGATCGCATCGGGCTTGGGGACGGCGCAGGATGCCGCAGCCGCCGCCACCAGAAGCGTCAGCCGTGCACGGGCCGAGCTGGACGCCCTGGACGCCGACATCGCGGCGCAGAGCGCGCTTGTCTCGGAGCACGACATGCGGATCACGACGCTGCGAGGGACGGCGGAAGCGGCCGCATCCGCCCTCGCAGCGGTGGAGACCGCGGTGGCGCGGCAGCAGGCGGCGCTGGATGCCGCGCTCGCCCGCCGGGCCGAAGCTGCCACCGCTTATGCGGCACTCGAGCCGCAGGAGTCATCCGATGCCGCATCGGCCGAGCACTCGGCGCGCTACGAACGCAGTCAGCGAGACGTGTCCGACGCCGAGGCGGCTCTCGGCGAGCTGCGCGAGAAGCTGCACGCGGCCGAACGCGAGAAGGACGCCCTCACGGCGCAGACTGCGGCGCTGTCGCGTGCGCTGGATGTGCGCAACGGCGCTGCACAGCTGCTCGCCGACGGCGCCCACGGCCTGCGCGGTCTGGTCGCCGACGCCGTGCAGGTCGAACCCGGGTTCGAAGCGGCGATCGCGGGCGTGCTCGGGCCGTTGGCCGAAGGCGTGCTCGTGGGTGTGCCGGGCGACGCCCTGGCGGCGGCTGCCGCGGCTCGGTCGGGCGACTACGGCGTCGTTGACATGGCGATCGCGCAGGCACCGGCATCCGGATCGACCTCGCCGCTGCCGGGACTGCGGGCCGCGCGCGATGTCGTCACCGCCCCGGATGGCGTGCTCGGCCTGCTGCACGACGTGTACATCGCCGAAGACCTCGCCGCCGCGCTGGACGCCGTGGCTGCTGCGGGCCGCACGATCACGGTGGCCACGCGCACCGGCGAGCTGGTGACGCCGTTCTCGGTGCGCGCCGGCTCAGGGCAGAGCCGCTCACGACTGGAGCTGTCGGCAGAGCGGGATGCCGCGGCCGAGAAGCGGGCAGAGCTCGACGTCGTCGTGGACTCGCTGCGCGAAGCCCTCGCCGAGCGGGTGACGGCCCACGATGCGGCACGTGCGCAGGCCAAGGCGGCGCTCGAGGCGCTGCGCGCCCACGACGCCGCGCTGGCGTCGCAGGCCGAAGCGGCCAACCGTGTGACGGTACGGTATGAAGCGGCCGTCGCGGAGTGCGAGAGACTCGAGGCGACGCTGCGGCAGGCCCAGGCCGCGGTCGATGACGCCGAGGACTCGGCGCGTGTGGCACAAGATCAACTGGACACCGCGCTGGAGGCGCCCCGACCGATTCTGGACGCGTCGGCGCGCGACGGCCTGTTGCAGGAGCTCGACGGGGCCCGGGATGCCGAGATGCGCGCACGCCTGGAGGTGGAGACGCTCAAAGAGCGGATCCGCGCCGAGGAGGCGCGCGCGACGAGCCTCGAGCGGCAGCGCGAGCGCGAGCGGTCCGCAGCCGAGGAGGCCGCGCGGCGTGCGGTGATTCGCCGTGCGCAGCGGGATCTCGCAGCAGGCGTCGCCGACCGGCTGCCGCCGCTGCTGGACTCGGTCGACCGATCGGTCAGCCAAGCACGGGTCGAACTTGCCGCGGCAGAGACGGCGCGGACGGCGTTGACGGCCGAGTTGGCCGGACTGCGCGAACAGGAAGCCGCCGTGCGCGAGCGCCTGGCCGGGCTCACCGAGAACGTGCACTCGTTGGAGTTGCAGATCCATGAGAAGCGGCTGCACGTGACCAGCCTGTTGGAACGGGTGCAGTCCGAACTCGGCCTCGACGAAGATATTCTCATTTCGGAATATGGTCCGGACCAGCCGCTTCCCAGAGAGGATGACCACGAGGCCGAGTCTGTCGCCGGTTCCGACGTCGAGCCGTCGACCTTCGACCGTGCCGCGCAGCGCAAGCGACTTGCCGATGCCGAGCGCAAGCTCGCACAGCTCGGACGGGTCAATCCGCTCGCACTGGAGGAGTTCGAGGCTCTCGAGCAGCGGCACAAGTTCTTGACCGAGCAGCTGGCAGACCTCACCCAGACCCGCAAGGACCTGCTCACCATCATCGCCGAGCTCGACGAGCGGATGCAGACGATCTTCCTCGCCGCGTTCGAAGACACCCGCGCCGCCTTCACCGAGGTGTTCCCGATCCTGTTCCCGGGAGGCACCGGCAGCATCACGCTGAACGACCCCGAGAACCCGCTCACGACCGGCATCGAGGTGGCGGTGCGGCCGGTCGGCAAGAAGATCGAGCGGCTCTCGCTGCTGTCGGGCGGAGAGCGGTCACTGGCGGCCGTCGCCCTGCTGACGGCGATCTTCAAGGCGCGGCCGAGCCCCTTCTACATCCTCGACGAGGTCGAGGCCGCTCTGGACGATGCCAACCTCGGGCGGCTGCTCGGCGTCTTCGAGCAGCTGCGCGCATCGAGCCAGCTGATCGTGATCACCCACCAGAAGCGCACGATGGAGATCGCCGACGCGCTGTACGGCGTGTCGATGCGCCAGGACGGCGTCTCGGCGGTCGTGGGCCAGCGGGTCGGCGACCGCAAGGCGCGCGAGTCCGAGCCGGCCACGGCCTGAGCGGCGGCCACCGTCCGGGCGCTGTGCGCCCCGTAGGCTGGAGACATGGCGGAGAAGTGGTCACTGGGACGCGCATTGCGCGGCATGTTCGTCAGACCGACGATCGATGAGACGACGTGGGATGACCTCGAGACCGCGCTGCTGACGGCCGACTTCGGCCCCGACATCACCGAGCGCATCGTCGAGGACTTGCAGGGCAAGGTCGAGCGGTTCCACACGACCGACCCGAGGGATCTGCAGCGCATGCTCAAAGAGACCCTCGAAGAGCACTTCGCCAAGTTCGACACGACCCTCACGCTCACCGAACGGCCCGCGGTCGTGCTCGTGGTGGGCGTGAACGGCGTCGGCAAGACCACGACCATCGGCAAGTTCGCGAAGTTCCTGCAGCGCTACGGGCGCTCTGTCGTCGTGGGAGCGGCCGACACGTTCCGCGCCGCCGCCGTCGACCAGCTCGCGACGTGGGCCGACCGCGCGGGCGCCGCGATCGTGCGACCGCAGCAAGAGGGCCAGGACCCGGCATCCGTCGCCTTTCAGACCATCGAGTTCGCCAAGCGCACCGGCACTGAGATCGTCATCGTCGACACCGCCGGTCGCCTGCACACCAAGGGCGGGCTGATGGACGAGCTGACCAAGATCCGGCGGGTGATCGAGAAGCAGGCGCCGATCAGCGAGGTGCTGCTGGTGCTGGATGCCACCACCGGGCAGAACGGCGTCATGCAGGCCGAGGCGTTCCTCGAGCATGCGGGTGTGACCGGACTGGTTCTGACCAAGCTCGACGGCTCGGCCAAGGGCGGGTTCGTGCTCGCCGTGCAGGAGCGCACCGGCATCCCGGTGAAGCTGCTCGGCCAGGGCGAAGACATCGCCGACCTGACCGGCTTCACACCGCACGTCTTCGCGGCGTCGCTGGTCGAGTGAGTATGCGCTCTACCGGAACCGCGACGAGTCTGCTTGCATAAGACCATGGCGATCGAACACGACTATTTCGGACTATTGGAATCCGGCCCAGACGGTTCGATCTTCTGGTCGGAGACGGTGGAGCTGGGCGACCAGGCGGTGACCGTCGATCTGACCGCCCCGGACGAGGACGACGTGTCGCAGGCGGCGCTGGATGTCGCGGCCGGCATGATCGCCTCCCTCGAGGCGATCGATCGCACCTCGCGCAACGCCATGGTCTCCGAGCTCGACGACCGCACGAGCGAAGTGATCGAGTTCATCCTGCAGCAGCAGGAGTCGCTCGGCGACGACCTCGAGGACTACCTCGTCGACATCTCCGGTGACACGCACATCGACATCATCCGGTCGCTGAGACTGATCAGCCTCACGATCCTTGCCGACGAGCACGGCGGAACCGAGCCGTTCGCCGTGCTCGAATACGGGCTGGACCCCGACGAGACCGACGACGTGCTGCTGGTCAACCTCAACACCGACGGCGACGTGCAGTCGGTCACCAGCGCCGACTGACCCGGTCGCTCGGCGCCGTCACACGGCTTGCCTGAAGCCGCGCTCGACGTGCATGTCGGCGGCGATGTGCGCGAGATGAGCGGGGATGTCGCGTCCCTTCGAGATCATCGACTGAGCCCACAGCCGCCCGGCGCGGTACGAGGAGCGCACCAGGGGCCCGGCCAGAACGCCGAGGAATCCGATGCGCTCGGCCTCCTGCTTGAACGCGATGAACTCGTCGGGCTTGACCCATCGGTCGATGGGGTGGTGCAGGGGCGTGGGGCGCAGGTACTGCGTGATCGTGATGATGTCGCATCCCGCATCGTGCAGGTCGTGCAATGCCTGGACCACCTCGTCGGGCTCTTCGCCCATGCCGAGGATCAGGTTCGACTTGGTGATCAGGCCCGCCCCACGCGCCTGGGTCAGCACGCCCAGTGAGCGCTCATAGCGGAAGGCGGGACGGATGGTCTTGAACAGCCGGGGCACCGTCTCGAGATTGTGGGCGAACACCTCGGGGCGCGCGTCGAAGATCTGCCCGAGAAAGCGCGGGTCGCCGTTGTGCTCGTTGGCCAGGATCTCCACGCCGGTGCGGGGGTTCTTCTTGTGGATCTGGCGCACCGTCTCTGCGTTCAGCCACGCGCCGGTGTCGGGCAGGTCGTCACGGGCGACGCTGGTGACAGTCGCGTAGCGCAACCCCATGCGCTGCACGCTCTCGGCCACCCGCCGCGGCTCGTCGACGTCGTAGGAGGCGGGCTTGCCGGTGCCGATCTGGCAGAACGCGCACCGACGCGTGCACTGCGAGCCGCCGATGAGGAAGGTCGCCTCGCGGTCCTCCCAGCACTCGTAGATGTTGGGGCAGCCGGCCTCCTGACAGACGGTGTGCAGGTCCTCAGCCTTCACGAGCTGCTGCAGCTCGGTGTACTGCGGGCCCATCTTCGCCTTGGTCTTGATCCACTCCGGCTTGCGCTCGATGGGGACCTGCGCGTTGCGTGCTTCCAGCCGCAGCAGCTTGCGCCCCTCGGGTGTCGCACTCATGCCGTGACCCCCGCGTACTCGGCCTGGAACGTGCGCACGACGCTGTCGAGGATGTCGGCGGGGGAGACGTCCCGCCCCACGACCTCGCTGACCGTCGTGACCCCGGCATCGGTGATCCCGCACGGGATGATGCCTCCGAATCCGGTGAGACTGTTGTCGCAGTTGATCGCGAACCCGTGCATCGTCACTCCCTTCTCGACACGTACGCCGATGGCTGCCACCTTGTCTTCGGACAGTGGCCGGCGCACCCAGACACCGCTGCGCCCGGCGACCTGGTAGCCGTCCACCCCGTGCTCGGCGAGCGCGGCGATGAGCAGTCGCTCGATGCGACGCACGTGCTCGACGACATCCATCGGCTCGGGCAGTCGCACGATCGGGTAGCCGACCAGTTGGCCGGGGCCGTGCCACGTGATCTTTCCGCCGCGGTCGACGTCGATGACCGGTGTGCCGTCCTGCGGCCGCTCGTGCGGCTGCGTGCGCTTGCCGGCTGTGTAGACCGGCTCATGCTCGAGCACGATCATCGTGTCGCCGCGGGTGCCGGCCACGACGTCGGCGTGGATGCGCCGCTGCAGCGCCCATCCGTCGACATAAGGCACGTACGCGGGTGCGAGCCCGGCGTCCAAGATCTCGAGCATGCTGTTCCTTTGCACCGAAGGTATTGATGTACAGCGTCCAACAATACGCGCTGCGCACCGCAGACAGTGATCGGCGCGCGTATGGCGGCAAGCCCATAGGGTGGGGTCATGGGTGAGATGCGGGCCGGCCGACCGAGGGCGTCGTCGCGCAGCACCCTTGCCGAAGCAGCCTGCGAGCTGTTCCTCGAGCGCGGCTACGCCGCCACATCGGTGAACGACATCGCCGTGCGTGCGGGTGTGAGCCGGTCCAGCTTCTTCAACTACTTCTCATCCAAGGCCGACATCCTCTGGAGCGGTCTGGACGGGCGACTCGAGGATGCCGTGGCGCGATTGGACGGCGCGCGTGCGGTTCCCGAGGCCCTGGCCGAGGCCCTGGCCGGATTCGCCCCCGACAGTCTGGCGCTGGCGATCGTCAACGCCGAGGCCATGGGCATCGAGGATGAGCTCGCACGAGAGGGGTCTGTGCGCCGCGCGCGGATCGCGCAGGCGGTGGCCCGGCGTCTCGAGCGGGACGGCATGCAGGCGATGCGCGCCGAGATTGCCGCGGCGGCGTACGCGGCTGCGGTGCTGTCGGCGGTGCGGTCCTGGGCGCACGACGGCGCCGGGCGTGCACCGTTGGCACCGGTCATGCAACGGGCGCTCGCGCTCGTGCACAGCGTCGTACCCGACGCCCCGGCGTGACCGGCCTGAGATCCGGTGGGCGCGTCTTGCCGCTGCAGCCGCGAAATGACGTCAATCGCGACGGCTGACGGCCGGGGGCGATTCTCCGGCGGCGGACGCGGCCCGGGTCGCGGCATCCACTCACGTAGAATCGGGGAATCATGGCTACTTTCGGCACGCTCTCGGACCGGCTCACCGAGACCTTTCGCAATCTGCGCACCAAGGGCAAGCTCTCGCCCGCCGACGTCGACGGCACCGTCCGCGAGATCCGGCGCGCGCTGCTGGACGCCGACGTGGCGCTGGTCGTCGTCAAGGACTTCACGGCGAAGGTGCGCGAGCGCGCCCTCTCGGACGAGGTCAGCCGTGCGCTGAACCCCGCCCAGCAGGTCGTGCAGATCGTCAACGAAGAGCTCGTCGCGATCCTCGGGGGCCAGCAGCGCCGGCTGCAGTTCGCGAAGAACCCGCCGACGGTCATCATGCTCGCGGGCCTGCAGGGCTCGGGCAAGACGACCTTCGCGGGCAAGCTCGCCAAGATGCTCGAGAAGGACGGTCACACGCCCCTGCTGGTGGCCGCCGACCTGCAGCGCCCCAATGCGGTGAATCAGCTGCAGGTGGTCGCCGAGCGCGCCGGGGCCGCGATCTATGCTCCGCAGCCGGGCAACGGCGTGGGCGACCCCGTGAAGGTCTCGCGAGACGGCGTCGAGCACGCTCGGCACGCGCAGCACGACGTGGTCATCATCGACACCGCCGGTCGGCTCGGCGTGGACGCCGAGCTCATGAAGCAGGCCGCCGACATCCGCAAGGCCACCGATCCCGATGAGGTGCTGTTCGTCATCGACGCGATGATCGGGCAGGATGCCGTGAACACGGCCAAGGCGTTCCAAGAGGGTGTCGACTTCACCGGAGTGGTGCTCTCCAAGCTCGACGGCGATGCGCGCGGCGGCGCGGCACTGTCTGTCGCGCAGGTCACTGGCCGGCCGATCATCTTCGCCTCCACGGGCGAGGGACTGGAAGACGTCGAGCCCTTCCACCCCGACCGCATGGCCAGCCGCATCCTCGACCTCGGCGACATCCTGACTCTCATCGAGCAGGCGCAGCAGGCATTCGACGAAGACGAGGCGCGCAAGGTCGCCGAGAAGCTGGCGACCGAGCAGTTCACGCTCGAGGACTTCCTCGAGCAGATGCAGCAGATGCGCAAGATGGGCTCGATGAAGAAGATGCTCGGCATGCTGCCGGGCATGGGCCAGATGAAGCAGCAGCTCGATGACTTCGACGAGCACGAGATCGACCGCACCGAGGCCATCATCCGTTCGATGACTCCGGGTGAGCGGCGCAACACCAAGATTCTGAACGGCTCCCGCCGACTGCGCATCGCGCGCGGTGCGGGCATGACCGTCACCGACGTCAACCAGCTCGTGCAGCGCTTCGAGCAGGCCGCGAAGATGATGAAGACGGTCGCACGCGGGGGAGTGCCCAACATTCCCGGCATGGGGGCGATGGGGAAGCCCGGTGCATCCAGCAAGCGCGGCAAGCAGCCGAAGAGGAAGGGTTCGCGCTCGGGCAACCCGGCCAAGCGTGCGGCGGAGAACTCCGGTCTGGCAGCGTCATCCGAGACCGCGCCGAACGGGTCCGGATTCGGTCTGGGGGGCGCGAAGCCGCCGAGCGAGACCGACATGGCCGACATCCAGAAGCTGCTCGGTCGTCACTGAACCTGACCGTGTGCGGCCCGCACCATAAGATGTCACATACCACGTGGTATCCGAGGAGGCGATGGTCGTGAACTCGAGCAGTGTCTTCGAGGTGGTGAGCCTGCGCGAGCAGGTCGAGCGCACGCTGTCGTCGCGGATCGTGACCGGCGAATTCGCAGCCGGCACCGTGCTGACGGTGCCGACGCTGGCAGGCGAGTTCGGCGTGAGCGCGACCCCCGTGCGCGAGGCGATGCTCAATCTCGCCCGTCGCGGCTTCCTCACCCCGATCCGCAATCGCGGATTCCGCGTCACCGAGGTCTCACCAGACGAACTGGCAGCACTCGGCGAGGTGCGCGTGCTGCTGGAGGCGCCGCCCATGCGATGGTTGGCGGGGCACTTGTCCGAACCGGTTGTCGAGCAGCTGATGGTGTTCGCGGATCGCATCGTCGATGCCGCCGAACAGGCGCGCTTCGAGGACTATCTGGCCGCCGACACCGACTTCCACCTGACGCTGCTGGAGCAGACCGGCAACACGCACCTGGTGCGGCTGGTGCGGGAGCTGCGACAGCAGACGCGACTGGTGGGGCTGGTCAGTCTCGCCGAGTCCGACGCGCTGGTGTCCACGTCGCTGGAGCATGCGGAGCTGATCGCGCTGCTGGTCGCCGGTCGCGGCGAAGACGCCGAGCAGCTCATGCATCGGCACATCGGCCACATCACGGGCCTGTGGAGCGGACGCCCAGAAGCGTGATCGTGTCCCGATCGTGATGCCGGCGACTTGTGGCGGTCGCTCAGTCGGGTAACATTGCTCCGGTTGGTGCGTGATATGTCACGTACTACTGCGCAGTCATGCAATGTCGCTGACAAGGAGTGTTCTCATGCCACACGGTTCCGGACGCAGGATGCGTCTTCTGCAGATCGCTGCCGCGGCAGCGCTTGTGCTCGCCACGGCGGGCTGCTCGGGAGGTCTGGCAGGCGGGGGAGACAAGGCCTCGTCTGACGCCGGCCCGATCAAACTCGGTATGATCGCGCCGTTCTCGGGGAGTGAATCCGCATTCGGCGACTACATGAAGAACGGTGCGCAGCTCGCCGTCGACGAGCTCAACGCCGACGGGGGGATCGACGGGCGCAAGCTCGAACTGGTCGTTGAAGACGGCGCGTGTGACGCGACCACCGCAGTCGCTGCCGCGAACAAGCTCGTCACCGAGGGGATCTCGGTTTCGGTCGGCGGATACTGCTCGGGGTCGACGCTGCCGACGCTGCCGATCTTCGATTCCGCGAAGATCCCGATGGTCATCCCTGCCGCCAACTCGAACAAGCTCGTCGACGCGGGCCTGCCGGGTGTGTTCCTCATCAACGGAACAGGCACCCAGCAGGCGCAGGCAGCCGTCAAGTACGCGCAGAAGACGGGCATCAAGAGCGTGGCCACGGTCGATGACTCGACCGCCTACTCGGTGGACCTCGCCAAGTCGTTCGCAGAGCAGGCCAAGGCCGCAGGGCTGACTGTGCCGTTCACCTCGACGGTGACCCCCGGTGAGAGCGACTACTCGGCGGTGGCCACGCAGTTGGCCAAGCAGCAGCCCGAGATGGTCTATTGGACCGGCTACTACCAAGAGGGCGGGCTGATCGTGCGTCAGGCCACCGACGCCGGGTTCAAGGGCGAGTTCCTCGTCGGCGACGGATCGGTCGACGCGAAGTTCGCACAGATCGCCGGCAAGGGGTACACCGACAAGGTGCTGGGCACGTTCACGCAGACGCCTGACATGCTCACCGGTGCCGACACCTGGATCGCCGACTACAAGAAGCTCGCCGGTGCAGAGCCGGGCCCGTATTCGACGCAGTCCTATGACGCTGTGCGTGTCGCCGCGCAGGCGATCAAGGACGCCGGCGGCACCGACTTCGACAAGGTCGTGGCGGGGCTGAAGGGGCTGAAGGACTTCAAGACGTTCGCGGGGCCGCTGACGTTCACCGATCAGGGCACGCGCACCAGTGGCGGGTTCGTGATCGTGAAGATCGACCCGGCAACGGGCAACTTCGTCCTGGCGGACGACCTGCAGGGCTGATCCGACCCGACGAGGCGACCGGCGCGTGTGCGCCCGGTCGCCCTGTCGAGACGGAGCGCCGTGGAACGGAGCCACCGCCCATGATGCAACTTCTGTGGAACGGCCTGATCGTCGGCTCGTTCTATGCCCTCGTCGCGCTCGGCTACAGCATGGTGTACGGCATCATCAAGCTGCTGAACTTCGCACACGGCGACATCTACATGCTGGGCGCGTTCGTCGCGTTCTTCACCCTGAACTCGTTCGGGATCGAAGGATCCAGCTCCATTCCGCTGCTGCTGGTAATGCTGCTGCTGGCCATGGTCACCACGGGCCTGATCGGGGTCGGCATCGAGCGGGTGGCGTATCGCCCGCTGCGCAAGAGCCCGCGCCTGGCGGTGCTGATCACGGCCATCGGCGTGTCATTCACGCTCGAGTACGGAGTGCGCTCTCTGTTCGGGGCGAACCCGGAGGCCTTCCCGATCCGCTTCGCCTCGCACGGCTTCGAGCTGGCCGGCATGCGCATCACGGGGGCGCAGGTCACGCTGGTGATCATCGCGGCGGTTCTCATGCTCGTGCTCGCGCACGTCGTCGAGCGCACCCGCGCCGGCCGCGCCATGCGCGCGATCGCCCTCGACACGCAGGGGTCTCAGCTGATGGGGATCAACGTCAACCGGACGATCGCGGTCGTCTTCTTCATCGGCTCGGCCCTGGCAGGTGCTGCCGGCGTGATGGCCGGCGCGTACTACGGCTCGATCGACTTCCTGATGGGGTTCATCATCGGTCTGAAGGCCTTCACCGCCGCCGTGATCGGCGGAATCGGCAACCTGTACGGAGCAATGCTGGGCGGACTCGTGCTCGGCATGCTCGAATCGTTCGGCTCGGCATGGTTCGGCGGTGAATGGCGCGACGTGTTCTCGTTCGCCTTCCTCATCCTGTTCCTGACCTTCAAGCCCACCGGCCTGCTCGGTGCGCGGGTCGTTGAGAGGATGTGACCATGTCGGCAACGCTGGACGCCGCGCTCAAGCACGTCACCCTTCGGGCACCGGCACCCGAATTCGAACGTCCTCGGCCGCCGCGCGGCATCCTGTCGTCGCAGACCGGATTCCTGCGCGCACTGGGAACGCTGTCCATCATCCTGGTTGCGGTGCTGCCGTTCCTGGACTCGTCGCGGTACCTGATCTCGATCGCCACGAGCGCGCTGATCTACATCATGCTCGCGATGGGGCTGAACGTCGTGGTCGGCTTCGCCGGCCTTCTCGATCTCGGCTACATCGCGTTCTTCGCCGTCGGCGCGTATGTCTCAGGCATCTTCACGACCACGTTCGGATGGCCGATGTGGGCGGCGCTGCCGGCGACGGTCCTGGCCTGCATCGTGGCCGGCATCATCATCGGGGCTCCGACCCTGCGCCTGCGCAGCGACTATCTCGCGATCGTGACGCTCGGCTTCGGTGAGATCATCCGCATCACCGCGAACAATCTGGAGGTCACCGGCGGGCCCAGCGGCATCCACGGCATCCCGACGTGGACCTTCGGCGGCTGGAGTTTCGCCGACGGATTCACGGTGGGGAGCATCTTCTTCCCTCCGTACGTCGTCTTCTACTACTTCGTGGCGCTGGTGGTCATCGTCGTGGGCGTCGTCGGTGCCGGTCGACTCGGCAAAGGCAAGCTCGGTCGGGCATGGAAGGCGGTTCGCGACGACGAGGACGCGGCCGAGGCGATGGGGATCAACACCTACATCGCCAAGATCTCCGCCTACATCATCGGCGCGGTATGGGCGGGACTGGCCGGTCAGCTCATGGCGACGCAGCTGTCGGCGATCAGTCCGAACAGCTTCCAGTTCCTGTATTCGGTGCTGATCCTGATGGCCGTGGTCCTCGGCGGCATGGGATCCACCCCGGGCGTGATCATCGGTGCACTGTTCGTCTCGCTCGCGCCCGAGGTGCTGCGTGACTTCTCGGAGTGGCGCTACCTCATCTTCGGTCTGCTGCTGGTGGTCACGATGCTGTTCCGGCCCGCGGGGCTGTGGCCCGCCACCGCCGTGCTGCCGTGGCTCAAGCGCGGCAAGCCCGCGCCCCCGCCGCCGACAGACACCATCCGGGTGGTCGAGACGGATGCCGCCGCCGATCGGTTCGCGCACGATGATCCCGAGCTGATCGAGGATGACGCCCCCGACCGCCCCGACCAGGACGGAGACCGCTCGTGAGCAGCCTGCTGGAAGTGTCCGATCTGCGACTGCAGTTCGGTGGTGTGAAGGCCGTCGACGGGCTGAGCTTCGAGGTGCGCGAAGGCGAGATCCTCGCTGTGATCGGACCGAACGGCGCGGGAAAGACCAGCGCCTTCAACTGCATCTCGGGCTTCTATCTGCCGACGTCGGGATCTGTCGTGTTCGACGGGAAGCGCATCGTTCGACCGGTTCCCGATGCGCTGCGTGCGATGAGGCTGGCGCCGCTGCTGCAGAGCTTCGGCTTCTATCGCGTGCTGCCCTCGCGGGTCACCAAGTGGGGAATGGCCCGCACGTTCCAGAACCTGCGCCTGTTCCGCGAACTCAGCGTGCTGGAGAACGTGAAGACCGCGATGCACGCGAATCTGCGTGAGGGCTTCTGGTCGACCCTGCTGCATCTGCCCCGATACCGTCGGGCAGAGGCCGCGTGCACACGCGAGGCGCAGGGCTGGCTCGATTTCGTCGGATACGAGAACGACGAGAACCTGTATGTCACGCAGCTGCCGTACGGCGAGCAGCGTCGGGTCGAGATCGCCCGAGCTCTGGCGACCAGCCCTCGACTGCTGCTGCTGGACGAACCGGCGGCGGGGCTGAACTACAGCGAGAAGCAGGCTCTCATGGCTCTGATCCGCCGCATCCAGCAGATGGGGGTGGCGGTCGTGCTCATCGAGCACGACATGGGCCTGATCATGGAGTTGGCCGAGCGCATCGTCGTGCTCAACTACGGCAAGGAGATCGCCGACGGCACGCCCGACCAGATCAAGAACGATCCGGTGGTGATCGAGGCCTATCTGGGCGTCGACGACGACGAGGAGGAGGCGCGATGAGCCGGCTGGAGGTGGCGGGCGTCGACGTCTATTACGGACGTGTGCACGCGCTGCGCGAACTGAGCTTCGTCGTCGACGAGGGCGAGATCGTCTGCCTGCTCGGCAACAACGGTGCCGGCAAGTCGACGACGATGAACATGCTCTCGGGCCTGGTGCGGCCCAAAGCCGGGACGGTGAGCTGGGACGGACTGGACCTTGCCACGGCCAAGCCCTGGACGATCGTGTCGGCCGGTCTTGTGCAGGTGCCGGAGGGGCGTCGCATCTTCTCGACGATGACCGTGCACGAGAACCTGCTTCTGGGCAGCCACACGGTGAAGGACCAGAAGGCGATCGCCGGTCGTATCGACGACGTCTATCAGCTGATGCCGCGGCTGGCCGAGCGCCGCAAGCAGCAGGGTGGCACGCTGTCCGGCGGCGAGCAGCAGATGCTCGCGATCGGACGTGCGCTGGTCACCGGGCCCAGGCTGCTGCTGCTGGACGAGCCGTCGATGGGCCTTGCCCCGCTCGTGGTCAAACAGGTGATGCAGATCATCTCGACCGTCAACGAGCGGGGGACCACCGTGCTCCTGGTCGAGCAGAATGCGCGTGCGGCGTTGAAGATCGCCGACCGAGCGTATGTGGTGGACACGGGACGGACCACGGCGGAGGGCCCGGCGGTGGAGCTCGCGCGCGACCCGCGCATCATCGAGGCGTATCTCGGCGGCTGATCGGCGGGATAACGGGGGAGAGAGGAGCGCAGATGCGGATCGTCGTGGTCGGAGCCGGTGCCGTGGGCGCCGCCAGCGCACTGGCCCTGACCGAAGCCGGTGCCGACGTCGTGGTCGTGGACCGGACAGGTGTGGCAGGCGAGACCTCGAGTCGCTGCGAGGGCAACATCCTCGTCTCCGACAAGGGGCCGGGCCCCGAAGCGCAGCTGGCGATCGTGGCCAACCGCGTCTGGCGCGAGTGGGCACAGCGGCTGGACGCCGAGCGGCGCCCCGGGCAGCCGACGACGGAGTTCGATGCCAAAGGCGGTGTCGTCGCGACCTTCCCCGGTGGGGAAGACGGACTGCTGTCGTTCGCCGCCGGGCAGCGCGGCATCGGCGTGCACGCAGAGGTCGTCGACGCGCAGCGCCTGCGCGAGTTCGAGCCGTCGCTCTCGCCGGAGGTGGCCTGCGGCGTGTGGTACCCCGATGATGCGCAGGTGCAGCCGAGTCTGGCCACGCAGGCGATGATGTCGCGCGCGGTGGCGCTGGGCGCGGGCCTGCGTCGCGAAGAGGTGGTCGGCGTGCGCATCGCGCGCGGTCGCATCCGGGCGGTGCGCACCGACCGCGGCGAGATCGAGGCGGACGCCGTGGTCAACTGCGCGGGTCCCTGGGCGGGCGAGGCGGCGCAGCGACTCGGCGCGCACCTGCCGATCCTGCCGCGACGGGGGACGATCATCGTGACCACGCCCATGCCCCAGCGCATCTTCCACAAGGTCTACGACGCCGATTATGTCGGAGCGGTCGCCTCCGGTGACGCCGATCTGCAGACCTCGACCGTGGTCGAGTCGACGCCCGCCGGCACGGTGCTGATCGGCTCGAGCCGCGAGCGCGTGGGCTTCTCGACCGACAACACGCTGCCGGCGCTGGCCGAGATCGCAGCCAAGGCCGTGCGGCTCTTCCCGTTCTTGAGCCAGACGATGGTGCTGCGCACCTATGCCGGCTTCCGTCCGTATGCGCCCGATCATCTGCCGGTGATCGGGGAGGATGCCGCGGTCCCGGGACTGTTCCATGCGGCCGGTCACGAAGGAGCCGGCATCGGGTTGGCGCCGGCCACCGGCCTGCTCATCGCGCACGCGGTGCTGGGCACCGTCGCCCCCGTCGATCCCACGCCGTTCCTGCCGAGCAGGTCGACGCTCGCGGTGGCGGCATGAGTGTCATGATCCGGGTCGACGGCGAAGAACTGCACGGACGGGACGGGCAGACGATCGCCGGCGTGCTGCTGGCGTCGGGGCAGCGCAGCTGGCGTACGGCTGCCGGCGCGCCGCGGGGAGTGTTCTGCGGCATCGGGGTGTGTCAGGACTGCCTGGTCACCGTCAACGGCGTCGCGGGCGTGCGCGCCTGCCAGCGCACCGCCGTCGACGGCGACGTCGTCGAGAAGGAGTCGCGATGACGACTGTGGCGATCCTGGGCGCGGGCCCGGCCGGACTGGCCGCGGCGCAGTCTGCGCTGGCCGCCGGCGCAGACGTGGTCGTCGTGGACGAAGCAGAGCGGATCGGCGGGCAGTTCTGGCGCCACCACGACACGCTCACCGACCGGCGCATGCAGCACCAGTGGGCGCGGTTCGAACGGCTGCGCGCACTGCTGGACCCGGCAGGGACGGCCGCATCGGCGGGGCGGGTCGTCGTGCATTCGTCGGCCAGCGTGTGGCGCATCGAAACCGGCGCCGGCATCCGCGTGCACGCACTGGTGGGACCCGCCGACGCAGCTGCGCGGCAGGGGCTGACGATCCAGGCCGACGCGCTCGTGATCGCCACCGGCGCGCATGACCGTGCGCTGCCGGTGCCCGGGTGGACGCTGCCCGGTGTCGTCACCGCGGGGGCTGCGCAGGCGATCGCCAAGCGCGACGGCGTGGCGATCGGGCGGCGCACCGTCGTGGCAGGAGCCGGGCCGTTCCTGCTCCCGGTGGCCTCGAGTCTCGCTCTGGCAGGTGGCAGCGTCGTCGAGGTCGTCGAGGCGACACGTGCGGCGGCTCTGGTGGCCGGCTGGGCGCGCGCACCGTGGCGGCTGGCCGGCAGCGCGCCGGCGAAGGCACCGGAGCTGTGGGACTACGTGTCCGGCCTCGTGCGCCGTCGCACGCCGTACCGCACCGGCAGTGCGGTCACCCGCATCCACGGCCGCGGTCGGGTCGAGGCCGCCACGATCCAACGCATCGACGGTGACTGGCGCCCCATTGTGGGCACCGAGCGCCTCGTGGAGTGCGACGCCGTCGCCCTCGGGCACGGGTTCACCCCGCGGTTGGAAGCGGCTATCCAGGCGGGCTGTGACATCCGTCCCGACCGATTCGTGGCCGTCGACCAGCAGCAGGCCACCAGCGTTGCAGGTGTGTATGCCGCGGGGGAGGTCACCGGTATCGCCGGGGCCGACGCGGCGCTGGCCGAGGGGGCGGTCGCCGGCTTCGCGGCGGCGGGCGGCGACCCGACAGATGCCCGCATCCGACCCGCGCGGCTCGTGCGGCGCCGTATGCACGCCTTCGCCGAGCGACTGAAGACCCACGACATCCGACCCGGCTGGAAGGCATGGCTCGACGACGACACCGTCATCTGCCGCTGCGAGACCGTGACCCGCGCTCAGATCGCCGAGTACGCAGGCGCATCGAGCCGCGGACTGCGGTTGGCCACGCGCGCGGGCCTCGGGGCGTGCCAAGGGCGGACGTGCGGACGCACCGTCGAGGAGCTCACGGGAGTGCGGATCGGCTACGACGCGCGGCCGGTGCTCGGATCGGTGCGCGTCGGTGAACTCGCAGCCGTCCACGCCGAACGCGTCGACGCAGGCTGACCCCGACGATCGACCACTTGTGAGCACGCGCACCGAGGGGTAATATGTTACATATTACTTGGGCCGGGCCGGCGTCACTGCTGACCCGAGACCGCACTGAGGACCACGGCCGCTCGCTGCCGGCGAAGACAACCAGAATGGAAGCACCATGACCACTCGCACGATGGATCTGGGCGGCGTCGTCGTCGCCACCGCCCTCGCATTCAAAGAAGACGCCGCCGCGCCGGCGGGCCTCGCCGTGGACTATGACAAGTTCGGAGAGCACGTCGACTTCCTGATGTCGAACGGATGCCGCGGAGTCGGCCCCAACGGCTCTCTGGGCGAGTACTCGTCACTGACCGACGACGAGCGCCGCAGGGTCATCCAGGTCGCCGTCGACGCGGTGGACGGACGGGGCATCGTGATCGCCGGCGCACACGGGATCGGCAGCCATCAGGCTCGGCAGTGGGCCGAGTACGCGGCCGAGGACGGCGCCGACGGGGTGCTGCTGCTGCCCCCGATCGTCTACCGTGCGAACGAGCGCGAAGTGCTCGCACACTATGAAGAGGTCGCGAAAGTCGGCATGCCGATCATGGCCTACAACAACCCGTTCGACACGAAGGTCGACCTGACGCCTGCGCTGGTCGCCCAGATCGCGCAGATTCCCGAGGTCGTGGCGATCAAGGAGTTCTCGGGCGACGTGCGCCGCGTGTATGAGATCAAAGAGCTGTGCGACATCGACATCATCGCCGGTGCCGACGACGTGCTGCTCGAGCTGATGATCAACGGTGCGGTCGGCTGGTTCGCCGGCTACCCGAACGCTTTCCCGCGCGAGGCGGTCGAGCTGTACACCCTGCTCGCCGACGGCCGCTGGCAGGAGGCGAAGTCGCTCTACGAGCAGCTGGTCACCGTCTTCCGGTGGGATTCGCGCACCGAGTTCGTCCAGGCGATCAAGCTGTCGATGGACATCTGCGGCAACTCGTACGGCGGGCCGACCCGTCCGCCGCGCGGCCCGCTGACCGCCGAACAGCGCGCACAGGTCACCGCCGACACCGAGCGGGCTCTGGCGGCCCTCGCGGCACGATCCGCGGCGGTCGCCTGATGCGTGCGCGCCGGGTGATCTCGGCCGTCGACTCGCACACCGAGGGCATGCCGACGCGCGTGGTCACCGGCGGGGTCGGCCCGATCCCCGGCGCGACCATGAACGACCGCCGGCTGTACGCGATGGAGCACCTCGACGGGTTGCGCGGTCTGCTCATGAACGAGCCTCGCGGACACGCGTCGATGTCGGGCGCCCTGCTGCAGCCGCCCGCGCGCGAGGACGCCGACTGGGGCGTGGTCTTCATCGAGGCCAGCGGCTTTCTGCCCATGTGCGGTCACGGCACGATCGGGGTCGCGACGGTGCTCGTGGAGACAGGCATGGTGGCCGTCACCGAGCCGGTGACCGAGATCCGACTGGACGTCCCGGCGGGGCTGGTCATCGCGCGCGTCGAGGTCGAGGACGGCCGGGCACGGCGCGTGACGATCGAGAACGTGCCCAGTTTCGTCGAGCGGCTGGATGCCACGATCGAAGTCCCCGGTCACGGCACCGTGCCGTACTCGATCGCGTTCGGAGGCAACTTCTACGCGCTCGTCGACCTGGACGACGTCGGGCTGCCGTTCGATCGCGCCCGGCAAGACGACATCCTGCGCTGCGGCCTGGCGATCATGGACGCCATCAACACGCAGCGACCTCCGCACCACCCGGTGGTGGGCGGCACCGACCACGTGCACCACGTCGAGTTCATCGCGCCGGGGTCCAACGCTGTGCGTTCGCGGCACGCGATGGCGATCCACCCCGGGTGGTTCGACCGCTCGCCCTGCGGCACGGGAACCAGCGCCCGCATGGCGGAGCTGCACGCACGCGGGCAGCTCGCCCTGCACACCGACTTCGTGAACGAATCATTCATCGGCACGGAGTTCACCGGGCGGCTGGTGGGCGAGACCGCCGTGGCGGGCATTCCGGCCGTCATCCCCACCCTCACCGGGCGTGCGTGGGTGACCGGGCTCGGACAATACTTCCTGGACGACACGGATCCCTTCCCCGAAGGCTTCGTGTTCTGACCCGCACCGATGCAAGGAGCAGCATGACCGACATCGACCCGATAGCACAGCGAGCCGCCGAGGCTGCAGCACCGTACGCGGCGGTCGCGCCCGCCCGCCGAGCGGCTGCGCTGGTCTCGGTCGCCGACGCGCTGGATGCCGCAGCCTCGGACCTGATCTGCGTCGCGATGGGCGAGACCGGGCTGTCTGAAGCGCGATTGACCGGCGAAGTGCGGCGCACCTCGGGGCAGCTGCGGCTGTTCGCCGAGGTCGTCGTCGACGGCGGCTACCTCGACGCGCGCATCGACGAGGCCGACCCCGACTACGCGATCGGGGCCCGGCCCGACGTTCGCCGCGTGCTCGAACCGGTCGGGCCGGTCCTGAACTTCGCGGCCTCGAACTTTCCGTTCGCATTCTCGGTTGCAGGCGGCGACTCGGCTGCGGCGCTGGCGGCCGGGTGTCCGTTGATCGTCAAGGCTCACTCGGGGCACCCCGAGCTTTCGCGCCGCACCGCAGCGGTGGTGGCTGCCGCCCTCGCCGACGCCGGCATGCCCGACGGAGTGTTCCAGCTCGTGGAGGGCCAGCAGGCAGGCGTGGATCTGCTCGAGGACGACCGCATCCGCGCCGGGGCGTTCACCGGATCGACACACGTGGGACGGATGCTGGCCGACATCGCCGCCGCCCGCCCGCGCCCGATCCCGTTCTTCGGCGAGCTGGGCAGCGTCAACCCGGTGTATGTGACGGCAGCTGCCGCGGCATCCGAAGCCGACCTGGTCAGCGGGTTCGTCGCCTCGGTCTCCGGCTCTGCCGGACAGCTGTGCACCAAGCCCGGATTCCTGTTCGTGCCGCAGGGGGCAGACCTCGGAGATGTGAGGGCGGCGGTCGCCGACATCGAGGCCCACCGGCTGCTGAACCCCGGAATCGGCCGGGGCTATGCGCAGCGACGCGATGCGGTGCTGGGAGCCCCCGGAGTGCGCGTACTCGCAGAAGGAACGGTGCGCGAGGAGAACGGGCAGCGCTTCGCGACGCCCACCGTCGTCGAAGTCGATCTCGAGACGCTGCGTGCGCACCGCGACGAGCTGCTGGACGAGACGTTCGGTCCGCTGTCGATCATCGTGCGGTACCCGGATGCTGCGGCTCTGCCGGACGTGCACCGCGACCTGTTCCCGGGAAACCTCACCGCGACCCTGCACGCCACCGACGCCGACGCCGGCGACGTCCGCGATCTGGTGGACGCGCTGGCGGCCACGAGCGGACGGGTGCTGTTCGGCGGATGGCCGACCGGTGTGTCGGTGACTTCGGCGATGCAGCACGGCGGGCCGTTCCCGGCCACCACAACCGATGCGACCAGTGTGGGCACCGCGGCCATCACGCGCTTTCTGCGCGGGGTGTCGTACCAGAACGCCCCGCAGTCGCTGCTGCCGCCGGCGCTGCGCGACGACAATCCCTGGGATGTGCCTCAGCATCGACGTGCGGCGGGTGCATCCCAGCGTTGGGGGAGCCTGACCGGCGCCATCTGATCGCAACGGGAACGTCGCTCAGCGCAGGCTGAATCCCTGCGGCAGAGGATCGCCCTCGTCCAGTTCGAAAGTGCTGGCACCCACCCGATGCGCCATCCCGGTGACCTCGGGAATCACTCCGTGCGCGGTGTGGGCGGCCACGCGCGCCGTGAAGCGCGTGCCGATGAGGGAGTCGTGGGTGAGCTGCTCGTGGTCGGCGAGCTGTCCCGACGCCGACAGCAGCGCGACCCGCGCGGCCGTGCCCGACCCGCACGGACTGCGATCGACCTCGCCGTCGGCGAACACCGTGACGTTGCGCTGCCAGGGTCCGGTCTCGGTGCGTCCGAGATCGTCCACGAGGATCGTGCCGTACACGCCCGACAGTCGGTCATCGTCCAGTCGGGCAGCCGGGTGCTCGTCCAGCGCCCACTTGATCTCCCGCCCGATGCGGATCAGCTCCGCCGTGTCGTCGGGGCGCACGGTCAGGCCGACCGACGCTGCCGGCAGCGTCGCGTACACCGCGCCGCCGAAGATGAGATCCACCGACACGGTGCCGCGGCTGGTGGGCAGCAGGATGCCGCGGGCCAGCACGCGCGATTCGACATTGCGGAACACGACCGACCTCGTGCGTCCACCCGATCGTTGCACCCGGGCCTGCACACGGCCGCTGGGCACGTCGATCGTCACGATCGCCTCGCCGTCATCGACCCGTGAGACTCGACCCGTGCGCACGGCCCACGCGCCCAGCGCGATGGTGCCGTGCCCGCACGCGGTCGAGAAGCCGTCCTTGTGCCAGAACAGCACTCCGAAGTCGGCGCCGTCGTCATCGGGCGGAGTGATGAATCCGCCGTACATGTCGTCGTGGCCCCGTGGCTCGAGGCACAGGAATCTTCGCACGTCGTCGGCGGGACCCGTCAGGGCGTTCACGCGCCGCGAGGCCACATCGACACCCTCTGTGGGAACGCCCTCCACGATGCGGAACGGCTCGCCGGCGGTGTGCCAGTCCTCGGTGCTCCACCGCATCGCGGCCTCCTTCAGACGTGATGATCGTGTTGGTCGTGCGGTCGTGCGGTCGTGCGAACTCAGAGCCGGTCCATGACCAGCCGGGCGACGGCGAGGTCCTGCCAGCCCATGCCGCAGGTCTTGATCACGCGCGGCCGATCTCTGGCCGCGACGAAGCCCTCGGCGAACACCTCGCGGAACTCGACCACCTCATCGGTCGCGAGCGCTCCGTCGGCGACGGCGAGGATGACGTCGCCGGCCTCGGTGCGGGCGACGTGCGCGGTCTCCACGACCACCTGGGCCCGCCCCAGCAGTGCCGCGGGCAGTTCGCGGCGTGCCGGGTCGTGCGAGCCGACCGCGATCACCGTGGCCTGGTCGCCGACGGAGGCCGCTTCGAACAGCGGCTCACCGGCGGTCGTGGCGCACACGATCAGGTCGCTGCCGGCGAGGTCGTCGATGGTGCCGGGGACGATTTCGGCATCGGGTGCCAGTTCGCGCGCGGCAGCACAGGCGCGCCGGGTGCGTACGGGGTCGCGGCCGATCATGCGCACGTGCTGGATTGGGCGGATGGCGGCGAGGGCGCCCACGTGGGCCACCCCCTGCGGCCCGGTTCCGAAGATGACCGCGGTCGCGGCATCCGGGTCCGCCAGCACGTCGGCTGCGGCGGCGCTGACCGCCGGCGTGCGCAGGGTCGTCAGTGTCGTGCCGTCCAGCACCGCGACAGGGGTGAGCGTCGCCGCGTCGATGACCACGTAGAGCGCCTGGATGCGTGGCACCGTGCGACCCGGCACGTCGGGGGAGACCGTTGCCAGCTTCTGACCCACGACGCCTCGCAGCGCCGATGGCATCAGCAGGAGCTGGCCCGTGGGCACGTCGACGATGGAGCGCGCGGGGTCGTCGGAGGGGTCGAAGCCGCCGCGCACGACCGATGCGATGGCATCGATGGCCTCGCGCAGGGACACGAGGCGCAGCAGTTGATCGCCGTCGATCAGCCGAAGGGAGGAGACGAGTCCGGGCATGTCCACATCCTACGAGGTAATGCATCACGTAGCACCGCGGCAGGCCGCCGAGGCCATGACACCGCGAAGTCGACCGCGGATGTCGCCTCCGGACCGCTCGGTTCGCGGCATCCCTTCGGATCTGGCAGAATTGAGGTTTGGAACGCCGCTCGACCCTCTATCCGGCGTGCGCTTCCACCTCAGAGCTTCCCGCCGGGTGTGCACCCCACGCTCCAGGCGACCGGTTCATCGCTTCCATACACATTCAGGAGAATCGTGGCTGTCAAGATCCGTCTCAAGCGGCTCGGCAAGATCCGTGCCCCGTACTACCGCATCGTCGTCGCCGACTCGCGCACCAAGCGCGACGGCCGCGTGATCGAAGAGATCGGAAAGTACCACCCCACCGAGGAGCCCTCGTTCATCGAGGTCGACTCCGAGCGCGCGCAGTACTGGCTGGGTGTCGGTGCGCAGCCGACCGAGCAGGTGCGTGCCATCCTCAAGCTCACGGGTGACTGGGGCAGGTTCAAGGGCGACGCGAACGCCGTGTCGACCGTGAAGGTCAAGGAGCCCAAGGCCGCGTTCGAGGTCGACTCGTCGAAGAAGTCGGTCATCAAGCCCAAGGCGGACAAGAAGGCAGAAGCCCCCGCCGCAGCTGACGCCGAGGCCGCTGCCGCGGCCGACGCCGAGTAACCCTCGTGCTGGCCGCCGCGCTCGAGCACGTCGTCAAGGCGATCGTGGATCACCCCGACGAAGTGCGCATCGATGAGTCGACGTCGCCTCGCGGCGACGTGCTCGAAGTGCACGTGCACCCGGAGGACCGGGGTCGTGTGATCGGGCGCGGCGGTCGCACCGCCAAAGCCCTGCGTACTGTCATCTCCGCTCTCGCAGACGGACGACGCGTTCGCGTCGATGTCGCGGACGACTGAGATGACGACGCAGGATCAGCCGGACGAGGGCGCAGCCGTCGCGCCGGCGAAGAAGCGCACGCCCAAACCCGTCGGCACCCAGCTGCGGGTGGGACGCCTTCTGAAGGCGCACGGGCTGAAGGGGGCATTGAAGCTCGAGCTGTACACCGACGACCCGGACGGGCGCTTCGTCGCCGGTGCGACGTTCACTCTGCAGGTGCCGGAGTCCTCGCCCTGGCACGGCAGGTCGGTGACCGTGCGCGAGTTCCGGTGGATGAACTCGCACCCCGTGGTCTTCCTCGAGGGCGTGAACGACCGCACCGCAGCCGAGGAGCTGGTCAAGGCGATCCTGTGGATCGAATCCGACCCGTCGCAGCCCGCAGAAGACGACGCCTGGTACGACCACCAGCTCGTGGGTCTGGAGGTCGTGCGCGACGGAGAGGTCGTCGGACGTGTCGCCCGCGTCGACCACCTGCCCGCCCAGGACCTGCTGATCGTCACGCACGGCGATCGCGAAGTGCTGGTTCCGTTCGTGAAGGCCATCGTGCCGGTGGTGGATGTCGCGGCCCGACGCGTGATCGTCACCCCTCCGACGGGACTGTTCGAGGAGGTGCCTGCGGACGACGATGAGGATGCCGCGGCCGGTGCGCCGTCGCGGGCTGAGAAGGACCCGCCGCGCGGGGCCGGCGCGCAGGACGACTGATGCGCATCGACGTCGTCACGATCTTTCCGGCGTTCTTCGACGTGCTGGAGGTCTCGCTGCTCGGCAGGGCCCGGGCCAGCGGTCTGCTCGACGTACGCGTGCACGATCTGCGCGACTGGACGCACGACCGGCATCGCACGGTCGACGACACGCCCTACGGCGGCGGCGCCGGCATGGTCATGAAGCCCGAACCCTGGGGCGAGGCGCTGGATGCCGTGATCCCGGCCGATCCGGCCGCTGAGCGAGCCGAAGGCGAGACGCAGCGCCCCACCATCGTCTTCCCTTCACCGGCAGGCGAGCTGTTCACGCAGGCGATGGCGCGCGACTTCAGCACCCGCGACCATCTCGTGTTCGGATGCGGCCGCTACGAGGGCATCGACGAGCGCGTGTTCGACGACGCCCACACCCGCGGCGAGGTGCGGCTGGTGAGCCTCGGCGACTATGTGCTCAACGGGGGAGAAGTCGCCGTCATGGCGATGATCGAGGCGGTCGGACGGCTGATCCCCGGCGTCGTCGGCAACCCCGAGAGCCTGATCGAGGAGTCGCACGAGGACGGCCTGCTCGAATACCCGAGCTACACGAAGCCGGCGCTGTGGCGAGGCCGTGAGGTGCCGCCGATCCTGCTCAGCGGCAATCACGGTGCGATCGCGCAGTGGCGCCGCGAGCAGCAGATCGTCCGGACGCGCGAGCGGCGCCCGGACCTGCTTGCGGGCGACGACGCCTGACCCGCGCGCGGTCGACGGAAGGACTTTCAGCCGAGACGAGGGCTTTCGGGCGCCGAGAGTCCTCATCTCGGCGGATTGCCCTCGCGCCGGCAGGCCGGTCCGAGCCGGATCAAGCGCCGATGTGCGAGCGGTCGGTCAGGACGATCGGGCCGTCTGCGGTGATCGCGATCGTGTGCTCGGAGTGGGCGCCGCGAGAACCGTCGGCGCTGCGCAGGGTCCAGCCGTCGGCGTCGGTGATCAGCTCGTCGGTGGTCGCCAGGAACCAGGGCTCGATCGCGATGACCAGTCCCTCGCGCAGTGGGTAACCGCGCCCGGCGCGGCCGTCGTTGGGCACGTGCGGGTCGCCGTGCATGATGTGGCCGACGCCGTGTCCGCCGAAGTCGGTGTTGATCTCATAGCCGTCGCCGTGGGCGACCGCGGCGATCGCCGCCGACAGGTCGCCGATGCGGTTGCCGACGGTCGCCGCCGCGATCGCAGCATCCAGTGCCTTCTCGGTGGTCTCGATCAGCGCGAGATCCTCGTCGCGCGGGGTGCCGACCACGAACGACACCGCTGAGTCGGCGACCCAACCGTCGATCGAGACCGCGAAGTCCAGCGAGACCAGGTCGCCGTCGCGCAGCGCGTAGTCGTGGGGCAGCCCGTGCAGCACGGCGTCGTTGACCGACGTGCAGATGACCTTGCCGAACGGGCCGGAGCCGAACGAGGGAGCGTAGTCGATGTAGCACGATTCGGCGCCGGCTTTGCGGATCAACTCGTGAGCGCGCTTGTCGATCGTCAGCAGGTTCGTGCCGACCTTCGTGTCGTCGCGAAGCGTGGCCAGGGCTTCTGCCACGAATCGGCCTGCCGGTCGCATCTGCTCGATCTCGGCAGGGGTGCGCAACTCGATCATCGTGTTCCTCTCGTCGTGTCCATTCTCGCGGATGCCGGGGGCGCCCGCTGTGAATCGCCCGCGGCTCGCCCACCGGCCGGCCTGCCGTACATCCCGCGAAGGTACGATCTGAGCATGTGGATGCGACGCGGCTTGTTCGCCTGGCTGCTGCCGGCGGCGATCGTCCTGCCGGTGTGGTTGGTGGTGGGCTGGGCGATCTTCAACGCGGGTGGATGGGCGTTTCTGGGGGTGATCTTCTTCGCAGCCCCGGCGGTGCTGGTGGGCGAGGTGATCATCGCGCTGCTCATTCGCGCACGGCCGACGGTGCGATCCTTCCGTGCGGTGTCGTGGTGGGATGCGCTCTGGATCACGGTCTGGCACCTGCTGGTGATCGCGTACGGGCTGTTCCTGCAGGCGGCGTTCGCTCCGATTCTGGTCGGCGCGATCATCGCCTTCCTCGCGCTGTTCTGGTCGTCGCTCGCCCAGCTGTGGAACGAGGCACGCGGGTCGTTCTCTCGGCTGTCACCGGGCAGCGGGCCTGCGGATGTGCCGCATGAGGAGACGCTCCGGCAGCGCGGCAGCGCGCACGCCGACGTCATCGTCGTCAACGAGGTCGGCCGACCCGGCGACGGGCGCTCCGCGCACTGACATCGGGCGCCGTGCGCGCGGAGACCGCCGTGACGTTTTGGTGCGGGGTGCTGTCCATGGCAGAATGATTGTTTGTGCCCGCGCACCGGTTCTGCCTCAGGGGAGCCCGCGCATCGTCCTGATCGCGCAGCGAGCACCGAATCTCTTATCCCATTCACTTCGCGGTCGACCTGTGGCGGCCGCAGAGAGACATGATCATGCAGATCCTCGACGCCGTCGACGCGGCATCCCTCCGCTCCGACATCCCCGACTTCTTCCCCGGTGACACCGTCAAGGTGCACGTGAACATCACCGAGGGCAGCCGCTCCCGTATCCAGGTCTTCCAGGGCGTGGTGCTGGGTCGCTCCGGCGATGGTGTGCGTGAGACGTTCACGGTGCGCAAGATCAGCTTCCAGGTGGGCGTGGAGCGCACCTTCCCGGTGCACAGCCCGGTGATCGACCGCATCGAGGTCGTCACCCGCGGCGACGTCCGCCGCGCGAAGCTGTACTACCTGCGCAACCTGCGCGGCAAGAAGGCCAAGATCAAGGAGAAGCGCGACCGCTGATCCGGTTCGACCACGCCCCGAGGCTTTGGCCCGGGGCGTTGTCGTTTGCCGGGGTGAGAATGTGCGACGCTGTATGGGCAACGACGAGGGGCACGGATGATCGAGAAAGCCGCGACGGCGCTTCCGACGAGGGGCGCCTCGAAGCGTCGCGGCACGTGGGCGTTCGTGCGCGACATCATCGTGATCGTCGTCATCGCGCTTCTGGTCTCCTTCCTGGTCAAGACCTTCCTGGTCCGCTCGTTCTACATCCCCTCCGGGTCGATGGAGAACACGCTGCAGATCAACGACCGCATCCTCGTGGACGAGATCACCCCGCGGTTCGCGGGCTACCAGCGCGGCGACGTGATCGTCTTCCGCGATCCGGGCGGTTGGCTGCCGCCGGCGACAGAGCACCCGTCCCGCTCCTGGATTGTCGAAGCCGTCGACTGGACGCTGTCGTTGGTCGGTCTGTCGGCCCCCGACAGCGACGACCATCTCATCAAGCGCGTGATCGGGCTGCCCGGCGATCACATCACATGCTGTGATGCGATCGGCCACATCACGGTCAACGGCGTGCCCATCGACGAGTCCGCCTACCTCGACCTGCAGGCGGGTGAGACGGTCCCCGAGGTCGTTCCGTTCGACGTGACCGTGCCGGCGGGCTCGCTGTGGGTGCTCGGTGACAATCGTGACCATTCGCGCGATTCCCGCTACAACCAGGATCAGCCGGGCAAGGGCTTCGTGCCGGAGGCCAATGTGGTCGGCCGTGCCTTCTTGATCACATGGCCGTTCTCACGCTTCGGCCTCATCGACTTCCATCATGAGGTGTTCGCGGGAGTGCCCGCTGCCAAGGCGTCGAGCTCGTCGCCATGACCGTCGTCGAGCCCCGGCTGACCCTCGAGCGGCGTCTGCTGCGCGAGCATACGGTCATCATCGCCTGCGACGAGGTCGGGCGGGGGGCGCTGGCGGGTCCGGTGGCAGTGGGGGCCGCGGTGGTCGGGCCGCGCACGTCGCGCAGGCGGGTGCCGCAGGGACTGCGCGACTCGAAGCTCGTTTCCGAGATGCGGCGCGCTGAGGTCGCCGCGCGCGCGGCGGACTGGGTGGATGCCACGGCGGTGGGCTGGTCCACGGCTGCCGAGATCGACGAGGTCGGCATCATGCGCGCCCTGGGCCGGGCCGCACTGCGGGCGATCGAGCAGCTGCGGGGGGTTGTCGCCTTCGACGGAGCGCTGGTGCTGCTGGACGGCAACTACGACTACATCTCCGCCTGCGGGGGAACGCTGCCGGTGCGCACCCAGATCAAAGCCGACCGGGACTGTGCGAGTGCGGCGGCCGCCTCGGTCGTGGCCAAGGTCGCACGCGACGCACTGATGGTGGGGCTGCACACCGAGCACCCCGCCTACGAGTGGTCGCACAACAAGGGCTACGCGAGCCCCGCGCACCGGGCCGCGATCCGTGCTGTCGGGCTGAGTCCGTACCACCGCGCGTCGTGGGCCATCTCGGACGCACCGACGCTGTTCTGAGTGGATGTCGCGGTGGCGGGATCGGCGTGCCTGCGACCTAGGATGGACTCACCATGGATGACGACTTCGACGACTATGACCGCGAGCTCGAGCTGGCGCTGTACAAGGAGTACCGTGACGTCGTCTCGCAGTTTCAATATGTGATCGAGACCGAGCGCCGGTTCTACCTGGCCAATGAGGTCAATGTCGTCCGCCGCGACACCGAGCACGATTTCTACTTCGAACTGTCGATGAAGGATGTCTGGGTGTGGGACATCTATCGGGCCGACCGATTCGTGAAATCGGTGCGGGTGCTCACGTTCAAGGACGTCAACGTCGAAGAGCTGCAGCGGCGCGATCTGCACCTGCCCGAAGAGCTGTCGCTGGACTCCTGACGCTGCGGCGCCTCCTCCCCAGAACGGCCTGATCGGCCGATCCGCGTGATCCATCCCCCGTCGCTCGATCGTGTGCTCGGCCGACGGCCCGTGCGCGAAACGATGCCTTCATGGCAGCGAAAGACGACCTGGGCAGAGCGGGGGAGAACCGTGCGGTTGCGCACCTGATCGCCCGCGGTTTCGGCGTGCTCGAGCGCAATTGGCGCTCGAGCGACGGCGAGATCGACATCGTGGCGCGCACGGGGGACTCGCTCGTGTTCGTGGAGGTGAAGACCCGGCGCAGTGACGGTTTCGGCGACCCGCTCGAGGCGGTGGATGCGCGAAAGCGCGCGCGCCTGTGGCGCCTGGCGCACGCGTGGGAGCTCGAGCATCGCGACCAGGCGCGCGGGTGCGGGCGTCGATTGGACGTGATCGGCATCACCGGGGCAGACCCCTCCCGTGGGCGCCTGGAGCACATCGAGGACGTGTCATGGTCGTGACGCGGACGTGGGCGGTGGCGCTGTCGGGGCTCGACGGCACGCTGGTCGAGGTCGAAGCCGATCAGAGCCGGCAGATCCCCGACTTCCAGATCATCGGGCTGCCCGACAAGGCGCTCGGCGAAGCCGTGCAGCGCGTGCGCAACGCGAGCGAGAACAGCGGCCTGACGCTGCCCAAACGGCGCCTCACGGTCAACCTGTCACCGGCCAGCCTGCCCAAGCAGGGCTCGGGGTTCGACCTGGCCATCGCCATGGCCGCGCTGGCGACCGATGGGCTGATGGATCCTGGGTCGATAGCGACGACCGCGCACATCGGTGAGCTCGGACTGGACGGACGATTGCGACCGGTGCCGGGCGTGCTGCCCGCGGTGCGCGCCGCCGCTCGTGCCGGCGTGGAGCATGTCGTGGTGCCGTGGGCCAACCGCGCCGAAGCGGAACTGGTCGCAGGCGTCAGAGTGACCGGGGCGGTGAGCCTGACCGATGTGGCGCGGCTGCACGGAGCCGAGCTGCCCGACGGCCCCGACTGCGAACCGGTGGCGGCACCCGAGGCGGCAGCTGAAGAGTCGCGCACGTACGAACTGGCTGACGTGATCGGGCAGCCCGAGGCGGTGGAGGCGCTGATCATCGCCGCTGCCGGCGGCCATCATCTGCTGATGACGGGACCGCCGGGAGCCGGCAAGACGATGCTCGCCCAGCGGCTGCCCGGCATCCTGCCCGCGCTGGACGACGAATCGGCATTGGTGGCGGCATCCATACGCTCCCTGTCGGGGCAGCCCGTGCTGCGGCTGGACCGCACCGCCCCCTTCGAGGCGCCGCACCACAGCGCGAGCCTTGCGGCCCTGGTCGGCGGCGGCTCGCGGGTCGTCCGCCCCGGGGCCATCGCCCGCGCCACCGAGGGCGTCCTGTTCTTGGATGAGGCAGGCGAGTATCACGCCGGCACGCTGGATGCTCTGCGCCAGCCGTTGGAGACGGGATCGATCGTGATCCACCGGGCGGGCTTCACCGCGTCGTTCCCGGCGCGATTCCAGTTGGTGCTGGCCACCAACCCGTGTCCGTGCGGAAACTACGGCGTGCGCGGGGCGGTGTGCACCTGCCCGCCCATCGCGATCCGGCGCTACCGCAGCCGGCTGTCAGGTCCCTTGCTGGACCGGGTCGACATCGAGGTCATGATGGCTCGGGTGCTCGTCGCCCATCACGAGGGCGCGGCGGCCGGCGTGACGACCGCTCAGGCACGCGATCGGGTCGTCGCGGCACGCGATCGCGCCGCATATCGGCTGCGCGACACACCGTGGACGCTCAACTCGGCGGTCTCCGGTTCATGGCTGCGGCTGGGCCCGCTCGCGCCGGAGCCGATCGTGCGACGGTCGTTGGATGCCGCGCTGCACCGCGGCTCGCTCACGCTGCGCAGCTACGAGCGCATTTTGCGGGTGGCGTGGAGCATCGCCGACCTGGCCGGTCGCGACCGACTGGGCGTGGACGAGATCGGTCGAGCGCTGTTTCTGAAGAAGGGAGTACGGTCATGAGCGCCTTTCGATGGAGGGATGACGCGGCTGCGTCGGTGGGGCCGCTGCTGGTCGCGGATCGAGGCGACGAGGTGCATCGGGTGCGCGCATATGCCCGTGCGGTGTGGAGCTGCCTGGTCGAGCCCGGAGACGGCGTCGCCGGTGCGCTGATCGCCACCCTCGGTCCGGTGCATGCGCTGCAGGTGGCCATGTCGGTCGCCGGCGGCGCTGCGGGTGCCGGAGTGTCGCGTGAGCAGCTGCAGCAGGGACGTGAACGATGGCGACCGCGACTGGTCGCCGAGGCGATCGCGTTCGCCCTCGAGACGGCGGCCGGCACCGGCATCCACCTCATCTGCCCTGAAGACGACGTGTGGCCGTCGGCGCTGGACGACTTGGGACCGCACGCACCCGTGTGTCTCTGGGTGCGTGGGGACCCCGCACGGCTGCGGCAGCTGGATCCGGCGGTGGCGATCGTCGGCGCACGCGCGGCCAGCGGCTACGGCGAACAGATCGCGTCGGAGTTCGCCGCGGCGCTGACCGGGCGGGGGATCACCGTCGTCTCCGGTGCGGCATACGGGATCGATGGTGCCGCCCACCGCGGCGCGTTGTCAGCCGGCGGCATGACGGTCGCGCTGCTTGCCGGAGGCGTGGACCGTCCGTACCCCGCCGGCCACAGTGACCTGATCGATCGGATCGCCCGCACGGGTGCCGTGATCGGCGAACTGCCGTGCGGCAACGCGCCCACCAAGTGGCGATTCCTGCAGCGCAATCGGCTGATCGCCGCTCTGGGGTCGGCCACTGTCGTCGTCGAAGCCGGTGCCCGGAGCGGCTCGCTGAACACCGCCGGGCACGCCGCCGACCTCGGGCGTGCGCTCGCAGCGGTGCCGGGGCCGGTCACCAGCGGGTCGTCGGCGGGCTGCCACCGGCTGCTGCGGGAGTTCGACGCACGGTGTGTGACGACGGCGGACGAAGTGGCCGAGCTGCTGGGGATGGGCAACGCCCAGGACGGGATGCTCGCGGGCCCGTGGACCGGCGATGACACCCGACTCGCAGACGCGCTCAGCGGTCGCGCATGGCGTGATGTGGACGACCTGGCCCGCCGCAGCGGCATGGCGCCCGACGAGATCCGCAGTCGACTCGGGTTGCTGGCGTTGACCGGTGCGGTGGAGGGTGACGGGTTCCGATGGCGGCGCGCCGCGAGCCGCCGGACGCGGTGACGGCCATGCTGGAGGGATGAGGATCAGCGCTGCAGTCGAGGCGTACGCGCGGTATCTGTCGGATGTGCGCCGACTGGCCCCCGCGACGATCAGGGCCTACCGTGCGGATCTTGCCGACCTGGCCGCCCACACGGCCGACGCGGAGCTCGCCGACGTGGACATCGAGACGCTGCGGGAGTGGCTGTGGGCGTCATCGCAGGACGGTGCCTCCCGTTCGACGCTGGCGCGACGCACCGCATCGATGCGGGGCTTCTTCGGCTGGTGCGACGAGATCGGGGAACTCGACGCCGACCCGAGCGTGCGGCTGGTGGCGCCCAAGCGCGGACGCACGCTGCCGAAGGTGGCGACCGCGCAGGCGATGTCGCAGGTCCTGGATGCCGCAGCGGAGGCATCGGCGGCCGATGCCTCGGCTGCCGCCGACCCGGTCGCCCTGCGGGATCGGGCCGTGCTGGAACTGCTCTACGGCGCCGCGCTGCGCGTGTCGGAGCTGTGCGGCCTCGACGTGGACGACGTGGACCGCGATCGCCGCACGGCACGCGTGCTGGGCAAGGGCTCCAAAGAGCGCGTGGTGCCGTTCGGCCTGCCCGCCGGGCTCGCCCTGGACGCGTACCTCTCTCACGGGCGTCCGGCTCTTGCCGCGCGAAACGCCGCCGGAGCCGGCGGCGCCGCTCTGTTCTTGGGCACGCGCGGCGCGCGCTTGGGACCGCGGTCGGTCTACAGCCTCGTCTCGCGGGTCATCGGACCGATCGTGGGGGAGCGGACCATCGGACCGCACGCGCTGCGGCACTCGGCGGCGACGCATCTGCTCGATGGCGGGGCGGACCTGCGCAGCGTGCAGGAGATGCTCGGGCACGCGAGCCTGGGGACCACGCAGATCTACACGCACGTCTCCAGCGAACGGCTTCTGGCGACCTATCGCATCGCGCACCCGCGCGCGCAGCGCTGACGGGCAGCGCTGACGGGCTGCGCTTACGAGCAGCAGGGCAGCAGCACCGCCCGTGGGATGCCGCCGAGCAGAAGCATCGGGTTGATGTACTGGCCGTACCGGCGTACGCCGAAATGCACGGTGCCGGCGGCCGCATGTCCTCCGGTCGAGATCGTCCCGAGCTCTTGCCCGCGCGCGACGCGCGAGCCGACCGTCAGCTGCGAGGCCACCGGCTCGAGAGTGGTGACCAGCCCATCGCCATGATCGATGGTGATGAGCGGACGACCGGCCACCGACCCGCGGAACGCGACGACCCCGTCCGCCGGCGTGCGCACCGTGTCGGTCGACAGCGGTGCCAGGTCGATGCCGCGATGGCCAGGTCCGTACTCGTGGGCGGGAGCCACGTACGCCCGCGTGATGCGGAACGCCGTCAACGGCCACACCCAATCGTCGAGCACTGCGTCGCCCTGCCCCTGTCCGCTCGCGGGGATGCTCGGGGCGACGGGGGCTAGGACCTCATGCGGCGGCGCTGCGGACGACGCCGCGAACGCCGCCGTCGACGCGGCCGAGGGAGCTGAAGCCGCGCCCAGCAGCGGCACGCTGAGCGCCACCGTGAGGGCGATCCGAGCTCCCCGCTGCCGCAGCGGACGAAGTGCGGTCATGTCCCGAGCCTGCACGGCCTTCCGGCCGCTGCGCGCCGGCGGAGCACGATCTGTGGACACACCGCGTGATGCCCGGATCGGCGCGGGCCGGGGGAGGAGGCGCTGATCGTGCGGACTCCGGCGCGGCATCCCTCTCCTGATACACTGAACACGCACCTCGCATGTCGAGGTGACTACGCGTGCCCACAGCGCCGGCTTCGCCAGGCGTGGCAGCATCCCCCAACGGTCCTCAGAACGAGGCGGGGAGTGCGCCGGGCACCAGGCTCGGCGGGACATCTTCCGCCGGAGAGAACCGAAAGCGGCGCACACGCGCCGAGAACAGGAGCACGGCCATGGCCGTCGTCACGATCCGCCAGCTGCTGGATGCCGGCGTACACTTCGGACACCAGACCCGTCGGTGGAACCCGAAAGTGAAGCGCTTCATCCTCACCGAGCGCAGCGGCATCCACATCATCGACCTGCAGCAGTCGCTGGCCTACATCGACCGCGCCTACGAGTTCGTCAAGGAGACCGTCGCCCACGGCGGCACGATCCTCTTCGTCGGCACCAAGAAGCAGGCGCAGGAAGTCCTGGCCGAGCAGGCCACGCGCGTGGGCCAGCCCTACGTGAACCAGCGCTGGCTCGGCGGTCTGCTGACCAACTTCAGCACCGTCAGCAAGCGCCTGCAGCGCATGAAGGAGCTCGAGGAGCTCGACTACGAGAACCCCTCCGAGAGCGGCTTCACCAAGAAGGAACTGCTGCTGAAGAAGCGCGAGCTCGACAAGCTGCACAAGTCACTGGGCGGCATCCGCAACCTGCAGAAGACGCCGTCGGCTCTGTGGGTCGTCGACGCCAAGCGCGAGCACCTCGCCATCGACGAAGCCAAGAAGCTGGGCATCCCGGTCATCGGCATCCTCGACACGAACGCCGACCCCGACGAGATCCAGTACCCGATCCCGGGCAACGACGACGCGATCCGCTCGGTGAGCCTGCTCACCCGTATCATCGCCGACGCCGCCGCCGAGGGCCTGATCCAGCGCCACCAGCCGGCAGACGAGGCGGCCGAGCCCGCCGAGCCGCTGGCCGAGTGGGAGCGCGAGCTACTCGAGCAGGGCGCACCGGAGCAGTCGTCTGCCTCCACCGAGAAGGTGGCCGACGTCGCCGAGGCGAAGGAAGAGGCCGCAACGGTCGAAGCCGAGGCCGCCGAGGCTGCCGAGAAGACCGCCGCCGCCGAGGCTGCCGAGACGCCTGCTGAGGTCGAGACGGCCGAGGGTGCAGACGAGGCCGCGAAGGCCGAGGAGCCTGCCGCTTCGGCAGAGTGACCGACCCCACACATCTTCGAACGGCTCGCGGGGTCATCGGCAGATGATTCCGCGAGCCGCATCCATGAGAACACCACACACAAGGAGCCGCCACCCATGGCAAACTTCACCATCGCCGACATCAAGGCGCTGCGCGAGCAGCTCGGCACGGGCATGGTCGACACGAAGAAGGCGCTCGAAGAGGCCGACGGAAACATCGAGAAGGCCGTCGAGATCCTGCGTCTGAAGGGCGCGAAGGGCAACGCCAAGCGCGCCGACCGTTCCACGAGCGAGGGCCTGGTCGTCGCCCGTGAGGGCGACGGCAAGGTGACTCTGATCGAGCTCGCGTGCGAGACCGACTTCGTCGCCAAGAACGACCGCTTCATTGCGCTGGCCGACAAGGTCGCCGACGCCGCCGCGGCCGTTGCCGCCGACTCGGCCGAGACCGCATTGGCCGCCCCGGCCGGCGACCAGACCGTCGCGCAGCTCATCTCTGAAGAGGCCGCGATCATCGGCGAGAAGGTCGAGCTGCGCCGGGTGCGCACGCTCTCGGGCGACAAGTTCGAGGTGTACCTGCACAAGACCAGCAAGGACCTGCCTCCGCAGATCGGCGTGGTCGTCGCCTACACCGGCGACGACGCGGTCACCGCCCGCAGCATCGCCCAGCACATCTCGTTCGCCAATCCGTCGTATCTCTCGCGCGAGGACGTGCCCGAGGCCGACGTTCAGAAGGAGCGCGAGATCGTCACCGAGATCTCGCGCAACGAGGGCAAGCCCGAAGCGGCGCTGCCCAAGATCATCGAGGGCCGCGTGAACGCGTACTTCAAGCAGGTCGCGCTGCTCGAGCAGGATTACGCGAAGGACAACAAGCAGTCGGTCGCGCATGTCGCGAAGGACGCCGGTATCACGGTGACCGACTTCGCTCGGTTCAAGGTCGGCGCGTAAGACCGCGCAGGGGCCCGCATCGCAGACGAGATGCGGGCCCCTTGCCATGCCCGTTCGCTACAGTGTGATCGCGACGAGAGAGCGTGGTCGCGACGAGAGGAAGACACGTGATCAATGAGGCCACCGGACGCCGCCGCGTCCTGCTGAAACTCTCCGGTGAGGCGTTCGGGGGTGGCGCGCTGGGCGTGAACCCCGACGTCGTCGGTCAGATCGCCCGCGAGATCGCGGCGGCCGTGGACCGCGTCGAGATCTCGATCGTCGTCGGCGGCGGCAACTTCTTCCGCGGCGCCGAGCTCAGCCAACGCGGCATGGACCGCGGCCGTGCGGATTACATGGGCATGCTCGGCACGGTGATGAACGCGCTCGCCCTGCAGGACTTCCTCGAACAGGCCGGTGCCGCCACGCGCGTGCAGTCGGCGATCCAGATGACCCAGGTCGCCGAGCCCTACATCCCGCTGCGGGCCGAGCGTCACATGGAGAAGGGCCGGGTGGTGATCTTCGGTGCCGGGGCGGGACTGCCGTACTTCTCGACCGATACCGTCGCCGCACAGCGCGCGCTCGAGATCCGCGCCGACGAGGTGCTGGTGGCCAAGAACGGCGTGGACGGCGTCTACACCGCGGATCCGAAGAAGGATGCCTCGGCCACCCGCATCGACCGCATCACGTATCTGGATGCCCTGCAGAGAGGCCTGAAGGTGGTCGACTCGACCGCGTTCAGCCTGTGCATGGACAACAGCATGGACATGCGCGTGTTCGGCATGGAGCCGGCGGGGAACGTGACCCGGGCGCTGCTGGGCGAGCAGATCGGCACGCTCGTGACCGCGTGATCATCCGTGGCAGGCGGCCGAGGGCCGCGCTCTGACTAAACTAAGGCGGGAACGCCTGACCGATGGGAGAGACCGTGATCGCGGACGTCTTGGCCGATGCTGCCAGCCGTATGGATAAGGCCGTGGAGATGGCGAAGGACGACTTCGCCACGGTGCGCACGGGGCGTGCCAACCCCCAGCTGTTCCAGAAGGTGCTGGTCGACTACTACGGCACCCCGACACCGCTGGATCAGCTCGCTTCGCTGAACGCCCCCGAGGCGCGCACGCTCATCGTGACCCCGTACGACAAGTCGGCGCTGAAGGCCATCGAGCAGGCGATCCGCGACATCCCGAACCTCGGCGTCAACCCCACCAACGACGGCAACATCGTGCGCATCACGATGCCGGAGCTCACACAGGATCGGCGCAAGGAGTACGTCAAGCTCGTGCGCACGAAGGGCGAAGACGCCAGGGTGCATGTGCGTGGAATCCGCCGCAAGATGAAGGACGACCTCGATGCGCTCAAGAGCGACTTCGGCGAGGATGAATTGGCGCGCGCGGAGAAGGAGCTGGATGCTCTGACCCGCTCGCACGTCGATGACATCGACGATGCTCTCAAGCGCAAAGAAGCGGAACTTCTCGAGGTCTGAGGAATCGGGCCGATGACCGATGCGTCCGGGCCGTCTCCGCAGGATGACGACCGACGAGAGCAGGCGGCTGACGACGTCTCTGCGAGCGGCGAAGGCACGTCGGTGCCCGATTCGACGGGAGACACGCCGTTGGCCGCGCTGCGTGCCGCCCGCACCGAGTTCGAGCATCAGGTGGCGCGTACGCGCGCCGACTTCGAAGAGGCCAATGAGCGCATCAAGCAGCGCACCGGCCGCGACCTGATCGTCGCCATCGCGATCGGCCTGGCGATCGGTGCGGTGCTCGTGCTGTCGCTGGTGATCTGGAAGCCCGTCTTCCTGCTGTTGGCCGCCGCCGCCGCCATCCTGGGCGTCTTCGAGCTCAGCCGTGCACTGTCCGGCAGCGGACGGCGCATCGATCTCGCGCCGCAGTTGGCCGGCGCTGCGGCGATGATCCTGTCCGCGTGGTTGCTCACGCTGTGGATGCACTGGGTGGCGGTGTGCGCGGCGGTCGTGCTGGTCGTCGTGTGGCGACTGTGCGCGGTTCTGATCGTGCGGGAACGACGCGGCGCGCAACAGGTGGGCAGAGACATCCTGGCCGGCACGCTCGTGCAGCTGTATGTGGCATTCGCGGCGAGCCTGTGCGTGCTGCTGCTGCGTCAGGACGGCGGCCAGTGGTGGGTGCTGGCGTTCATCATCATCGCCGTGGCGGCCGACACCGGTGCGTATGCGACGGGGCTGTCGTTCGGTCGCCACCCGATGGCACCGCGGATCAGTCCGAAGAAGACATGGGAGGGCTTCGGCGGCGCGGTGCTGGCCGCCCTCATCGCGGGCGTTCTCCTGGCGATCTTCATGCTGGGTCTCGTATGGTGGACGGGCCTGATCATCGGCGCTGCGATTCTGGTCACCGCCACCCTCGGCGACCTGGGCGAATCGATGATCAAGCGCGACCTCGGCATCAAGGACATGAGCTCCTGGCTGCCCGGGCACGGCGGCGTGCTCGATCGGCTGGATTCGATCCTGCCGTCGGCCGCTGCCGCACTCGCCCTGTATTACCTCCTGACCCCCCTGGTGGCTCCATGACGACTCACACTTCTGCTCAGGGCCGGCCTGCGGCCGCCATGTTCCCTCTGGTGACCGGCCGACGCAAGGGATACGCGGCCAAAGCGGTGGACGACTTCCTGCGCAACGCGCGCAGCGTGTTCGAGAGCGGTGGCACGACTCTGTCGGCCGCCGACGTTCGCTCGGTGGCGTTCCCGCTCGTGCGGCGCGGCTACCAGCCCGAGGCGGTGGATGCGGCACTGGCCCGCGTCGAGGACGCGTTCGCCGCGCGGGAGCGCAAGCGGGTGGTGCGCACCGGCGGCACCGGCGTATGGATCGACCGCACCCGGGCGCGGGCACAGGAGATCCTCGATCGCCTGAGCCGCCCACCTCGGCACCGTTTCGACCGGGCGCGGGGCCTCGGGTACGGCTACCGCATCGACGAGGTCGACATCGTGGCCGACCGCCTCTCGGAGTTCCTCTCCGACGGCAGACCGGTCACTGTCGAGCAGGTGCGCACCGTGGCCTTCCGCATGCAGCGGCGAGGCTACCGCGAGGCGCAGGTGGATGCCGTTCTGGACGCGGTCGTCGATGTCATGCTGGCCGTGGCATGACGACCCGCCGGGGCAGGGCGTGGCAACCGGTGCACGAGCCCGCTAGACTCGGGGAACTGTGACCTCCGGCAACCCGACGACCCCTGAGCCACCCCGCGCGGTCCTGCGCCGCGATCTGAAGGCGGCGGCTCTGGCTCCGGCATCTCAGACATCCTCTCGTCGCCCCCCGCGGGCGTCGCGTCGTCGACGTGTTCTGGGCGCCCTCGCGACGTTTGCGGTCGCCGGAATGGCAGCGGCATATCTCAGCCCCCTGGGCAGCACGATCATGACGCGCGCCAATGCACAGGTCGAAGCGCCCATCACGCTGTATGCCAGCGCGCTGGGCGACGCGCAGAGTGTGCAGGTCGTATCCACTGCAGCAGGCGCCTCCGCGGACTTCAGCCGCGACAGCTACGTCGTGTACGTCAAGCCCAAGCCCAAGCCGACGCCCACAGCGCCCGTGCAGGGGAGCGCGGCATCGGTCGGGGCACCGTTCGTCGCGCCCAGTCCGGGCACGGCGCAGGCGATCGCCTACCAGATGGTCAAGGCACGCGGCTGGGGCGAGGGCGAGTTCTCGTGTCTGGTGGCGCTGTGGAAGCGCGAGTCGGGCTGGCGGGTGAACGCCTCGAACAGCAGCGGTGCCTACGGCATTCCGCAGGCTCTCCCGGGCAGCAAGATGGCCACGGCAGGCAGCGACTGGGCGACCAACCCGGCGACGCAGATCACGTGGGGCCTCGGCTACATCTCCGCACGCTACGGCACGCCGTGCGGCGCCTGGGGACACTCCCAGTCGACCGGCTGGTACTGAGCCGGTGCCGCGGTCGCACCGTCGGCGCCCCGACCCGGCGCGTGACGACTCATTCGGGCGCTTCGTGAGCGGCTTCAAGCGCACCGAGGTCAAGCACGGTGCGGAATGGGTGGTCCAGCCGGTCTCTGAGCAACGCTCTCAGAAGGAATACACGTGCCCCGGCTGCGGCCGCGTGATCGAGGTCGGCACGGCACACCTCGTCGCCTGGCGCGCCGACGGGGTACTCGGCGATGCGGCAGACCTGGCCGCGCGGCGGCATTGGCACGTGCACTGCTGGAAGGTGTTCTGAGATGGAGATCCGCGGACCGATCCTCTTGCCGGCGCAGCGGGAGGACATCACGCTGCACACGACCGACGGGCTGACTCTGGTGGGCGAACTCGCCTCGCCGGCGATGCACGCACCCGTGGCGACTCTGGTCACGCTGCATCCGCTGCCCACCGCCGGTGGCTTCATGGACTCGCACGTGCTGCGCAAGGCCGCAGGACGGCTGCCGGCACTGGCCGACCTGGCCGTGCTGCGCTTCAACACCCGCGGGACCTCGTCACCGCGAGGGACCAGCGAGGGCGAGTTCGACGGCGGCGATGCCGAAGGGCTCGATCTTGCCGCCGCGATGGCCTTCGTGCGCGAACGCGGTCTTCCCCGGCCCTGGCTGGTGGGGTGGTCGTTCGGCACCGAGGTGGCGCTCAAACACGGTCTCGACCAGGATGTCGAGGGCGCGATTCTGCTCTCGCCTCCGCTGCACCGCACGAGCCCGGCAGAACTGGCCGCGTGGGCGGGCGACCGTCGGCGGCTGATCGCGGTGATTCCCGAGTTCGATGACTATCTGCGCCCGGCCGAGGCCCGCGAGAAGTTCTCTGCGGTCCCCGCCGCCGAGGTGATCGCCGTCGCCGGCGGCCGGCATCTGTGGGTGGGCGAGAACCAGACGCGTCGCGTGCTCGACGAGATCGTCGCGGCCGTCAACCCGTCGGCGCTGCCGCTGCCCACCCAGTGGGATGGCCCGCTCGGCTGAGGGGGCGACGCACGGCCCGCGTCAGCGTTCGTTCTGGCGGGGGATGATCACCTGTCGGTAGATGATCAGGATGCTGGCAGCCACCGGGATCGCGATCAGCGCGCCCAAGAGCCCCAGGAGCGAGCCACCGGCGAGGGCTGCGACCACGACCACGCCGCCGGGCACCGACACCGCGCGGTTCATGATGCGCGGCGAGATGAGGTACGCCTCCAGCTGCATGTAGATCAGGTAGTAGATCGCCGCGATCAGCGCCGTGGTCGGCGAGCTCAGCCCAGGGATCAGGCAGGTCAGCACGATGAGCGTCGATCCCGTGAGCGTTCCCACCAGCGGTATCAGCGAGAAGAAGAAGGCGATCACTGCCAGCACCGCGGGGAATGGGGCGTTGATGATCGACAGGAAGATCGAGCTGAGCACGCCGTTGATGACCGCGAGCGTCACCTGCCCCATCACGTAGTAGCCGACCGAGTCGGTGATCTGCTCGGAGATGTCGATGAACCGCTCGCGACGCGACGCCGGCACCAGGCGGAACACGGCGCGCTTGAGCGAGGGGATGGATGCCGTGAAGTAGATCGTCAGGATCAGCACGATGAAGGCGCCGGTCAGGCCTCCGAGGAAGGCGATGCCGACTTTGAGGACCCCCTGTCCGATGGACCCGCTGATCTCGCCGAGGTTCTTGAGCACCCAGTCCTGGATGGTGTTGTAGATCGTGTCCATCTCCAGGCCCGGGAAGGTGACCTCGGCCCAATGGCGGATGTTCACGAGCGTGTGCGGGTCTTGCGCGATCTGCGTGATCGTGTCGACCAGCTGCGTGATCTGATTGACGATCACCGGCACCACGACCAGGATGATTCCCGCGAACACGGCCAGGACCAGCAGGATCGTCAGCAACACTGCTGCCCAACGGCGCAGACGGCGCCGCTCCAGGAACGCCACGATGGGCTCGAGCCCGAGCGCGAGGAACAGCGCCGTGCCGAGGTACAGCAGGATGGTCGACAGGGTCTGCACGCTGCCGATGAGCATGAGGCCGACGCCGACGCCCAGGGTCGCCACCAGGGCGACGCGGAACGGGTTCTGCACCTTCATGGTGCTCCTCTCGGATTGGCCTGTCGCCGCGGGGCGTGTGTCACGGCGTGTGTCGGGGCATCCGTCCCGGAGCCGCTGTCACGTCAGACTACTTTCCCGACGCGTCCGCGTGGGCAGCGACCCTCCCGCACGTCACATGCGCTCTCGGTTCGGCACGCTGCGCACATCGGGAAATGTGGTGCTTCTCGGGGCGCACACAGAAGCCTTTCGCTAGTCTGGAACGTCGAGTCACCAGTCCGGCGAACCCGTGCCGGACTCGAGAGGAAGAATTCGTGCGTTTCGTGTGGGCCGTAGCAGCCTTCGTGCTGGCCGCCGTGATGATCGCCACGGGAATCGCGCAGCGGACGCTGTTCCAAGGCCCCAAGAGCGAGACGACGACGATCTCCGCGCCGTCGGAGACCTCTTACACGCTGATCGACGGTGCGGTGCTGAACCGGTTGCCCGGATCGCAGACTCTGCGCGTGGCGCACAGCGGCGACCTGTTCGCCGCGTACGGCCGCACGGTCGATGTGAAGGCGTGGCTCTCTGACACCGCCTACACCTCGGTCACCCTCGACAAGGGCAAGGTGGTCACCACGACCGTCCAACCGCAGCCCGCGGACGGAGCCGCTGCCACGCCCGCGCATCGCAACCCTGCGGGATCGGACCTGTGGTTGGACGAGTTCCACCAGGAAGACATCCTGATCCAGCATCTGCAGCTGCCCACCACGATGAGCGTGCTGGTCGCCTCCGACGGCACGAAGCCCGCGCCGGCCGATGTCTCGGTGACCTGGCCCATCAAGGCCACGACGCCGTGGGCAGGGCCGCTCATCGTCGGCGGTGCGGTGGTCATGGCCATCGGCGTCTTCCTGTACATCCTCGGCATCCGTCGTCTGCGTCGCTCGCGAGGCCCCCGGCGCAAGGCACTCCCGCCGCTGCCCGACACGGCGCCGATCGATCTGTCCGTCGAACAGGCGGACAAGGGCGTCATCACGGCCGGGCCGGCCGCGCCCACGCGCTCAGCGCGCCGGCGCAGTTTCGCCGTGCTGCCGGTGCTGGCCCTGTCGACCGTAATGTTCGCGGGGTGCTCGGCGGACGCCTGGCCGCAGTGGGGTGCATCGCCGTCGCCCACGCCGAGCGAGACCGTCGTCGATGCCGGGGACACACAGCAGCCGGCGGTGACCGCGTCGCAGGCGGATCGCATCGTCACGCACATCTCGCAGACGGTGGCCACCGCCGACGAGAAGAAGGACGCGAAGCTCGCCTCGACCCGTCTGGCCGGTGCCGCCCTGGCCGAGCGCACCACGAACTACCGGCTGCGCGCCAAGCTCTCCGACGAACAGGCGCTGCCGCCGTTGCCGGCATCGGGGATGAAGGTCGTCCTGCCGCAGGCGTACGAGGGCTGGCCGCGCACGGTGATGCTGGTCGCCGAGCAGAAGGACGCGAAGGCCACGACCTCGACGGTCATGATGATCTCGCAGCACGATGCCTGGTCGGAGTACAAGGTCGACTACGTCGGACAGCTGGATGCCACGACCCTGCCCGACGTCGCACCGACCTACGTCGGGGCAGCGGCCGTACAGCCCGACTCGTCGTTCCTCGTGATGCCACCCGACAAGATCGCCGCGGCGTACGCCGATGTCATCGACCATGGCACCAAGAGCCCGTCGTCCGGGGCGTTCGCGATCGACGGCGATCCGTTCCTGAAGGGCGTCACCGAGACGCGCAAGAACCAGCTCGTCAAATTCCAGAAGACGGCCAAGAAGACCGGGAGCATGGCGTTCTCCGCCACGGCCGGGACTTTCCCGCCGCTGGCCCTGGCGACCTTGGAGAGCGGCGCGATCGTGGCGCTGAACGTCCACGAGGTGGAGACGGTCAAACCCACCAACAAGGACGCGGTCATCAAGCTCGACAAGACACCGCGGGTCCAGGCGCTGACCGGCGTGAAGGAGTCTCAGTCGGGATTCGTCACGACGTACAGCGACCAGCTCTTCTTCTACGTGCCGGGAGTCGGTGCTGGGGATTCCCAGATCCGACTGCTGGGCTATTCTTCGAACATCCTCGGAGCCAAGGTGGTCAGCAAGTGAGCGATCAGAATCCCCACGTCAATCCCAGCACCGTGCTGCGCGGCGCCGTCGACCTGTCGTCGCTGCGCAATCGCCCCGCGCCTGCCGAGCAGGCGGCGACCCCCGCGGTCAGCGGGCTGGTCATCGAGGTGACCGATGCCACGTTCGGGGAGGTGCTGCAGCTCTCGCGCACCGTCCCGGTGGTCGTCGACCTGTGGGCCGAGTGGTGCGGACCGTGCAAGCAGCTCAGCCCCATCCTGGAGAAGGTCGTCACCGAACTGGCCGGGCGCCTGGTGCTCGCCAAGGTCGACGTCGACGCGAACCCGCAGTTGGCACAGGGATTCCGTGCCCAGTCGATCCCCATGGTCGTGGCGCTGGTGGCAGGTCAGCCGGTGCCGCTGTTCACGGGCGCCGTGCCCGAGCAGCAGGTGCGTGACGTGTTCGATCAGCTGCTGCAGGTGGCCGCGCAGAACGGTGTGACCGGAACCGTCGACGCCGCCGGCGGCGACACTGACGCTGACGCTGACACAGCCGAGGCTCCCGCCGAGCCGGAGCTGCCGCCGCTGCACGCCGAGGCGTTCGCCGCGATCGAAGCCGGCGACTATGGCCGCGCCGCCGTCGCCTACGAGCAGGCATTGGCCGAGAACCCGCGCGACGAGGACGCGCGCGCGGGGCTCGCACAGGTGCGGCTGCTGCAGCGGGTGCAGGGCGCAGACCTTCACGAGGCGAGGGATGCTGCAGCGGCCGCGCCGCTGCAGGTCGACGCGCAGCTCGCCGTGGCCGACCTGGACATGGCCGGCGGGCACGTCGAAGATGCCTTCGACCGCCTTCTCGAGCTGTTCGGCGCGCTGCCGTCCGACGAGCGGACCCCGGTGCGCGAGCGCCTGCTGGAGCTGTTCGGCCTGGTCGGCGACACCGACCCGCGTGTCGGCTCTGCGCGGCGCCGGCTCACGTCGTTGATGTTCTGAGCGACGCGGGGCGTCGTTTCGTCTCGCTCGGCTGGCTCAACGACCGGGGTGGTGCACGAGCCAGAGCACACCCAGCGGCGGGAGCTGCAGGAGTGCAAGACCTGCGGCATCCGTCTGAACGGCGCCGAGATTGCCGACGCCCGAGCCGCCGAAGGCGGAGGAGTCGCTGTTGAGGATCTCGTCCCAGCGTCCGGCCGCGGGCAGGTGCAGCGGGTGGTCGCGCAGCGGCGCACCCGAGAAGTTGCACACCACGACGACGGTCGACCCGCCGCCGTCGCGCCGGAAGGCCAGCACGTCGGGATTCCACGAGGGCGCTCCGAGCCGCTCGAACGCGGACGGGTCCCCGTCGCGCTGCCACAGCGCGGGCTGGTCGGCATAGGTCGCGTTCAGCGCCGCCACGAAGTCCTGCAGCTGCCGGTGGCTGGGCTGGTCGAGCAGCCACCAGTCCAGCGGGCGCTGCTCGGACCACTCCGAGAGCTGACCGAACTCCTGGCCCATGAACAGCAGCTGCTTGCCGGGGTGCGCCCACATGTAGGACAGGAACGCCCGCATGTTCGCGAGCTTCTGCCAGTGGTCGCCGGGCATCTTGGCCAACAGGCTTCCCTTGCCGTGCACGACCTCGTCGTGGCTGATCGGCAGCACGAAGTTCTCGCTGAACGCGTACACGAACGAGAACGAGAGCTCGCCGGCGTGGTGGGAACGGTACATCGGGTCGCGTTGGATGTAGACGAGCGAGTCGTTCATCCACCCCATGTTCCATTTGAAGCCGAAGCCGAGCCCGCCGTGGTCGGTGGGTGCGGTGACACCGGTGAAGCTGGTGGACTCCTCGGCGATCATGGCGACACCCGGGTGCAGCCGGTATGCGGTCGCGTTCACCTCCTGCAGAAACCGGATGGCCTCGAGATTCTCGCGTCCGCCGTGGATGTTCGGCTCCCACTCGCCGTCGGCGCGTGAATAGTCCAGATACAGCATCGAGGCGACGGCGTCGACACGCAGCCCGTCGACGTGGAACTGCTCGAACCAGTACAGGGCGTTGGCCACGAGGAAGTTGCGCACCTCGTTGCGGCCGTAGTCGAAGATGTACGTGCCCCAGTCGCGATGCTCGCCACGCCGAGGATCGGGATGCTCGTACAGCGGTGTGCCGTCGAACCGACCCAGCGCGAACGCATCTTTGGGAAAGTGCCCCGGAACCCAGTCCATGATCACGCCGATCCCGGCCCCGTGCAGGCGATCGATGAGGTATCTCAGGTCGTCGGGCGACCCGTACCGGCTGGTCGGGGCGTAATAGCCGCTCACCTGGTAGCCCCACGAGCCTCCGAAAGGGTGCTCGGCAAGCGGCAGGAACTCCACGTGGGTGAAGCCGAGCGACTGCACATGCGAGATCAGAGCGTCGGCGGCTCCGCGATAGTCCATGTGCTCGCGCCACGAGCCGAGGTGCACCTCATAGACCGACATCGGCCGGGCAACCGGCTGCTGGGCTGCACGCGCGGCGATCCACTCTGCATCGGTCCAGGCATACGTCGAGGCGGCGACCACCGAGGCTGTGGCCGGCGGCACCTCGGCTGCCTGCGCCATCGGGTCCGCCTTGAGGATCCAGTCGCCGGCAGGGGTGCGGATCTCGAACTTGTACACGGCACCTGCGGCCAGGCCCGGCACGAACAGCTCCCAGACGCCGCTGGCCCCCAGTGAGCGCATCGCGTGCCCGCGACCGTCCCACGCGTTGAAGGAGCCGACCACGCGTACGGCGCGGGCATTGGGCGCCCACACTGCGAAGGCGGTGCCGACCGAGCCGTCATCTTCGCGCACATGCGCACCCAGCACGTCCCAGAGGCGCTCGTGGCGGCCTTCGCGGATGAGGTGCAGGTCCAGTTCGCCCAGGCCGGGCAGATGGCGATACGGATCGTCACAGGTGTTGCCCGACCCGTCGGGGTAGACGGTCTCCAGCACGTACGGGCGCGCGCGGCCGCTTTTCGCGCCGGCCCAGATCCCTTCGCGCACGTGCATCAGAGGGACCCGCTCACCGTCGGCGAACACGGCGGTCACAGAGCGTGCCAGGGGGCGCCGTGCCCGCACCGTCCACACCGCGCGACCGGTGGCATCCACGTCCTGATGCAGGCCCAGCACGTCGTGCGGAGCGTGGTGCTCACCGTGGGCGACGGCATCCAGCAGGGCGTCGGAGATGGTCATCGCGGCTCCTTTGCGTGCACCACGTGCACGATGTGCACCGGTTCGGTGAACGCGTCCAGGCGCACATAGTCGTGGTCGGTCCAGGTCCACCGCGCTCCGGTGATGAGATCTTCGGCCTCGAAGGCGTCGCCGGGCCGGATGCCGAACACCGTGGTGTCCAGATGGATCATCGTCTGGCGCACCGAATGCGGGTCGACGTTGGCGACCACGATGATCGTGTCGGCAGCGCCGGTGGGCGACAGGTCCGCATCGACGTGCTTGGCGAACACGAGCACGCCGTCGTCGTCGCTCGCGTGGATCGTGAGATTGCGCAGCTGCCGCAGCGCCGGGTGCGCGGTACGGATCTCGTTCAACCGCCGCAGGTACGGGGCGAGGGAGTCGCCGGATGCCTCGGCGCCGGCCCAATCGCGCAGCTTGTACTCGTACTTCTCGTTGTCGATGTTCTCTTCCGACCCCGGCCGGGCGACGTTCTCGAACAACTCGTAGCCGGCGTACACGCCGTAGGAGGCGCCCGCCGTTGCGGCGATGGCGGCGCGGATCTTGTATGCGGGACGCCCGCCGAACTGCAGATACTCGGTGAGGATGTCGGGGGTGTTCACGAACAGATTGGGCCGCAGGAAGTCGGCGGTGTCATTCGCGACCGACGAGAGGAACTCTTCGAGCTCGGCCCTGGTGTTGCGCCAGGTGAAATACGAGTAGCTCTGCTGGAAGCCGGCCCGCGCCAGCGCCTGCAGCGGAGCGGGCCGGGTGAACGCCTCAGCGAGGAACACGACATCCGGGTTCTCGTCGGTGACGGTGCGGATCAGCCACTCCCAGAACTGCAGGGGTTTGGTGTGGGGGTTGTCGACGCGGAAGATCAGCACTCCCTGGGCGATCCAGTGCCGGACGATGCGCAGCACCTCGGCGCGGATGCCGTCGGGATCGTTGTCGAAGTTGATCGGATAGATGTCCTGATACTTCTTCGGCGGGTTCTCGGCATAGGCGATGGTGCCGTCGGGCAGGGTGGTGAACCATTCCGGATGAGAGCTCACCCACGGGTGGTCGGGCGAGGCCTGCAGGGCCAGGTCGAGGGCGACCTCGAGTTTCTCTCGGCGCGCAGCGCGGACGAAGGCGCGGAAATCGGTGAGCCTGCCGAGATCGGGGTGTACGGCGTCGTGCCCACCGGCGGCCCCGCCGATCGCCCACGGCGAGCCCGGATCGCCGGGGCCGGCCTCCAGCGCGTTGTTCGGGCCCTTGCGATGCGTCAGACCGATCGGGTGGATCGGCGGCAGGTACACGACCTGGAACCCCATCTGCGCAACCTGCGGCAGGCGGGCGGCCGCGGTGCGGAAGGTGCCGCTGCGCACCGAGCCGTCCTCCTGCCGCTGGGCACCCTCGGATCGCGGGAAGAACTCGTACCAGGCGCCCACGCCTGCCCGTTCGCGTTCCACGCGCAGCGGCAGATCGACGGAGAGCGTCACGAGGGACTGCAGAGGGCGTTGTGCGAACGCGCGGGCAAGAGCGTCGTCTTCGACGACGGCGAGGGATGCCGCAGCATCCTCACCCGCCGAGGCCAGCCGCTTGGCCGCCCGACGCAGCAGCGTGCGCTCTGATGCGGGTCGGTCGGTGTCGGCCGCCGCGCGTTCGAACAGCAGCCGGCCGCCCGCGGCGGTGACGGCGATGTCGACGCCCCCGGTGAGTTTGATGCGGGCCGTGTGCCGCCAGGTGGCGACCTCGTCGGCGAACGACTCGAAGCGGAACGACCAGTCGCCCTGCTCGAGGAGGCCGATGTGCGCGACCCAGCGGTCGAATCCATCGTTTCGCGGCGTCACCCGGTGCAGCGACTCGTCGCCGGACGGGGAGAACAGTCGCAGATGCACCCCGATCAGGTCGTGCCCCTCTCGGAACGCCGTCACGCGGAACGGAACGATCTCGCCGGCGAAGGCCTTCGGGCGGATGAGGCCTCCGTCGCTGAGCGCAGGCCGCGGATCCACGAGCGGGATGCGGCCCATCGTGGTCGTGCCGGCCTCTGCAGCCGGCGCCGGGCGGAGAGGGATCGCGGTCTGGCTGCGCCAGGCCGGCGACCGCGGGGAGCGAGGTCGGGAAGCCACGCCACGAACCTATCGCGGCCGGCGGCGGCCTGCCATGAGCCGGCCGTCGACGCGCGCGAGCGACTCGGGAAAGGGGGGCGACGAAGACCCGATCGGCACGCGACCGCTCCTGTCGTGCCGAACGAGAACAGCCCCCGACCCGGAATCCGAGATTCCGGGTCGGGGGCTGTTCTCACATGCGTGCGCGAGGGGGGACTTGAACCCCCACGCCCGATAAAGGGCACTAGCACCTCAAGCTAGCGCGTCTACCTATTCCGCCACCCGCGCAGGTGGAGATGGTTTTGCAACCGAGGAACGACATTATCACGTTCGCCCGGTGGCATGGAATCCGCCCGGCACCCGGGCGCGCCGAGGAGCGGGCGCCGTACCGGTAGCCTTGACGGCATGCCAACCGCCGCATCCGACGCCGAGCTCAGCCAGGTTGCGCGCATCGCGCGCGATCTGATCCGCATCGACACGACGAACTACGGCGGCGGGCGGGCCAACGGCGAGCGCGAGGCCGCCGAGTACGTCGGTGCGCTCCTGGAGGGCATGGGTCTTTCCACGGATTACTTCGAGCCTGTGCCACGACGCACGAACGTCCGAGCGCGTGTGCCCGGACGCGACGGCAGCAAGCCCGCCCTCGTGGTGCACGGGCACCTGGATGTGGTTCCTGCCATCGCCGAGGACTGGAGCGTCGATCCGTTCGCCGGCGTGGTGCGCGACGGCATGCTCTGGGGGCGTGGGGCGGTCGACATGAAGAACATGGACGCGATGATCCTCACTGCGGTCGGCGGGCTGCTGGCCGGGGGCGAGCAGCCCGAACGGGACCTGATCGTGACGTTCTTCGCCGATGAGGAGGCAGGCGGCGAACAAGGCTCGGCTCTTGTCGTGCGTGACCGACCCGAGTGGTTCGACGGTGCCGGAGCGGCCATCAGCGAAGTGGGCGGCTACTCGGTGGGCGTGGCCGGGCACCGCGCCTATCTGCTGCAGGTCGGCGAGAAGGGCCTGCTCTGGCTGCGCCTGCGCGCGCGGGGACGGGCAGGGCACGGCAGCGGCTTCCACCCCGACAACGCGGTGACGCGACTGGCCGAGGCCGTCGCGGCGGTGGGCCGCACGGAGTGGCCGGTGCAGCTGACCGATGCCACCTCCCAGCTGCTGGAGCGCTTCGCCGACCTCGCCGCATCCGCGGCCGACGGCGCCGACCCCGACGCCCTGGCCGATCTTGCCGGCCCGGCCGCCGGGTTCATCCGTTCGACGCTGCGCACCACGAGCAATCCCACCGCCCTGGCTGCCGGATACAAGCACAACGTGATCCCCGATGCCGCCGAGGCGCTGATCGACGTGCGCGTGCTGCCCGGCACCGAGGACGACGTGCTCGCCGAGATCCGGCGCATCGTCGGCGACGACATCGAGATCGAGGTCGTCACCCGCGACGTCGGCCTCGAAGAGCCGTTCGCCGGCGACCTGGTGGATGCGATGGTCGCATCCCTCGGCCGTCACGACCCGGGCGTGCCCGTGGTGCCCTATCTCATGGGCGGCGGGACCGACAACAAGGCGCTGTCGCGCCTGGGGATCCCGGGCTACGGCTTCGCGCCCCTGCGCCTGCCGGTCGACTTCGATTTCACCGGGATGTTCCACGGCGTGGATGAGCGTGTGCCCCTCGACGCCCTCGACTTCGGCACCGCCGTTCTGACCGACCTCTTCCGCAGCCACTGAACCCACCGGTACGGCTGCGGCATCCCTGCTCTGCACGGAAAGGCGCACATGCACTTCATCGAGGCCATTTTCCTCGGACTGGTCCAAGGTCTCACCGAGTTCCTGCCGATCTCCTCCAGCGCGCATCTGCGCATCGTCGGAGCATTCCTGCCCGATGCCGGCGACCCCGGCGCGGCGTTCACCGCCATCACGCAGATCGGCACCGAGACGGCCGTCGTCGTGTTCTTCTGGCGCGACATCGTGCGGATCATCGGACACTGGTTCCGATCGCTGATCGGGCGCATTCCGCGCAATGACCCCGACGCGAAGATGGGATGGCTGATCATCATCGGCACGATCCCGATCGTGGTGCTGGGGCTGCTGTTCCAGAGCGAGATCGAGACGACGCTGCGGTCGCTGTGGATCGTGGCGGTCAGTCTCATCGTGTTCGGCGTGATCCTGGGCATCGCCGACATGAACGCGAAGCAGAAGCGGGAGCTGAAGGATCTGACCGTGGGGCACGGCCTGATCTACGGCCTCGCGCAGTCCCTCGCGCTGATCCCCGGCGTCTCACGCTCCGGCGGCACGATCACGGCCGGGCTGCTGCTGGGCTACACGCGGGAGGCCGCTGCCCGGTACGCCTTCCTGCTCGCGATCCCCGCGGTGTTCGGCAGCGGTCTGTTCGAGCTCGTCAAGGTCGTCAAGTCTCCCACGCCCGAAGTGTTCACGATGGGCGAGACGGCCGCGGCGACCGTTGTGGCGTTCGTCGTGGGGCTGGCGGTGATCGCGTTCTTCATGAAGTGGATCACCAAGCACAGCTTCATGCCGTTCGTGGTGTATCGGGTTCTGCTGGGCACAGTGCTGATCGTGCTGCTGAGCCTCGGGGTCATCCAGCCGTAGTGCGCACTCAGCGTCCGGAGCGCGGGTCGCCGGGCTTGTTCGGGCCGTCGCCGCCGTGGCGCAGGTACCGCTCGAACTCGCGTGCAATCGCATCGCCCGACGCCTCGGGCGAGTCCCACGTGTCGCGGGCGGCTTCCAGCTGCTGGATGTAGGCGGTCATCTCCTCATCGTCGGCGGCGGCCGCGTCGATGGATGCCTCCCACACGCTGGACTGTGTCGCAAGATCGCCGCGCGGCACGCTCGCGCCGGTGAGCTCTTCGAGCTTGTCCAGCAGCGCCAGGGTCGCCTTCGGCGACGGTGTGTGCCCGGCCACATAGTGCGGCACGCTCGCCCAGAGCCCCGCTGTGGGAATGCCGACGTTCTCGGCCGCCGCAGCCAGAGCGCTCAGCACGCCGACGGGTCCTTCATAGGTGCTGCGCTCCAGGTCGAGCGTGGCACGGAGCCGTTCGTTGTCGCTGCCGGCGAACACCGAGATCGGGCGGGTGTGCGGAACATCGGACATCATCGATCCGAGCGCGATCAGGCCCGTGACATCCTCGCGCAGCATAACGTCGACGATCTCGGCGCAGAATGCCTGCCACGCCCGCGCGGGCTCGACTCCGGTCAGCAGCCACAGCTGCGTGCCGCGCGTGCGACGCGAGGGCCGGAACAGCGTCGCCTCGGGCCACCGCAGGGTGCGAGTGCCGTCGGCGGCGGCGATCATCTGCGGGTGCGTGTACTGGTAGTCGAAATACAGCTCGGGGTCCACGGAGAACACCGGTTCATAGGCGCGGCTCTCTTTGAGCAGCGTCGCCGCCGACGACGCCGCCTCGCCGGCATCGTTCCAGCCGTCGAAGGCCGTGACCAGCACGCGCCGGCCGAATCCGCGATCCTGTGGGCTCTCCATCTGTTCCAGGATAGGCGCTGGGCCGGTGCGCGCGTCGGCACGACCACGGCACCGCAGCGCGGCGTCGATAGCATGGACGGATGACCTCCCGACTGCCTGCCGCCGTTCTCTGGGACATGGACGGCACGCTCGTGGACACCGAACCGCACTGGATGGCCGCCGAGACCGAGCTGGTCGAGTCCTACGGCGGTGCGTGGTCTTCAGAGGACGCGCTGCAGATGGTCGGACTCGGGCTCCTGGACGCAGGCCGCATCCTGCAGGGTCGCGGGGTGCGGATGGATGCCGCGGCCATCGTCGATCGCCTCACCGCGGACGTGCTGGCCTCGCTCGCCCGCGAGGGGGCGCCGTTCCGCCCGGGTGCGCGCGAACTGCTGCGCAGCCTGCGAGAGGCCGGGGTCAGGACCGCGCTGGTGACGATGTCGCTGCGTCGGATGGCGCAGTCGGTCGTCGATTTCATCGACTTCGACGCGTTCGATCTCATCGTCGCCGGAGATGAGGTGTCGCGCCCCAAGCCCTACCCCGACCCGTACCTGCGGGCGTGTGAGCTGCTGGGTCTGCATGCGGCCGACACCGTCGCGATCGAGGATTCGCCGAATGGGCTGCGCGCGGCGGTGGCATCCGGAGCCGTCTCGATCGGCGTGCCGCACATGGTCTCGCTCGAAGGCGTGGGCGGGCATACGCTGTGGCCCACACTGGACGGCCGCACACCCGACGACATCGCCGCCGTGTTCGGCGCACATCGACCGGCACACGCCGGCGGAGGAGAAGCATGAGCGTTTCTGCGCCACGGCCCAGCGGCCCGTTCCGCTACGGCGATCGTGTGCAGCTGACCGGCCCCAAGGGCAAGCTGCACACCATCACGCTGCGCGAGGGCGGCGAGCTGCACACTCACCGCGGCGTGCTGCGCCACGACGTGCTGGTGGGACTGCCCGACGGGTCGGTCGTCTCCAACAGCGGCGACGCCGAATACCTGGCACTGCGACCGCTGCTGCGCGACTTCGTCATGTCGATGCCGCGGGGCGCAGCGATCGTCTACCCCAAGGACGCCGCGCAGATCGTCGCGCAGGCAGACGTGTTTCCGGGGGCGGTGGTCGTCGAGGCGGGCGTCGGCTCGGGCGCGCTCTCGCTGTGGCTGCTGCGGGCGCTGGGAACCGAAGGACTGCTGGTCTCGTTCGAGCGCCGTGCGGAGTTCGCCGAGGTCGCGCGAGCGAACGCCGAGACATTCCTGGGCGGGGCGCCGGAGAACTGGCGCGTCGAGCTCGGCGACCTCGTCGAAGCCCTGCCGCGCCAGTTCCCCGATGGCGGCGTCGACCGGGTGATCCTCGACATGCTGGCGCCGTGGGAGTGCATCGATGTCGTGTCGCAGGCCCTGGAGCCGGGGGGAGTCGTGCTCTGCTATGTGGCCACTGTCACGCAGCTGAGCCGGGTCGTCGAATACGTGCGGGGCACGGGGCTTTTCACCGAGCCCGAGTCGTCCGAGACCATGATCCGGAGCTGGCACGTGGAAGGACTCGCCGTGCGCCCCGACCACCGCATGGTCGCCCACACCGGCTTTCTGATGACGGCGCGGCGCCTCGCGCCGGGCGCAGTGCCGCCCGACGTGCGCACCCGTGCGATCCGCAAGACGTCGTACGGCGACGAGGATGTCGACCTGTGGACGCCCGGCGCCGTCGGCGATCGCCAGATCAACGACAAGAACCTGCGCAAGCGCCTGCGCGATGCGCAGCGCGCAGCGGGCGGTGCCCGGCAGGCCGCAGCCGATCGCGAGGCGTCGGGAGCTGATCAGGCGAGCGCCTAGACTGTTGCGGGTGCGCAGACTTCCCGTTGCCCTCACCGTCATCGCCCTCGCCTCGGTCGCACTCGTCGGCTGCTCCTCGTCGTCGGATCCGGCCGCATCCTGCCCGCGGGTGACCGATGCGAACTCCCCGACGATGGCGCAGATCCAGGTCGCAGGGCCGACGACCTCGAAGCCGATCGTCGATGTGGACGCACCGCTGCACACGACGACCACGCAGTTCAAGGATGTGACGCGAGGCGACGGCGCCGTGCCCATCTCCAGCGCCAAGCAGATGGTCGTGCTCGACGTGGCGCTGGTCAGCGCCACCACCGGCAAGCCCCTGGTGGCCACCGCATACAACGGCGACCAGACGCAGGCGGTCCCGCTGGACCGTTGGGCCACGCAGTTCCCCGCATTCGTGGACGCGCTGCACTGCGCGACGGCCGGCACCCGTGTCGCCCTGGCGATCGCCCCCGGTGGGTTGGAGGCATCGTCTGCGCAGAACCTCGGCCTCGGACCCAAGGATTCGCTGGTGGCGGTCGTGGATGTGCGGCGCGTGTACCTGGGTGCCGCGAACGGCGCACTCGTCTACAACTCCGGCTGGGGCATGCCCGCCGTCGTGCGTGCTGCGGACGGCCGGCCCGGTGTGGTCATCCGTGACGCCGCCGCCCCGCAGAACCTCAAGATCTGGACGCTCAAGCGCGGAGACGGCGAGAAGGTCACCGGAGATGCCCCGGTCATGGTCAACTACACGATCGTGAACTGGACCGACAAGGCGGTGGCCGACACCACATGGGACAGCACACCGCAGGCGATCACCCTCTCGGACAAATCGAAGGGATTCCGTGACGCTGTCGAAGGTCAGACGGTCGGTTCGCAGGTGATGGCCGTGATCCCGAAGATCGACGGCTCGCCCGATGCGAAGGACACGCAGGTGGCCGTCATCGACATCCTCGGTATCGCGCCGAAGGCCGCCGCGCCCGCGCAGTGACGGTTGGCGCGTCGGCTGACGCCGTGTCGGCACACCTCTAGGATTGGGGGGTGACCGCCACCGCAGCTCCGTCGCCTGGCGCCGATCGGGGCGCTCCAGAAGAACGCCTGCTCAACCTGGTGGTGGCACTGATGGCCACCGAACAGGGACTGACGAAGGACACGATTCTCACGTCGGTGTCGGGGTACCGCGAGCAGGGCGAGGCCGGTGCCACGAAAGACGCGCTGGAGAAGATGTTCGAGCGCGACAAGGAGAACCTGCGTGGGCTCGGGGTCCCGATCGAGACCATCGGCGACCGCTTGGACCCTGACGACCTGCGCGAAGCGCGTTATCGCATCCCGTCCGCGGAATACGCCCTTCCGGCCGAGATCACCTTCTCGCCCGCCGAGATCGCGGTGCTCAACCTCGCCGGCGGCGTGTGGAGCCAGGGCTCGCTGTCGGCCGACGCACGCAGCGGACTGCGCAAGATCCGGGCACTGGGCATCCCCGTCGACGAACCGATCATCGGCTACTCGCCCCGGATCAGCCTGCGTGAGTCGTCTTTCGCACCCTTGCAGCGCGCGATCGAACAAGCACGCGTGGTGACCTTCCCCTATCTGAAGCCGGGCGAGGATGCCGCCCGCACCCGTCGGATCCGCCCGCTCGCGCTGGTCGAGTACGAGGCGCGCTGGCATGTGTACGGCATCGATGTCGAGGCCGAAGCCGAGCGCACCTTCTTGCTGGCGCGCATCTCGGGCGATGTGAAGCTCACGCGCGAGGCGTTCGACCCGGCACTTCGCCAGGGGGCGGGGGAGCGGGGCCTGGCCGGGCTCGAAGCCCTCGCCGCGCGCCAATCGGCGCTGCTCGAAGTCAACCCCGGGTCTGAGGCGGCGCTGCGTCTGCAGCGTCGCGCGCGACCGGCAGAGCAGGGCATCCGCGTCCCGTACGTCGACGTCCACATCCTCGCCGACGAACTCGCCGGCTATGGACCCGAAGTGCGCGTGGTCGAGCCCGCCGACCTGCGCGCGCACGTGATCAGCCGGCTCGAGGCCGCGCTGCGAACGCACGGAGGCGCACGATGAGCAGCGGACGGCCCGTGCTGGCAACCGATCGGGCAGCCCTCATGCTGCAGCTGGTTCCGTATCTGATCAACCTCGGTGAGGTGTCGGTGGCCGACGCGGCGGCCGACTTCGACGTCACCCCAGCTCAGATGCGCCAGATGGTCGAGATGCTCACGATGATCGGCCGGCCCGGCGAGCGGGGCTATTGGCAGCTGCCGAACGACCTCTTCGACATCGACTGGGATCTGCTGGACGAGCAGGACCGGATAGTGATCACCAACACCGTCGGGCTGGCAGAGGCTCCGCGCCTGACGGCGCGCGAAGCGGCGGCGCTGCTGGCGGGGCTGCAGCTGGCGCAGTCGCTGCCCGGGGTGGGCGACAGCGGTGTGGTGGCGGGCCTGCTCGCGAAGCTCGCCGCCGGCGCGTCGAGCACACCGGCCGACGTGATCGTCGCCTCGGAGCCCGTCGACGATGTGCGCATCACCGTCGACGAGGCGCTGCGCCGCCACGTCGCGGTCTCGTTCGCCTACAAGGCGCCCGATGCCCCGGTGACCACGCGCACGGTGGACCCCGTGAAGGTGCACATCGCCAACGGGCAGTGGTACCTGCAGGGCTGGTGTCATCTGCGCCACGCGATGCGCACGTTCCACCTGGACAGGGTCGGCGATCTGCAGCTGACCGACATCCCGATCACCCACGGCGAGGAGCCGGTCCCCGAGCTTTTCGAGGGGAGCGAAGCCGACAACGTCGTGCGCATTCGCTTTCCGCGTGAGCTGTCGCACCTGATGGGACGGTACCTGGATCAGGCGCGGTCGAAGACCACGGCCGGCATGACGGTGGCCACCCTCCGGGTCGCCGACCCGCAGAGTCTGAAGCGTCTGGCCACCGGTCGCGGCGGAGACCTCGAGATCCTCGAGCCCGCTGCGGCACGGGCTGCGGCAGCCGAATGGGCTCAGGCGGGGCTGGATCTGTATCCCGACCGCGAATGATGACCGCCGGTCATCGCCAACCGGGTTAGACTGGCCCGAAGCGCACGACTTGGAGACACCATGGGGAACCTCTTTTCGGGATGGCATCTGCTGCTGATCCTCGCCGTCATCCTGCTCCTGTTCGGTGCGGCGAAGCTGCCGGCCTTGGCCAAGAGCGTCGGGCAGTCCGCCCGGGTGTTCAGGGGCGAGATGAAGGCGATGAAGGACGACGATGGCGAGAAGCCCTCGGCCTCCGGTGAGGCGACCGACGCCAGCGCACCGGCCGAGACGCATTCGACGTCGGGATCTTCTGATACCAAGCCGTAGTCGGTCGTGACTCAGACCGGCCCCCCGCGCGTCTCCGAACCGGAGATGCCGCGGCATGACAAGCGCATGTCGCTGGCGCAGCACTTCCGCGAACTGCGCAAGCGTCTGTTCATCGCCGCCATCGGTGTCGTGGTGGGCATGGTGATCGGGTTCGTCATCAGCCAGCCCGTGGTGGATCTGATGGCCGAACCCATCCGGCAGGTGGCCGTGGCCCACGGCGACAACTACGCGGCGCTGAACTTCGACACCGTCACCAGCGGTTTCGATCTGCGCATGCGGATCGCGTTCGCGATCGGATTGCTGGTCTCGGCGCCGGTGTGGCTGTGGCAGCTGTGGGCATTCATCATGCCCGGGCTCACGCGCAAAGAGATCCGGTACACGATCGGGTTCCTGGCCTCGGCCATTCCGCTGTTCGCGGCCGGTCTGTACGTCGGCTGGCTGGTGATGCCGCACATGGTCGAGATCATGGCGATATTCGTCCCCTCCGGCAAGGGCATCGCGCAGTTCTACAACTATTCGACGTACTACGACTTCGTCTTCAAGCTCCTGCTCGTGGTGGGCGTCTCGTTCATCACCCCGGTGTTCCTGGTCGCGCTGAACCTGGCCGGCATCATGAGCGGGCGCACCATCCTGCGGGGCTGGCGCGTAGCGATCCTGATCATCGCCGTGTTCGCCGCCGCAGCCACCCCCGCCGCCGATGTGACCTCGATGCTGCTGCTGGGCGGCATCCTGTGCATTCTGTACTTCGCTGCGGCGTTCCTGTCCATGCTGTTCGACCGGCGAAAGCGCAAACGCAACCCGGTGGAGCCGCTGGCGTGACAGACCCTTCGCCTGCCGAGCGCTACGCGCGGATGAGCGCGGGGCGGCGGCATCCCCTCACCACGGCCTTCGCCGACCGGCAGCGGTTCGAACTCGATCCCTTCCAGATCGCCGGATGCGAGGCCCTCGAGGAGGGTCGTGGCGTGCTGGTGGCAGCGCCCACCGGTGCCGGCAAGACGATCGTCGGCGAGTTCGCCGTCGACCTGGCGATGCTCCAGCCCGGTGACAAGGCGTTCTACACCACGCCGATGAAGGCCCTGTCCAACCAGAAGTTCCGTGAGCTGGTCGAGGTCTACGGAGCTGACGAGGTGGGGCTCCTCACCGGCGACGTGAGCATCAACGGCAATGCACGGGTGGTCGTGATGACCACCGAGGTGCTGCGCAACATGCTCTACGCCGACTCCGACGCCCTGCGCGGGCTGCGCTTCGTCGTCATGGACGAAGTGCACTACCTGGCCGACCGGTTCCGCGGCGCCGTGTGGGAAGAGGTGATCATCCACCTTCCGCAGGCGGTCAAGCTCGTGTGCCTGTCGGCGACGGTCTCCAACGCCGAGGAGTTCGGGGACTGGCTGGACACTGTGCGCGGCGACACCGATGTGATCGTCTCTGAAACGCGCCCGGTTCCTCTCGAGCAGCACGTGCTGGTGCGCGGCGACCTGCTGCCGCTGTTCGACGACCGTGCGGGCGTCGGTGTCGCGCGCGTGAACCAGGAGCTCATGCGCATCCGCTCCGTCAAAGGGCCGAACTTCGACAACAACCGTCGCGCGCAGCAGCTGCGCAGCAGCGGAGGGTACGAGGCATCCCGCCGGCGTCCCACCCGCGGCAACCGGCGTCCCGTGCGCGCGGCCAACGTGCGACGCGTCGAGCGGATGGACCGGCCCGACGTCGTGCGGCTGCTGGAACGGGACCGGCTCCTGCCGGCCATCTTCTTCATCTTCAGCCGTGTGGGGTGCGAGGCGGCGGTCCAGCAGGTGCGCCGCTCGGGCCTGCGCCTGACCAGTCGCGAAGAGCGCGACGAGATCCGTGCGATCGTCGACGAGCGCACCCGCACTCTGCACGACGAGGACCTGGGCGTGCTCGGCTTCTGGGAGTGGAAGGACGACCTCGAACGGGGCATCGCCGCCCATCATGCCGGGCTGCTTCCCGCGTTCAAAGAGGTCGTCGAAGAGCTGTTCCAGCGCAAGCTCGTCAAGGTCGTCTTCGCGACCGAGACCCTCGCCCTCGGCATCAACATGCCCGCCCGCACCGTCGTGCTCGAAAAGCTCGAGAAGTTCAACGGCGAGGCGCGCGTGGCCATCACCTCGGGGGAGTACACGCAGATCACGGGGCGTGCGGGCAGACGCGGCATCGACGTGGAGGGTCACGCCGTGATCCAGTGGACCGAGGGGATGGACCCGCAGGCGGTCGCAGCCCTCGCGTCTCGGCGCACCTACCCGTTGAACTCGAGCTTTCGTCCCACCTACAACATGGCCGTCAATCTCATCGATCAGTTCGGCCGACAGCGGGCGCGCGAGATCCTCGAGTCCTCATTCGCGCAGTTCCAGGCCGACCGAGCGGTGGTGGGGCTGGCCCGGCAGGTGCGCGAGCAGGAGGAGTCGCTGGCCGGCTACGCGAAGGCGATGACATGCGATCGCGGCGATTTCGTCGAGTATTCCGGGATCCGTCGTCAGCTCAGCGATCTCGAGAAGCAGAATCGCAAGGATGCCGGAGCCTCGCACACGACACGGCAGAAGCGGCTGCGCGAGATCGAGTCGCTGCGCCGACGCATGCAGCGCCACTCCTGCCATTCCTGCCCCGACCGTGAGAACCATGCGCGCTGGGCCGAGCGGTATTGGAAGCTGCTGCGGCAGACCGACCGGCTGCGCACCCAGATCGCGACCCGCACCGGCAGCGTCGCCCGTCATTTCGACCGGGTCGTGGACGTGCTGTCGACGCTGCACTACGTGATCGTCGACGCCGACGGGACCACACGTCTCAGTGACGCGGGCCGCACGATGCGGCGCATCTACGGCGAGCGCGATCTGCTCGTGGCCGAGGCGCTGCGCACCGGCATCTGGAAGGATCTGGATGCCGCCTCCCTGGCCTCGCTCGTGTGCTGTCTGGTCTACGAGCCGCGCCGTGACGAGGCCGGCGCCGGCGACCGCGCTCTGCCGCGAGGATCGTTCCGTGCGGCACTGTCGGCGACCCAGCTGCTGTGGGCGCAGCTGGACGACGTGGAGCAGGACCACCAGCTGCCCGGCACGATCGAGGTGGCCACGGGCCTCGCGCAGGCCATGCACACCTGGGCGCGCGGCGGTGCGCTGGATCGCGTGCTGCTGGAAGCCGACATGGCCGCCGGCGATTTCGTGCGCTGGGCCAAGCAGACCATCGATCTGCTCGACCAGCTCTCGCTCGTGGCCGATGGCGCCCTGGCGCGCCGGGCCCGACAGGCCCTGGAGCTCGTCCGTCGCGGGATCGTGGCTTACTCGGTCGTGTGAGGCGTGCGTCGCGGGGTCGCGGCGGAGGAATCCGGGTCGTCGTTCAGCGCGTGACGCAGGCGTTCCGGTAGAATTGGCACTCAGATTGCGAGAGTGCCAGTGTCTGGTGCGTGAGGCCGAACAGGAGGCAGCCATGGTCAGCGAGCGCGGACTGCAGGTTCTCCAGGCCATCGTCCAGGACTACGTCGAGACCCGCGAGCCGGTCGGCAGCAAGACGATCGTCGATCGCCACGCGTTCGGCGTGTCGGCGGCCACGATCCGCAATGACATGGCGCTGCTCGAAGACGAAGAGCTCATCGTGGCCCCGCACACCTCGTCGGGGCGGGTGCCCACCGACAAGGGCTATCGCGTCTTCGTGGACCACCTGGCCCAGCTGCGCCCGCTCTCGCCGGCCCAGCGCACGGCCATCACGACGTTCCTGGACGGTTCGACCGACCTCGACGATGTGCTGGCGCGCACCGTGCGTGCCCTGACGAATCTGACCGGGCAGGTCGCGATCGTGCAGTACCCGTCGTTCGCCCGCGCGCGCGTTTCGCACGTGGAGATCGTGGACCTCGGCGGCCGCGTGCTGGTGATCCTGGTCACCGACACGGGGAGGGTCTCGCAGCGGGTGGTCGGCGTCGCCGAACCGCTGGACGAGGCCGAGGTGGGGCGCTTGCGCACACGGGTGTCGTCATTGGTGTCGGGCCGCAGCGTGCGTGAGGGAGCGGCAGCGGTGACGGCAATGCTCGCCGGCGAGCCGCTGAGCATGAGCCGAGAGGATGCCGCGACCGGCATCGTGCTGCGCGTGGTCTCCGAAGAGCTCGAGGAGTTCCGGCAGGACCGCCTGCTGATGGCCGGCACCGCCACCCTGGCCCGACGCGAGTCCGACTTCCGCGGCAGCATCTACCCGCTGCTGGAGGCCATCGAAGAGCAAGTGACGCTGCTGAGGCTGATGAGCGAGATGGTCGCCGACGGGGAGGGTCTTGCCGCCTCGATCGGGCGCGAGAACGAACCGTTCGGCCTGTCCGAGGCATCCGTGGTCACCGGCGACTACGACGTCACCGGTGCACGTGCGCGTGTGGGGGTGCTGGGACCCACCCGCATGGACTACCCGACGAACCTTGCGGCGGTGCGAGCCGTCGCCCACTATCTGAGCCGACTGCTCGAAGACGATGACGCGCCGCGCTGAACAGGTGCAGGCGCTGAGCAGCGCGGACGGAAGACGACCCCGCATCGGCGGGCAGGAAGGCGATTGTGGCTGACCAGGACCACTACGAAGTACTGGGCGTGGCGCGGGATGCGTCACCGGACGAGATCAAGAAGGCGTATCGGCGCCTGGCACGCGAGCTGCACCCGGATGTGAATCCGGGGGCGGACGCCGAAGAGAAGTTCAAGCTCGTCACACACGCGTACGACGTGCTCAGCGACCCCGACCAGCGCCGCCGCTACGACATGGGCGGGGACTCGCCGTTCGGCCAGAGCGCCGGGTTCGGCGGTTTCGGCGACATCTTCGAGACATTCTTCGGCGGGGGCGGAGCGCGCGCGGCGCGACCGCGCTCCCGGCGCGAGCGGGGGCAGGACGCCCTCGTGCGCGTCACGCTCGATCTGGCGGATGTCGTCTTCGGCACGCACCGCGACCTCGAGGTCGACACCGCTGTGCTGTGCGAGACGTGCGAGGGCTCGTGCTGCCAGCCGGGCACTTCTCCGGTCACGTGTGAGATCTGCCACGGCAGCGGGCACGTCGAGCGCACGGTGCGCAGCCTTCTGGGCAACGTCGTCACCAGCGCTCCGTGCGGAGTGTGCCAGGGCTACGGCACGACGATCCCGTATCCGTGCGCCACGTGCCAGGGCCAGGGTCGGGTGCGCGCGCGGCGCACGGTGGCCGTGGACATCCCGGCCGGCGTCGAGACAGGGCTGCGCCTGCAGATGCCCGGCTCGGGCGAGGTGGGCCCGGCAGGCGGGCCGAACGGTGACCTGTACCTGGAGATGACCGTCGCGCACCATGACGTCTTCAGCCGCGAGGGCGACGATCTGCTCGCGACACTCGATGTGTCGATGCCCGATGCGATCCTGGGCGCCACCACCACGATCGAGTCTCTGGACGGTCCCGTCGACCTCGAGATCCGACCCGGCGTGCAGGCGGGCGACGTCCTGACGATCAAGGGGCGCGGCATCACGCCGCTGCGCGGCACACAGCGCGGCGACCTGCGCGTGGGCGTGCACGTGGTGACCCCGACGCGTCTGGACGCGAAGGAGCGCGCGCTGATCGAAGACTTCAAGAAGAAGACCAAGTCGCCCGCGCCCAAGCTCGCCGAGTTCCAGCAGGGACTGTTCGCGCGGCTGCGCGACCGGTTCCGGAACAGCTGATCGGTGGCCCTGCACTTTGTGGCAGAGGATGCCGTGGCCGCCACCGTCGGAGACCTCGTCGAGTTCGGCGGGGCCGAAGCACACCATGCTGCTGCGGTCCGCCGCGTGCGCGTGGGTGAAGCGGTGACCGTGGGTGACGGACGGGGTGCCTGGCTGGAGGGGGAGTGCGAACTGGTCGAGCAGAGTCGTGTGCGGGTCCGCATCACCGCCTGCCGCCAGGAGCCCGAGGCCTCGCCCCGGATCGTGCTCGCCCAGGCGCTGGCCAAGGGCGATCGGGACGAGCTGGCCGTGCAGGCGGCGACGGAGCTCGGCGTCGATGAGATCGTGCCGTGGCAGGCAGCCCGCAGCGTGTCGCGATGGACCGGCGAGAAGACCGCGAAGGGACGGGCGCGCTGGCAGACCATCGTGCGCGAAGCGGCCAAGCAGGCCCACCGCGCGTGGATCCCCGAGGTGGCCGAAGTCTCCTCGACCCGTGAGCTGGCCGCGCGGACCGCGACATCCCGTGTCATGGTGCTGGATCCGACCGGTTCGGTGCGGCTGAGCAGCATGGAGTTCGACGCCGCGGCCAGCGAGGACGTCGTGCTGGTGGTCGGGCCCGAGGGCGGCATCGCCCCCGAAGAGCTCGACGCGTTCGAGCGGGCCGGCGCGACGGTGGCGGCACTGGGGGCCACGGTGCTGCGCACGTCGACGGCGGGGCCTGCCGCTCTCGCCCTGCTGTGCGCGCGTCTCGGGCGCTGGTGACAGACCCGTCGCACGTCGGCGAGGTCTCATAGACTGGGCAGGTGCCCGGCGGAGCACTGAGCGAAAAGAGCATGAATGCCCGATGACACCGGTACGGCGACCGAACGGATCCACGCCGACGGCGTGGTCATGGTGCAGCTGCTGGGCCCACAGGACCGGCTGCTGCGCGTCGTGGAGGCCGAGCACCCCGACGTCGACGTGCATGTGCGCGGCAACGAGATCACGCTCAGCGGTGCGACCGCCTCCGTGGCAGCGGCGCGCGCCCTCGTGGAAGAGCTCATGGCGATGACCCGTGCCGGCCAAGGGCTCGACCCCGTGGACGTCGCCGCCTCCAGCAGGATCCTGCGCGCCGACAACGGCATGCGCCCCTCAGAAGTGCTGGGCGAGGCGATCCTCACCTCGCGCGGAAAGGTCATCCGCCCCAAGACGGCGGGCCAGAAGGCCTACGTCGACGCCATCGACCAGAACACGATCGTGTTCGGCATCGGACCGGCCGGCACCGGCAAGACCTACCTGGCGATGGCCAAGGCCGTGCAGGCATTGCAGCGCAAAGAAGTCAGCCGCATCATCCTCAGCCGGCCCGCGATCGAAGCGGGGGAGCGCCTCGGGTTCCTGCCGGGCACGCTCACCGACAAGATCGATCCCTACCTGCGGCCGCTGTATGACGCGGTCAACGAGATGATGGATCCCGAGCTGGTGCCCAAGCTGATGGCCAGCGGCACGATCGAGGTGGCGCCTCTGGCATACATGCGCGGGCGCACGCTCTCGGACTCGTTCGTCGTGCTCGACGAGGCGCAGAACACCACGCCTGAGCAGATGAAGATGTTCCTGACCCGGTTGGGCTTCGGCACGCGCATGGTCGTCACGGGCGACATCACCCAGGTCGATCTGCCCGAAGCCGCCTCCGGGCTGCGCTTGGTCAGGCGGGTGCTGTCCGACATCGACGACATCCACTTCTCGTACCTGACCAGCGACGACGTCGTGCGGCATACGCTGGTGGGACGCATCGTCGATGCCTACAGCGAGTATGACCAGCAGCGTGCCGCCGCCCGCCACGAGCGCGACGAGGCGGCGGAGTTCGCGAGCCGTGCCGAGCGTCGGCACGGGACGCGGCCGGGCACCCCCCGAGACCGCCAACCGAAGCGAGGACGCGCATGACGATCGAGATCACCAACGAGTCCGGCGTCGAGGTCGATGAGGCCGTACTGCTGCGTCTGACCGAGCGCAATCTCGCCGAACTGCACGTGAGCCCCGATGCGGACGTCGCGATCCTGCTCGTGGACGAGGGCGCGATGGAGGCACTGCACGTCCAGTGGATGGATGAGCCCGGGCCCACCGACGTCCTGAGCTTTCCGATGGACGAGCTGCGCCCGGGCACGGCCGACATGCCCACGCCGGCGGGCCTGCTCGGCGACATCGTGCTGTGTCCGCAGGTGGCAGAGACCCAGGCAGAGGCGGCCAAGCACTCCACGCTGGATGAGCTGCTGCTGCTGACCACCCACGGCCTGCTGCACCTGCTCGGCTTCGACCACGCCGAACCCGACGAAGAGCGCGAGATGTTCGGGTTGCAGCGCGACCTGCTGCTCGGATTCCACACCGCCGAGCGGCACAGACCCCACGCATGACACCGCTGCTTCTGCTGTTGGCAGCCGTGCTGCTCGTGGCCTTCGGCGGCCTCATGGCGGCCATCGACGCCGCGATGGGCGTCACGAGCCGGCAGGACCTCACAGAGCTCGCTGACGAAGGCGGACGCGGGGCAGCCCAGCTGCGACGCATCGCTGAAGACCCCGACGCCCACCTGCACGCGGTCGTGTTCATCCGTGTTCTGGCCGAGACCACCGCCGCGGTCCTGGTCACCGTCGCCTTCACGCTGCTGTTCCACAACATCTGGTGGGCGATGCTGGCCGCCGCGGTGCTCATGACCGGCATTTCCTTCGTCCTGGTCGGCGCCAGCCCGCGCTCGGTCGGCCGCAGACACGCGCAGGGACTGCTGCAGGGATCGGCGCGCGTGATCCGCGGCATCCGGATCATCCTCGGACCGGTCACCGGCGCGCTGATCGCGTTCGGCGACCGGGTGACCCCCGGAGGGGCGCGCGGTGCCTCGTTCGCCAGCGAAGAGCAGCTGCTGAGCATGGTCGACGAGGCGGCCTCGCACGATCTCATCGAGGCCGATGACCGTGACCTGATCCACTCGGTCTTCGACTTCACCGACACGGTCGTGCGCGCGGTGATGGTGCCGCGGACCGACATGGTGACGGTGGATGCCGCCACCAGCGCGCGCGAGGCGCTGAGCATCTTCCTCGAGCGGGGAGTGTCGCGCGTCCCGGTCGTCGACGACGAGGCCGACGACGTGGTCGGAGTGCTCTACCTGAAGGACCTCGTGCAGATTGCATTCCGGCAGGAGTCGGCGTGGCACGAGGTCTCGGTCAGCACGATCGCCCGCCCGCCGGTGTTCGTTCCCGAATCGATGCGTGCCGAGACCCTGCTGCAGCAGATGAAGCGCGACGCCGTGCACGTGTGCATGGTGGTGGACGAGTACGGCGGCGTGGCGGGGCTGGTCACCCTCGAGGACCTCATCGAAGAGCTCGTCGGCGAGATCGCCGACGAATACGACGCGCGTCAGACCGAGGTCGTCGAACTCGAGCCCGGGCGCTACCGGGTCAGCGCGCGCCTGAGCGTCGACGAGGTCGGCGAGCTGTTCGGGCTGGAGCTGGACGACGAGGACGTCGATTCGATCGGGGGCCTCCTGGGCAAGGCGCTCGGGCGCGTGCCGCAGCCGGGGGCGACGGCAGACGTCGACGGCCTGCGGCTCACCGGCGGTGTCTCCCAGGGCCGAGGGCGAGGCATCGCCACAGTGTTCGTGCAGCGCGCGGGCGGCGGTGCCTCGCGCACGCCCGGTGCGGGCGATCAGAGAGCAGGAGAGACATGAGCGAGATGAACGTCGGCTTCGTGACGTTCGTGGGACGTCCGAACGTCGGGAAGTCCACGTTGACCAATGCGCTGGTCGGCGAGAAGGTCGCGATCACCAGCGAGAAGCCGCAGACGACGCGGCGCGCGATCCGCGGCATCCTGAACCGTCCCGACGGGCAGCTGATCATCGTGGACACCCCTGGCGTGCACCGTCCGCGCACGCTGCTCGGGCAGCGGCTGAACGACCTCGTCGAGCAGGTGCTCGGAGATGTCGACGTGATCGCGTTCTGCGTGCCCGCCACCGAGAAGGTGGGCCCCGGCGACCGGCGGATCGCCGCGTCGCTGGACGGCTACGCTCGTGCCAAGAAGGTCGCGCTCGTCACCAAGACCGATGCCGCCACCCGCGATCAGATCACCGAGCGGCTCCTGGAGGTCGATGCGCTGCGCGAGGACTGGGCCGCGGTGATCCCGCTGTCGGCGGTGGCGAACGAACAGCTGGATGTCGTGGCCACCGAGCTGCTGAAGCTCATGCCCACCGGCCCGGCCCTGTATCCGGACGGCGTGGTGACCGACGAGAGTCTCGACGACCGGGTCGCCGAGATCATCCGCGAGGCGACGCTGGAAGGAGTGCGCGACGAGCTGCCGCACTCGATCGCCGTGGTCGTGCAAGACATCGCCGCGCGCGAGAACAGTGATCTGACCGACGTGTACGCGGATATCGTCGTCGAACGCGACAGCCAGAAGGCGATCATCATCGGCCACAAGGGATCGCGACTCAGGGACGTGGGTGCCCGGGCACGCGCCGGCATCGAGCCGCTCATCGGCAGCCGCGTGTTCTTGTCGCTGCACGTGCGCGTGGCCAAGGAGTGGCAGCGTGACCCGAAGCAGCTGGGTCGTCTGGGCTTCTGACACACTTTCGGCTGCTCGATCGAGCGGGTGTACCCTATTTGCATGCGTGCAGGCTTCGTGCTTCTCCTTAGCTGCCGCGGCGAGTCCTCGTTCTAGGGCCATCCTCGTCGCGGAGCTTGCTGTCGGCCCGCAACCCAGACGAGAGAAAAGCCGCACCATGAAGAACAACCAGAAGCCCTCGACGATGCCGACCCACAAGTATCGTCCGTTCCACGAGCAGTTCCACGTCGATGTTCCCGATCGCACCTGGCCGTCCGCGCGCATCACGAAGGCGCCGCGGTGGTGCGCGGTGGACCTGCGCGATGGCAATCAGGCGCTCATCGACCCGATGAGCCCCGAGCGCAAGCGCATCATGTTCGACCTGCTCGTGCGCATGGGCTACAAAGAGATCGAAGTGGGCTTTCCCAGCGCCAGCCAGACCGACTTCGACTTCGTGCGCCAGCTGATCGATGAGAACCTGATCCCCGACGACGTCACGATCCAGGTGCTGACCCAGTCGCGGGCGCACCTCATCGAGCGCACATACGAGGCGATCTCCGGGGCCAAGCAGGCCATCGTGCACCTGTACAACTCCACGAGCATCCTGCAGCGCGAGGTCGTGTTCCGCACCGACAAGCAGGGCATCGTCGACATCGCCCTCGAGGGAGCACGGCTGTGCCGCGAGAACGAGAAGCGCGTTCCCGGAACGACGGTGTACTACGAGTACTCGCCCGAGAGCTACACGGGCACCGAGCTGGAGTTCGCCGCCGACATCTGCAACCAGGTGCTCGAGGTGTTCGAGCCCACCCGCGAACGCAACGTCATCATCAACCTCCCGGCCACGGTGGAGATGGCCACGCCGAACGTGTACGCCGACTCGATCGAGTGGATGAACCGGCACCTGAACCACCGCGAGAACGTCATCCTCTCGCTGCACCCGCACAACGACCGGGGTACGGCCGTCGCGGCTGCCGAGCTGGGCTACATGGCCGGCGCCGATCGCATCGAGGGGTGCCTGTTCGGCAACGGCGAGCGCACCGGCAACGTCGACCTCGTCACGCTGGGCGTGAACCTGTTCACCCAGGGCATCGACCCGCAGATCGACTTCAGCGACATCGACCAGATCAAGCGCACGGTCGAGCACTGCAACCAGCTGCCGGTGCCCGAGCGCACGCCGTGGGGCGGTGACCTGGTGTTCACCGCGTTCAGCGGCTCGCACCAGGACGCGATCAAGAAGGGGTTCGAGTCGATGGATGCCCGGGCAGCCGCGGCCGGTGTCACCGTCGACGAGATCGAATGGGCCGTTCCCTACCTGCCGGTCGACCCGAAGGACCTCGGGCGTTCGTATGAGGCCGTCATCCGTGTGAACTCGCAATCGGGCAAGGGCGGCGTGGCCTACCTGCTGAAGTCCGACCACGCGCTGGATCTGCCGCGTCGCCTGCAGATCGAGTTCTCGGGCGTCGTGCAGGCCAAGACCGACGCCGAAGGCGGCGAGATCACCAGTGACGAGATCTGGTCGGCATTCACCGACGAGTATCTGCCGACCGATGACGCCGCAGCCCGCTGGGGACGGTTCGAACTGCTGAGCACCCGCACCTCGAGCGACATGACCGGCGATGTCACGCTGGAGGTGACCCTGCGCGATGGGGACGTCGACGTGCAGGCCGGGGCATCCGGCAACGGCCCCGTCGATGCGTTCCTTGAGGTGCTGCACTCCGAGGGCATCGACGTCACCGTGTACGACTATGTCGAGCATGCGCTCAGCTCGGGCGGCGACGCACAGGCTGCGGCCTACGTCGAGCTGCAGGTCGACGGGCAGCGCCTGTGGGGCGTGGGCATCGACGGGGACATCTCCACGGCGAGCCTCAAGGCGATCGTGTCGGGTGTGAACCGATCGATCCGCTCGCGCGTGACCGCCCCCGAACTCGCCACGGTCTGACCGGCGCGCGCGGCGTCACTTCTTGCGCTTGCCTGGAGGGCCGGGCGGTGTCAGCGCGGGCTGATCGGCGGTCGTCGGCTGTGGCTGGGTCGGATCGGCCGACGGATCCGGCGCAGCAGGCTGCGCTGCGGCCAGAGGAGCGGCGATCGGTGACGTGATGCCGTCGGTGCGCACTCGCAGCGAGTCAAAGCGCGCAGTGCCGGCATCCGCATACAGCCCGAACCTGCCGTCGGCCAGGGCCGCGTTGTAGGCGCGGGACGCGACGAACACGCCGTCGATCACGAGTGAGATCGACGCGCCCTTGATCGTGACCAACAGCGTGTGGCTGCCGACCGCCAGGTCTTTGGTCACCGACTGGTCGACCACGCTCACGCCGCCGGCGACATGGCCGAACAGCACCCTGCCGGCCGCCTGGTCGAGCAGGATGAACTTGTAGTCGGTGGGGCTGTAGTAGTCGTAGACGATGCCCGCACGGGCCCCCGCGGTCAGGACCACGACCTCGGTGATCTCCAGGAACGCGTTGGCTGAGACCGGTGCGCCGAGGTCGGCCAACGCGATCGCGGGCGCTCCGGCGACGGGGCCGCCGACGAGCGTGCCGGCATCTGCCGTGAAGCTCCCGCTGACCGCTGCGTCGATGATGCCGGGTCCCTGCGAGAAGTCATCGGTGACGTCGAGAGTGATGGTCGGGGGCAGCACCTGCACCGAGATGCTGTCGAACAGTCCGCGAGACTGGTTGGATCCGACGCCGATGAGGCCCTTGTTCAAGGCGACGGTCACGCCGTCGGTCACCCGTGGCGCGAACGTGTAGGTGAACGCCGCCACGCCGCCCAGCGACACGGTGACCGTTGTGCCGTTGACCGCGACGAGCATCGTGTACCACGTGTTGTACTTCACTCCGCCCTTGACGGCGTATTGCACGTAGACCTGCCAGCCTGCGGCGGTGCGCTGGCCCATGACCAGCTTGTTCGTGGACTGGTCGACCCCGGCGAACTTGAAGTCGGTGGGGGAGAAGTAGTCGAACAGGACGTATGCGTTGGCCTTCCAGCCACCGATCGGCTTGGTGAGGTTCACCTGCGCGTGGATCTCGTAGTAGATGGGCAGGTACTCGTCGATGTAGTACACCGCGGTCGCGTCGCCGTCCGTGCCGACCGCGGACACGGCCAGCGCTCCGCTCTGCACGGTGAACGAGCCGGAGTCGGTGAGGAAGCCGGCGGTGTTGCCGGTGGTGAAGGTCGCCGAGCGCAAGACGTCGCGTGCGCCGCCGGGGACGTTGCCGGGCTGCGGATCGCGCGGGCCGCCGGTCTGGTCGCCCCACGCGTCATCCTGCTGCATCACGAGGCCGATCTCGCCGAACGGCTCGCCGTTGCGGGCCTGATAGATGGCGCCGGATTCCTGCGCGATCGTCGGGTCGGCGCCCTGGGCCGCCGACAGCGCGTACAAGAAGTCCTGCAGGTGCGGCGACAGCTGCCGGCTCACCGTTCCCAGGCCGAACGGGGCGAACGGCACGAGGTAGCTGTTGAACTCGCCTGCCCAGTCGATGAGCCGGTCACCGCCGGTGTTCGCGATGAGCACGTCCAGGCCGGCACCGCCGAAGGCGCGATCTTCGTACGCGGGGCTGGTGTCGGGCTGGTCGTTCTCGCCGCCGTCGGTGGTGAGCACGTCGTCCATGTTCAGCAGGTCGTTGCCCCAGCCGCCCCATGCCGTGTCGCGACCGGTGCCGCCGACGATCCAGTCGTTGCCGTTGTCGCCGAACAGTGCATCGTCGCCGTCGGTGCGCACCATGGTGGCGACGCTGTCGGGGCGGCCTTCGGCGCTGTCGAAGTTGAGGAACCACTCGCCGCCCGCCACGAAGATCTTGCGCATCGGGTGGTACTCGTCGTACAGGGCGAACTCGCCGCTGGTGCTGTCGAATCCGAGGAGGGTGCCGTCGTTGAACGGGTGGGCGAAGTCGCTGCGAATGTGACCGGTGCCCCAGCCCATCGTGGCGGTGCTGGTCCCCGGCATCGCCTCGGCCCCCGAGATCGCGTCGTCGCCGGCACCGCCGTGCAGGAAGTCGTCGTCCCAGCCGCCGAAGATCACATCGTTGGCGAAGTGCGCGGCGAACGTCGGGTCGAGCACGTCGCCGTTCATCTGGAACGGAGTGAGGTCGACGCTCTTGAACAGCTTGCCGATGGGGTAGGTCGTGGCGGTCTGCGCGTTGCCCGGGGTGGCCACGACCGTCTGCGTGTGAGCGACGGTGACGCCGTTGAGCGGTTCGGTCGATCCGTTGCGGCTCGTGAAGATCCGCCCGTCGTCGCCGAGGATGCCGTCGGTGCCGGTGCCGCCCGAGATCCAATCGTTGCCCCATCCGCCGATGAGGTCGTCGTCGCCGGCGTCGCCATAGACCACATCGTCGCCGCGGCCCGCGTACACGGTGTCATCGCCGGCTTCGCCGTGGATCTCATCGGCCGCACCGATGTCGGTCGTCAGGGCAGAAGCGGCCGCGTCGGGACCGCCGGGCGTGTAGTCCAGCAGCACGACCGCGCGCGGCAACAGCCGCGCCGGCTCCCCGTAGGTGTCGTACGTGAACGTGCGGTAGGTGGTGGCGCCGTTCGTGCCGACGGTGACGATCCGCAGGATGTCGCCGTTGTCGCCCACGACGGTGTCGGAGTCGCGGCCGTGCAGCAGGGTGTCGTCGTTGCGCCCGATGCGGGTGCCCGCTCCGCCGAAGATCAGGTCGGCGCCATCCGGTCGCTGCGCGGCGGTCGTGAGCGAGAACAGGTCGGAGCTGCCGCCGATGATGTCGTCGCGGCCGAGGCCGCCGAAGATCACGTCAGAGCCGCCTCCGCCCTCGATGTAGTCGTCGCCGTCGGTGGCCGCCTCGGCCGACGGCACGACCACGAGGTTGCCGTTCGCGTCACGGTGCGCGGCGACCGGGATGTCGATCGAACCGTCGCCCTGGATGACGTCGTCGCCGAGTTCGCCGAAGATCACGTCGTCACCGGCGCCTCCGGCGATGACATCGTCGCCGTAGACGTCGGTGGGCGTGGTGGCCGTGTGGTCGAGCAGCGTGATCAGCAGATCACTCCAGGTCACCCTCCCGGCGGGGTTGTTCTGCCAGGTCGCCGTCACCAGGGCGGTGCCGGCCGACGCGGCATCGGTGCTGTAGATCTGACCGCCGCTGAGCACGCGGAAGCGCGGGTTGGCAGCGGAGAGCGTGCGGGTGAGGGTGACGCTGTCGCCGAAGATCAGGTCACGGCCGGCCCCGCCGTCGATCCGGTCGTCGCCGCGCCCGCCCAGGAGGATGTCGTCGCCGCCTCCGCCGCGGATCGTGTCGTGGCCGCCGACCGTGTGGTCCACGGTCGTGGCGACGTCGAACGGCCGGGCGATGCCGTCGGTGAGGTCGCCGGGCCCGCCGTTGCCGGACTGCGCGACGATCGCGCCAGACGCGTCGAGCCAGGTGGCCAGACCCCGGTCGCCGAACAGCAGGTCATCGCCGGTGCCTCCCGTGATGTGGTCGGAGCCGATCCCGCCGAACACGATCACCGGCAGCGACGAACCCGAGGCATCCACCACGTCGTCGTCCGTGACGCCAGCGGGCAGGATGGCCCCCGTGGCCGGCATCGTGAACGTGTGCGTCTCCGTGCGGGTGACCTCCACGACGACGAATGCGGGCGATCCGTCGCGCTGCGCCGGTGCGTCGAAGGCGAGGATGCTCCCGGTACGCGTGATCTCAGAGGGCGAGAGCAGTCGGCCGTTGACCCATACCCGGTAGCCGACGACATCGGCGTCAGCGCCCAGGTCGTAGGTCCCGACGGACTGCGTCGCCCAGCCGGTCAGCCGCAGCGTGACGGCGACCACGTCGCCCGGCAGCAGCGAGTCGAACAGGCCTGCCGTATCCAGGCGCGTCGAGACGACATAGCGGGATGCCGGCACCAGCACGCCGTTGACGCGCACCTGGGACACGACGTCGGGCTGGACCGGTTCGTCGCCGTCGTCGAGGTCGGCGCCCAGGTCGAGCAGGTTGTCGGCCGGCCCTTGCGTGTCGAGTACGAAGAACCTGCCGGCGTCGGCCACAGCATCCAGCTTCACGACGACTTTGTCGTCGCCGAGCCCGGTGTTCAGCCAGGTTGTGGTGCGCACGCCGGCGCGGTGCGTGATCCCGTCGACGCGGATCGTGTCGGCGAACGCGCTGGTCCAGATGCGGATGCCGTCGGCGAATGTGCCGTCGGCGCCGGCCCGCCACGAGATTCCGGCCGGGGCAAGGCCCGTGACGAACGTCTCGCCGTTCGCGCTGAGGTGGCCGTCGCGGGCGAGAGCGGCAGCGGCGGACTCCGTGATCAGCACGTTGCCGTCGCCGTGCGTCGCGTCCTCGTCGCTGACCAGCAGTGTGTGCCGTCCGGAGCCGAAGTCGAGGTTCAGAGTGCCGAGGATCGCGTCGAGGTCTCCGGCCAAGAACTGTGGTGAGTCACCGAGGGCGACGTCGGCGCGCGAGGAGATGTAGACGCGGTCATCGCCGACGCCGAGCGACACGTTCGTGACCGGCTGCGTACCGCGGATGTTGAACACGTCGCTGCCGGACCCGAGGGCGATGTTCAGCGTCTCCAGGCGCGCGTAGCGGATGCCAGCGCGGCTGTCGGCGTCGGGCGCGGCGGTGGAGGCCGAGTCCCCCAGAGCGGTCAGCAGGATCGTCACCGGCCGGTTGGGGTCGGCGTTGGTCTCGCCGCGGAATCCGATCAGGTAGGTGCCGTCCACGAGCCACACGTACACGCTGGCAGCGCAACGGGTGTGCTGGTCGGCTCCGCACGACATCGACACGCCGGCGTCCGCCCCCGGCGTGGTCGGGAACAGCAGGCTCTGCAGGGCCGCCTGCACGGCGGCGGCCGAAGCGCCCGCGGCGAACGTGATCGCACCGATGCCGGTCTGCGTCCCGTCCTGCAGCTGCGACAGCATGATCGTGAACGTCGCGCCCCGCGGTGTGACGCTGTAGAGCCGGTCGAGCGGGCGCCCGGATTCGTCGTCCGCCGTGCGCGGGCCCATCCCGAGCCCGGAGACGGTCGAGCCGGTCAGCCAGCCGAGGTTCGCCGTGATGTCACCGGTGTCGACGAGGTTGGCGGTGTCGCTGCCCACGCCGCCGTCGAGCACGAGCAGCGCGGTCAGCAGGTCGAGCAGGCCGCCGGAGGAGCCCACGTCGAACACGTCGTCGTCGGTGCGGCCGAGAAGCGGGGTCGCGGTGCTGATGGGCCCGCCGATCAGGCGGGTGTGGCCGGCGATCGTGCGCACGACGAGGTGGTCGTCCCCGGGGCCGGCGTCGATCGTGGTGGTCCCGGCGTGCGTCGTGGTCACGGTGAACGTGTCGTCGCCGTAGCCGAGCAGGACGGTGAGGTCCTCGAAGTCGCTGTACTGGATGCCCCCGGCCACCGCGCGCCCGGCCACCGTGCGGTCCACGCCCATGCCGAGGCCGGACAGGCTCGTGGCGGTGAGTATGCCCGTCGTGTTCGCCGGGCTGTCTTCGTTGTGCACGACGAGGGTGTCCACCTGCGCGGTCTCGATCGCATCGGCGGTGCTGGCTGTGATCGGCAGCGGGTTGCCGGAGGATTCGCCGGGAAGCATGACGGGCAGGTAGCCGTCGAGGTCGAGCTGCACGGGCGGGTTCGGATCCTCGCCGCCCGAGACGAACAGCGGGCCCTGGATGAGCGCGACCGTGCGAGGCGCGTCAGGGAACTCCTGCACCTCGTCGCCGTCGATGGTGGTGTCGTCGATTGCGCGGACGGTGACGGTCTGCGGCATCCACCAGTTGGCGGCGGTGAACGTCAGCGTCAGCTGCGACACCCACGACGTGCCGTCGAAGAACTGCAGATGTGGCGCGTAGCATCCGTTCGGGAGTCCGCAATCGGCGCCGAAGGCGGAGGACAGTGTGTGCGATGCGATGGCGTTCGCATTCACCGTCACGCTCTCGCCGGCCCCTGGCGCCATCGACAGGCGCACGGTGTATGCCGCGGTGCCGCCGAATTGGGTGGACGAGGCTCCCTCGACGAGGCGCAGGACGCTCCCGGTCGGGGTGATGATGACCTCGGGGGTGTCGCCGTCGTGCACCAGCACGCTCACGTCGGCGACGGTGGCCCCGGGGATCTCGGTGACGAACACGGGCGTTCCCACCAGCAGTGAGCCGCCCCAGGGGTCGGTCACCGTGATCGTGGTGGCCGTGTTGGAGGCGATCGTGCGGTACGCACCGGCGCCGGTGGCGCCCACGATGCGCACCATCGCGCCGCTGAGGCCGCCGCCGGCGGTCGGCAGCGTCACCCCGGTCAGGGTGATCGTGCTGCGGTCGCTCGAGATCGCCGAGACCGTGCCGCCGGGCTCGGCTGTCGACACCGGCCCGGTGTAGCCGGTGAGCACGAACGAGTCGCCGACGGCGGGTGCGATGTCCCATTGACCCTCGATCTCGAGCGTCGTGGCCGTGTTGTTCCAGACACGGGCGGTCTGACCGGCGCCTGCGCCGCCGGTCAGGCGCAGCAGCAGGCCCTTCAGGCTGCCGGGCGCGGCGGTGAATCCGGTGAACGCGAACTCGTTCGCGAGGCCGCCGGCTGCCGACACCGTCCCGGTCTTCAGATCGCTGGAGCTGATGACGGCGGTGATCTGCGCCACGCGCTTGCCCTCGATGACACCGTCGTCGATCGCGTGCACGTGGACTGTCTGCATGACCGTGGTGGTGAAGATGAGCGTGACCGAGACGGCCCAATGGATGCCGTCGGAGGACAGGCGCAGGCCCGCCGGTGCCGTGACCACGACCGTCGTCATGTTCACCGGTGGGGCGCTCAGACGCACCTCATAGGTCGCGTCCTCCCCGCCCTGGCCGCCCGTGGCGGGCTCGACGACGGTGACGCCGCCGTCGGGGACAACCACCGCTGCCTCGGGGGTGTCGTCGTCGATGATCCGGGCGAAGGTGGTCAGCACGAGTGCACCGTCGTACGCACCGCCGGTCACGATCGCGTCGATCGGAGCGAGCTGTTCGCCTTCGGCCGAGAGGTCGTCGTCGGCCTTCACCCAGACGAAGTGCTCGGCGTCGTCGCCGGCGGCGAGGGCCAGTGTCACCGAGGTGTGCCACACCTGGCCGTCCAGCGAGAGCAGCAGGGCGCGGGAGCGGCTCGTCGACGTCGGATCGACGGCGGGCGCCGTGAGTGTGACCTGCACGGCGGTGGCAGGCGCCTGCGTCAGTCGCACGAGCAGTCGCCCGGCGGGACCGCCCTCGGTGAGGGTCAGCGATCCGCCGACGGGGGCCACGACCACCTTGGGCGTGTCGTCATCCATGATCTCGGTCGAGATGCCGTCGACCGGCAGCAGCGCCCACGCGCTGCTGGGCACCGTGCTCTCGACCTGGTGGCGCACCAGGCCGGTGTAGCCGAGCAGGTCATCAGCCTGCACGGCGGGGGCGAGGGCGCCCACCTCGACGCGGTCCGAGCCCTGTCCGCCATAGATCGACGTCGAGACGGCCGGGTCGGTCGAGAGCACGATGAACACGTCGTCACCGGCCATGCCGTACAACGCGACCCGCTCGACGTTGACGTAGCGCACCACGCGGCCGGCCCCGTAGATCCCGGTCGCGGTGACCACGAAGGTGTCGTTGAACTCCGTGCCGATGACCACCACCAGATCATCGCCCGACCCGCCGTCGATGTTGACCGGCGCGTTGGCCGCGTACTGGATGAAGTCGCGGCCGGCGCCGGCGTCCAGCGAGGTCTGCTCCGACTCGCCGACGAACGAGCGGATGACGAAGGTGTCGTCGCCGGCCTCGCCGTACAGGTTAAGGGTGGCGACATTGCGGAACACCTCGAACGTGTCATCGCCCGCATCGCCGTGCACGGCAGCGGTGAACGAGACCCCGCGGGTGAGGGAGCCGCGCGTGGACGAGAAGAATCCGGATGCCGGGAACTCGGCGTCGCCCGTGTAGGCGGTGTACAGCTGGCCGAACCGGAAGGTGTCGTTGCCGTCGCCGCCGTTGACGGTCAGCACCGAGGCGGTGTCATCGAAAGCGAAAGTGTCGTCGCCGAGCCCGCCGTTGAGGACGACGCCGCCGGTCATCTCCTGGCCGTAGGTGACCTTCTCGGCGCTGCCGTCGGTCAGCAGCGCGATCAGCGCGCGGGTGGTGTTGCGCCGCAGCAGGAACGTGTCGTCGGCGGCCGATCCGTTCACGACGAGCACGTTCGTACCGCCGTCGGCGTTGGAGTCGGTCGTGTCGATGCGGTCGGTGCCTGCGCCGAACAGGTTGACCACGAACGTGTCGGAGCCGTTGCCGCCGTCCAGGCCCACCGTTCCGCGCAGCGGGTTCGTGCCGACGGCGTCGGGCACGGCGTTCACGGTCAGCCAGTCGTCGCCGGTGTCGCCGCGCACGGTCAGGGCGCCGGTGGTGGCCTCGACGAACACCCGGTCGTCACCCGCGCCGGCGTGCACGCTCGTGGTGCCGGAGTGCGTGCTGTCCACGTTCAGGATGTCGGAACCGGTGCCGAGGGTGACGTCCAGACCTTCGAACTGGGCGTAGTCCACGCGACCGTCGGTGGACGCGGTGACTCCGGTGGTCACGGTGCCGCCGCCCGCGGCGACGAGCGGGTGACCGGCGACGGGCGCGATCGTGATGGCCAGTGCGCGACCGGCGGCGCCGGCCAGCGTCCCGGCCCACGCGATCGTCCAGCGCGTGCCCGCCTTGGTCACCACGACGTTGCCGACGCCGACGAGTGCGGCCAGCGCAGTCTGCACCTGAGTGGCGGTGGCATCGAAGGCCAATTGGCCCGTGGTGCCGACGCCCGCGATCGACAGGACGAAGCGTCCGTCAGCAGCCCCCGACACGGTCACGACCTGCACCAGCGAGGGCTGCGGCATCCCGTGCGTCATGCCCAGGCCCGTGATCGAGGTGCCGGTGAGAACCCCCACCCGGTCCAGCGCCGTGGCGGCGTCATCGAGGTACAGCGTGTCGGTGCCCGTGCCGCCGGTGATCGTCAGCGGTGCCGCGATGCCGGTGAGGGTGCCGCCGATGCCGTTCAGAGTGGAGCTCAGGCGCACGGTGTCGTCACCGGTGCCGGTGTCGACGGTGGTGATGCCGTTGACGGTGCGCACGATCACGGTGTCGTCGCCGGCGCGGGTGGTCAGCGCCGTGGAGCCGGTGTGCGTGGAGTGCACCGTGAACATGTCGTCGCCGGAACCGAGGTCGATGGTGAGGCGTTCGAACGTCGTGTACGCGATGCCGTCGGGGCCCATGCCCAATCCGGTGATCTGGTTCAGGGTGAGCCCGCCGGTGTTGGGGGCGTCGTCGGCGGTGTCGTCGACGGCGAGCAGGTCGTCGCCGGTGGCGACGCCGGGACCGCTGCCGCCGTCGACGATGAGTGCGGCGAGGATCGCGTTGACGGTGCCGCCGGTGTTGGTCCAGCTGCTGCGGCTGGTACCGGTGCCGGCGGCGTTCGAGCCGACGGCGATCGTGTCGTTGTTCTCGCCGGCGAACACCGTCATCGGCACCGCGAGCTCACGCACGGCGACACGGTCCGCACCGGCGAGAGTGCGCACCTGCACCGACTCCACGCCCGAGTAGGTGATCGTGCCGAGGAGCGTCATGACCCCGGAGGTGTCGAACGAGACGCGACGGATGCGGTTGGACCCGGTGCCGGCGGGAGGCGAGGCGACCGTGTCGGCGATGAGGTCGTCCGGCTGCGGCGTGCCCCACACCTGCAGCAGGTCGGTGCCGGGGGAGCCGGTGACGTGGACGGCCATGCCCGTGGACTTCGTGAGTTCGACGCGCACGAGGTCGTCGCCGGCGCCGGCATCCAGATATGCCGTTCCGGTCCACGCGCTCACCGTGCGTGCCGCGCCGCCGACCAGCAGCCGGCCGTCGGCGTCGCCGACCAGCATGGTGGTGGCGCCGGAGCCGGAGGCGGTGAGCCGGGCGATCTCGAAGATGCCCGCGATGTCTTCGGCGATCGAGTCGGCACTGAAGTCGGTGGTGCCCACCACCCGGCCGACGACGAACAGGTTGTCGTACAGTCCGAAGTCGACGCCGCTGAACGACTCCACGAGGGTATCGGTGCCGCCTGCGTCGATGAAGACGTCGAAGCCGAGACCGCCCGTGACGGTGTCGTCGCCCGTGCCGGAGTCCAGCACGTCGGAGAACGGCGAGCCGACGAGCGTGTCGTCGCCGGTGCCGCCGACCAGGGTGAGGGCGAGCTGGTCGGCGGTGACGGCAGAGGCGTCGATCCGGTCGGCGCCGCCGCGGCCGTCGACCGTGAGCGCGTCACCCTGGCCGCGCACACCTCCCGTGATCGTGACGGTGTAGCCGCTGCCCGACGAGCGGGTCACCGTGGTGCTGCCGGCCGCGGTGGCCACCGTGAACGTGTCGGCGTCTGCGGCGGAGCCGAGAATGGTCACGAGGTCGGTGCTGCCGGTGCCCAGCAGCAGGGTCACCGCGGAGAGCCCCGAGGCGTTGCCGGTGATGTCGTCCAGGGTGAGCTGGTCGGCCCCGGCCCCGGCGTCGATGGTCAGCGCCTCGATGCCGGTGGTGCTCTTGACGACACCGCCGAGTGTGAACGCCAGCGTGCCGGTGGACGGGTTGGCGACGGTGAGGATGTCGGTGCCGCCCGTGAGCGTCAGGGTGAGCGCGTCGCTGCCGTCACCGCCGTCCACGACCGCGGCGACGGTCGAACCGAACACGGCCGAGGGAACCAGGAACGTGTCGTTGCCGGCGCCGCCCGCGTAGCTGCCTGCGCGACCGGACAGGGTGTCATTGCCCGCGCCGCCTGAGAGCACGTCGTCGAGGCTGTTGCCGACGAGCACGTCGTCGCCGTCGTCACCGGAGAGGCTGACCGCCCCGGTGCCGGTGTGGCGCAGGATGTCGTCGCCGGAGTCGCCGTGGACGGTGGCGGTGGCTTTGCCGCCGACTGTGATCGTGTCGTTGTCGGCCCCTCCGTCCAGCGTGCTGCCCTGCCCGGAGCCCTGCAGCAGGATGGTGTCGTTGCCGGTGCCGCCGGTCAGGTATACCGGAATCGTCACGCTCGGATCTATCGTCACGTTATCGGCGTCGTCGCCGAAGTCGCCGTGGATCGAGGTGACGTGCGCGTAGTCGCGCGTGTACCCGAAGGCGGTGATCCGGATCGTCGCGCCGTCGGTGGTGGCCGGACCCAACTGCTGGATGTACACCGTCTCGGCGGTCACCGCCGTCGCGACGGCCCGTGCGGTGCGGTGGGCGCTGTCGCCGACGTTCAGATACAGGTCACGGTCGGTCGCCGTCCACTTCTTGAGGCTCGTGAAGTCGCCGCTGGGTTGGTTGTTGCCGGCCAGGTACGGCACCACCGGGAAGTAGACGGTTCCGATGCGGAAAGTGTCGCCGGCGGAATGCCACGAACCGAGGATCTTGAAGCGCACTCGGATCGACAGATTCAGCGGTGTCGCGCCGTTGGAGTCGGCGTTGCGCGAATCGGCGGTCACGTCGAGGTCGAGCCCCACACCGAAGCTGATGCTGAAGATCTTGAAGTCGAAGTAGACCTCCACGCTGGCCCCGCCGCCGATGTGCAGGGTGTACCAGATGATGCCGTCCTGCTCGTGGGTCAGGAACGACACGTCCAGCCGGAAGTCACCGCGGATGCCCATGAACGAGCCGCCGAGCTTCATGTGGCCCGACAGGTTGAGGGCGAAGTTGCCCGCCGAGTTCAGGAAGATCTTCCCCGAGAGCGAGAATCCGAAGAAGCTCAGGTTGGCGTAGGCATCCAGGTACCAGTCCCCGGACGAGTAGGTCGTGTCATCCGCCGCCGTCTTGCCGACAGCAATCGTGAATCCGGCATCGAAGTGGAACAGCTTGAGCAGTGTCACCGTGCCGGTCAGCTGCAGCAGGAAGCCGGGATCGACACCCTGACGCACCACTCCGGTCGTGTTGATGCGCAGAGTGCCGCCGGCAGAGAGGCTGAAGACGAACGCGTCGGCAGAGGCGGACACAGACACGCTCATGACGAACCCGTCGGAATACACCCCCGCCACGCCGTTGGCCATGAATTTCAGCCCGGCGAGGTCGAACGACACGCCGAACGACATCTCGAAGGCGCCCGCGGCGATGCGGATCTCGGCGAAGCCGGTGCCGCGTGCGAGGTGGGCGAATTCGATCGAGCCGTCCAGGCGCAGCAGGAATCCGGGTGCGATGCTCGTGCCGCCGAACGTACGGGCGCTGCCGGTGGTGTTCAGCTGGATGACGGCGCTGGCCGAGAACCCGATGCCGATGGTGCTGCCGAAGTCGGAATCCAGCGAGATCGCCAGGCGCGCGAGCACGCCGTCGCCGGTGATCGAGAAGCCGGAGTCGACGATCGCAAGATTGCCGAACGGTGAGAGGGAGGCGCTGCCGTTGACCAGAAGGGACAGTTCGGAGGTGCTCACGGTGAGCACCACGTGGCCCGTGATGTTCAGCGCGTTCATGACCTGCAGCGAGCCGTACATCTCCAGGCGGAATCCGCCGACGACCTGCAGCGTCTCCTCGCCCACCACCAGCGACCCGTCGTCGTTGCGCATGAAGCCCGCGAATTCGGGACTGCCGTCGACGGTCTCGGTGACGACCTTGTACGTTTCGATCTTGCGCACCGAGGCGAATGTGTTGATCTCGAGCAGGAACTGCCCGTTCAGCTTGAGGCCGGGTATCGCGTTGACGCCCAGGGTCAGCTGCACGCGCCCGACCACGCCGGTCTGGGCACCGACGTAGACGGCGAGATTGAGCGAGCCGGTCAGTGAGCCGAGATACGGGATCGTGGTGCCGACGAACCCGTCGAGCTTCAGGTAGGCGGTGCCCGTAGTGTCGTATGCGGCGGTGATCGAGATGAAGCCGCTGAGCGTGAACGCCCCGCCGATGGTCAGGTCGGCCTGGATGGTCGCCACCACGTACACGGCCGGCGCGGCCGACGGGTCTGCGGATCCGTCGATTCCCGGCGGCGAGGCCGGGATGATGAACGTCGGCGACTGACCCGGCTGCAGCAGCGGCAGGAACGCCGCCGGCACCGTCAGCGACTGCGCGACGAGAGTGGTGTTGAAGATGATGGTCACCGACCCGGTCGCCGAGAACAGCGATCCCACCGAGGGCAGACCGATCCCGGCGCTGCGGCCGACCCTGATGCTGCCGGCGACGCCTGGGATGGCACCCCCGGCGGTGCTGGTGCGGATCATCAGCACGCCGGTGACCGAACCGTACTCGATGCGCGCCGACCCGGAGCCGAAGGACAGCGTGCCGGTGACGAACAGGCTCAGCTCGGGGGCCGGCGGATCCATCGAGATGTTCAGCAGCAGTCCGCCCTGGACCCGCATCAGCTCGGTGCCGCCGGGGGAGACGATGGCCTGTCCCACGATCTGGAATCCGAAGCTGAACGGCTGCAACGTGACCGTCTCGGACAGGTCGCTGCCGCCGCTGCCGACTCCGGGCAGCACGATGGTCTCGGTCTTGACCTGGTTGGTCAGGTTGATCTGCAGCTGGGCGGAACCGTTCAGGTGCAGGCCGTACTTCTCGAGCGCCTGGAAGTTCGTCTGGATCGCCGCGACGCCCCAGAACTGCGGAATCGGGTACATCGGGTTGGTGGACGCGTCGCCGACCATGAGCGCGAACATTCCCGATGCCGCGCCGATCGTACCGAGTCCGTAGACGTCCAGCTGACCCGTGAAGCGCAGAATGAAGATCTTGCGGGTCGTGTCGATCTCGAGCGTCACGTCGGCGTGCAGGTTCAGCAGCGGCTCGTCGAGGAAGTCGCCGGCCGAGAGCATGATGCCGCCGGACAGTTCGATGAAGAACGATGTGCCCTGCGTGATGAGCGTGAACGACTGTGCGCCGGCGGCCGAGCGGTTGCCGGCGATGTCGCTCCACCCGCCTTCGGCGAAGGCGACGGTGACCTTGCCGGTCGAGATGCCCTGCGCTCCGGTGTACAGGTAGCGCGCGATGCCCGTCGCGGCGTCGTACATCACACTCGAGAACGTCAGACCCTGGGTGCCGCCTCCGGTGAAGACGAGGTCGTCTGCGCCGAGGGTCGAGACATCGACCGCGGCACCGGGGGTGGTCAGCTGCACGGCGAACCAGATGCGGTCCCGCAGCGTCGCCTCGGTGGGGGCCTCTGCGGTGACCGTGCCGGCAGAGGTCGCGGTGCTGAACAGGGTTCCGTCGTTGTTCGCCCAGCTCGCATCCAGGAACGTGACCGACAGCGCGCCACCTGTCCAGCCGGTGAAGAAGTACCGGTAGGTCGCGGCCGTGCCGGCCACGAGCGACGGTGTGCCCGAGACTTCCAGCGCTGTCCCGTTCGCGGTGATCGTGATCTCGGCGCCGCTGTCGAGGATCGTCGCCGGGTTGACATCGGCGCCGCCGGCCACCGGGCTGGTGCCGAGGGGCGCGAACGTGATGTCGACCCAGCCGCGGCCGGTGAGTGCGGATACGTCGAGGACGGAACCGGGGGTCGGATCGATGAGGGCGGCGGTGGGCGCCGAGACGGTGAAGATCTCGGTCTCGGCGGCGTTGAGGTTGCCACCGAGGTCGGCGAAGCTGCCGGCGCGGAAGGTGATGCTGTAGGCACCCACGGCAAGCGCCGCGGTGAACGCGTAGCGCCAGACGTTGCTGGTCCCGACGCGTACCGGCGCGGCCAGCGGGATCAGATTGCCCGCGGCGTCGCGGAACTCGATCTCGTCGCCGCCGATCGTGGAGGGGTCGAGGGCGAAGCCACTGGTTCCGGTGAAGCGGATCTCGAAGTACTTGAGGGCATTGATGAGGTCGCGGCCGAGGGTCGCGCCGGCCACGGGCCGCACGTCGCTCTCGTCGATGGTCGTGGTGGACGGGTCGTCGGGGATCGTCTGGACGACGTCACCGGTGGCGCCCACCACCTGGAACGACTGTGTCAGCGTCGTGTCGACCGGGGGAGCGTTGGCGCCGCCGGAGGCGTACGCGTGCAGGTTGAACACGATGTCGACGCGTCCGGGCCCGAAGGCGCCCGAGAGCAGGTACCGCCAGGTGTTGCCGCCGAGCGCCACCACGCCGGTGACGGTGACGCCTCCGGCGCCCGGACCGGTGAGGGTGAAGGCGCCGATGCCGAGCGTCAGCGGGTCGAACGGCAGCGTGCCGTCGGTGCGTGATGCCGGCGGCGTGAACGTCACGTCGAGGTAGGTCTCGGCCGGGTCGATCTGTTCCGCCGCCAGCGGCACGACCGCACCCGGCAGGGTTCCGGCCGTCACGGCACCGGGTGTGTGCGTGTCGGTGCCACCGGTCAGCGACGTGTACGACCAGCCGCTCGCGGCGTACTGCACCGAGACCTCGTCGCCGGGCTGCAGAGCGGCGCTGAGTGTGTAGCGCACCCACACCGTGTCGCCGATGGTCGCCAGGATCTGCATGCCGGTGATCGTGATGATCTGGGCCACGCCGCCGCGCATGACGGTGAGGGTGATGGACGAGGTGGTCAGCGTCCCCGCGGCGATCAGCAGACCCGAGGGGGCGGTGAACGGCACGTCCACCCAGGTCCGAGCGGCCGGAGTGAACGACGTGTCGCTCGGGCTGAAGGTCGCGGAGTACCCGATGTTCAGCGCGATGGCGGTCACGGTCGAGGTCGAGTCGGCGGTGTCGGGTCGTTCCACGATGACGGGGATGATGTAGGTGCCCGCCGTCGCGCCCTCTCGGATCGCCTGCGTCGGGTCGACCACGACCGACCAGCCCGAGGCTGTGGCGGTGAACCGGATCGCCGCCAAGCGCGCGAGGATGGATGCCGCATCGATGGCGTATCCGCTCGGACCGGAGGCGGCCGGCACGGTCACGGTGATCTGGTCGCGCCAGCTGAGGGTGCTTCCGCTCGCGCTGAGCGTCTGGCCCGTGGTCGGGGTGACCGAGGCCAGGTACGACCAGGAGCCGGCGATCAGGTGCAGAGTGACCGCGAAGCCCGTCTCGTACTCTCCGGTCAGCCAGTAGCGCACGCGCGTCTTGCCGGTGGGCGCGCCGCTGACCGCGACGGGCGCTCTGCCGGCGTCCAGGACGATGCTGCCGACGCCTTCGCCCGACAGTTCGAACTCGGGCGCCGCGTCGAGCACGGAGGTCAGATCGAGCGTGTAGCCGTTGCCGGCGGAGGTGTCGAAGTCGATGTCGAGGTAGGCGGTCGGTGTGACGGCCAGGGTCTGCAAGGGCTGCGTGCCGGCGTTCATCGTGCCGCGCAACGCCAGCGAGCTGTTCGTGAGCGCTGCGGTGAGGGCGCCGGCATCGCCTTGGGCTGTGACAGTGACGGGGATGCGGAACTCGCCGGGCGTCTCGGTCGCGGTGATGGGCTGGCTGGGGTCGAGGGCGACGGTCCAGCCGGGTCCGCCGAACGACAGCCCGTTCAGTCGCGAGATGATCGCAGCGGGATCGACGGTCCACCCCGCGGGAACGCCCTGGCCGGCACCGAGGTTGAACAGCACCCCGACACTCGCGCTGCCGGTCTGGTCGGGTTCGTCGGTGACGGTCAGGGCGGCGGTGACGGTCATCAGATACGACCAGCTGCCGGGGACGAAGGCGAGCTGCACCGCGCCGGTGGAGGCGAATCGTCCGGTCAGCCAGTAGCGGCACTCCAGGCCGGTGGCAGTCGGAGTGCATTGCGGCGCCTGCGTGCCGTCGAGGGCGATCGTACCCAGGCCTGCGCCGGACAGCTGGAACTCGGGCGCGAGGTCGGTGATCGAGGCCGGGTCGATCGTGAACAGGGTCGGGTTCGTGTAGGTCACCGTCATCCAGGCGCGACCGTTGATGACGTTCACGTCGACGGACGCGCCCGGCATCGGGTTGACGATCGACGGCACGACTCCGGTCAGGGTGAAGGTGAGCCTCGTGTCGACGCTGCCCGCCCCGGCCGTCGTGCCGGCGTCGGTGGTCAGGCTGGCGTTCTTGACGGCGCCTGCGTCGAAGTGCACCTGCCAGGTGCCCATCCCGAAGGCGTCCGTGCCGAGCGCGTAGCGGAAGCGCGTCGTGCCGACAAGGCGCACCGCCGCCTGCAGAAGGTCGTCGCCGGCGGCGAGATCTCCGACCAGCAGCACGTCCACGCGTGTGCCGTTCAGCATGTAGAACGCCCCGGCGGCGTCGGTCTGCAGCTCAGCGAACACCATGCCGGAGTCGGTCGTGACCGCGACGATCGGTACCGGCGCGGTGATGGTGAGCGCGCGCTGGGTCGTGCCCTGCCACAGCGTGAAGGTCGTGGTGCCGTTCAGGATCCGGGCGATGTCGAGGTTCGCCCCGGCGGGCGCTGTGTACACGATGTCGATGTGCTTGGTCGATCCGGCCGCCCCGTTGAACACCCCCGCATCGATGGAGCCGCCGCTCGGCGCGCCGAGTCCGATCGTCGGCGCGATGCCGGTGGCCACCGGGTCAGCGCCCGGCGCGACCGCGAAGGTGACCTCCTGCCCCGACGAGTTGCGGAAGCCCATCTTGAGTTTGCCGTAGACGGTGAGCAGGCGCACCTGGTCGGGGAAGTCGGCCAGGAACAGCACCGTGACGTCTCCGGTGGCCACCTTCGACAGATCCGCGTACAGGCGACCCGAGATCGAGATGCTGTCGGCGGCGAAATTCAGCTTGCCGATGATGAGGATCTTGCCGTCGGTGGAGATCTTCACGATCACCTGCCCGTTGAACACGGCCTCGGACGTGTAGATCGAGTAGATCTTCGCAGAGCCGGTGATGACCATCGGCGAGGTGAATGCGGCGGCGAACCCGCTCTGCCCGGGGTTTGCCGCGATGCTCTTGGCCTGTGTGGCCACCTGCTGCTGCAGCGACGCCATCCACTGGTCGGCGGTGAGCACCGTCGGCAGCTGGAACGCGCTGGAGCGCAGCGCGAACGGGTCGTCGATGGACGGCAGCGTCTTGAAGAACTCCACGCCTCCGGCGAAGTCGTTGATGGACAGCCCGCTGGTGGGCTCGAGCAGGATTCCACCGGGCAGGTCCACCGAGAGGTACACCTGCAGAGGACCGAGATCGCTCAGCCCGATCCTGATGCCGAATCCGGCCAGGCCCGCGATCGAGATCGAGCCGCTGAGTCCGAGGTAGAACACGCGCTTGAACACCGGCGTCGTGGTGTCGAAGGTGCCGATGATCGCGTAATTCGTGTCCAGCTTCTCAATACCGCCGATCAGGCCCGCACTCACGTCGCCGCCGAACATCTTGCCCTTGACGGTGACACCGATCGAGTCGATGCCGATGATCGGGAACTCGCCCTGCAGCAGCAGCGACGGTTGGATGCGGACTCCCTGGATGGAGCCGGTGATCTGCAGCCCCTGCAGGCCCTGGATGCCGGTGACGCTGGCCGAGAGGATCAGCACGAAATCGCCCGGGTCGTTCTGGATGTCGGCCCACTGGATGCCGATCGCGTCGATGCGCACCGGCAGGTACGACGGCCACTTGAACGAGTCGCCCGTGGCCGATCCGACGGTCAGGAACACGCCGAACCCGGGAAGCGTCTCGAACGATCCGTCGCCGTCGATCGCGAAATTGCGGCCTTCGCCGCTGATCACCAGCGAGCCGATCGTCACCTTCGCGCCCACGGACTGGAACTGGGCCATGCGCTGACTGCCGGTTGCGCCCGTGTCGAGACGGAAGTCGGTCGCGGTCAAGGTGACATACGAGCCGAGATCGACCTCGAGGGTGTCGACGGTGAGCTGGAAGGCATCCACTCTGCCGTCGGTGAACGTGAGCGCGATGCGGAACGCCTCGTCATCGGGCGAGCCGTCGGGGCGCACGTCGTCGGCCGCGGAGCGGTCTTTCAGCGTCGCGCTGAACGGCTTGCCCGGGAACAGCGCCGCCCCGCCGGAGGCGATGTAGACCGACCCGGTGAAGGCTGCCGTCGCCCCCGACCCCGACGGGAAGTGCACCTCGAGGCCCGAGACTCCGATGCGGATGTCGTTGAGGATGAGGATGCCGCCGAGGGAGATCTGCTTGTCGGCCGCCGTCGACGACAGCGCGTTGCCGGGGTCGGTCGTGCCCGTGGTCGGCGGCAGGCCGTACGCGAGCTCGGCGGTGCCCAGCTTGAATCCGTCGCCGTAGATGGTCAGCCCCGGGATCACCGAAGCGGCCAGCGTCTGATCGTTGTTCGCGGCGATGTTGGAGGACGTGGCCGGATTGTAGGGGCGCAGGGAGCCGGTGACTCCCAGTGAGGGGAAGGTGATGGTCGCGGTGTTGATGCTCACCAGCTGCTGGGTCGACGGTGCCTTCGGGTCGTAGCCGAGCTTGATGCCGGTCGCCTGCAGTCGGGCGACTCCGGGGATCTGCGCGTCCAGGGCAGCCACCTGGATGCCCCACTTTCCGGTCAGGCGGACATCGACGTTGCCGCTGAGCAGACCGAAGACGTCGACGGCCAGCTCGAACGAGCCGGACAGGCCGATCAGGTCGACGGTGACGCCGGAGCTCGACTGCGCATCGCTGGTTGCACCGCCGCCGCCGAACGCCAGTGAGGCCCGCTGCACCCCGACCGTGACCGAGACGACGACCTTGCCGTCGACGAAGCCGAAGCCGCCGAGTCCCACCGTGGGCCCCTGCAGTGTGAGGGGACCCAGTGAGATCGGGCCGCCCGAGGTCGCTTCGCCGACCGTGCCGGCGCCGACGGTCATCGTCAGTGTCTGCGCCGCGTTGGATGCCTGGACGGCACCGCTGCCGCTGCGCACCTGGCCGGCGACCATCGTGATGGTCAGGGGCCCGGCCCCCGAGAACAGACCGAGAGTGTTGGCGGTGTTCTTGTCCTTCAGGAAGTACCGGTACGTCACGGTCGTGGCATCTGCCGCGTCACCGGCGATCAGCAGAGGCGCGCCGATGATGACCGGTGTGCTGCCGGTCATGGCGAGGTCACCGAGGGGGCCGGTGAGCGTGAACGGTGCAGTCGTGCGGGTTTCGATCGACGACTTGTCGATCGGGGCGGCCGCAGCGCCCGAGGTGGTCGGGATGGAGGTGTACGTGATGTCGATGTACCCCTGCGCGTTGAGCTGATTCTGGCTGACCGTCGTGGTGGTCAGCGACGCCAGCGGCCCCGGCAACGACAACGAGCCATCCTGCTGCGCCTGCGGGGTGAACAGATAGAACTGGCGGCTGCTGCCGGTGAGGCCGTAGGGGGTGGAGTCGGAGGCCGTGGCCTTGACCGCGCCATCCACGAACCGCACCGTGACAAGGGCGGCCACCGGCAGTGTCTGCGAGGTCGAGAGGGTATAGCTCCAGGTGTTCGGCTTGCCACTGACGGCGGTGACGCTCAGGACCGACATCGGGTTCAGACCCGACACGGTGACGACGATGTCGTCGACGCCGACGGTGGCGGCCTGAACCGTGCCGTCGGTCGGGGTGTAGGTGACCTGGAGCGAGGTCAGCCCAGCAGCGGTGACGACCGATCCGGGGCCGGGGGCGACGATGTCACCGGTCAACTGTGCGGGAAGCGCCGTCGCCGTCGGCGGCACCGGGTCGGTGGCCGGGAACAGGCTGAAGTCGGTGACCCGGAATGAGCCGAGCCGGAACCCGGTCCCCGGGGCGATGCCGAATGTCGCCGAGCCGGTGAGGTACGCGACGGCGCGGCCGCCGACCTTGACGAGCACGCTCGCCGTGGGCACCGATATGTCGAGCGAGCCGTCGGCCAGGCGACTGATGCGCAGCGACCCGGTGATCCTGACGGCGTCGCCGGCGGTGATGGTCACCCCGGTCGCCGCGAGATCGAACACGCCGCCGGCGACCGGGCTCGTGATGCCCGGCAGGGTGATCGACGTCGCCGATGTGTTCACTGTCAGCGACACTGTTCCCGAGATGCCGAGGCCGTCCAGACCCAGCAGCGCCAGGGTGCCCGAGGCCGACAGAGCCCAGCCGGTGCCGGAGGCCGACTTCTGGAACGCCACTGCGGCGTTCTTCAGCAGCACGCCGATGGCGTCGGGGTTGTCGGTGCCGTCGGCGAGCTTGGAGGGTCCCGCGCCGATGAACAGGTCGAGCCCGGAGCCGGTGAACGAGCCGTCGCCGCCGATCGCGAACTGGCCGGCGCGGATCTCGACGATGCCGCCGAAGTCGAAGCTCAGGTCCTGCACGATGAACGAGTACACCGGTGTCGCTGCCAGGTCCAGCGACACCTGCTGCCCGCCGACCGTCATCGTCTGGTGCACGATCGCACCGGTGGTGTTGACCGAGAGACCGACGGATGCACCGCCGGTGAACGAGCCGGCGTTGATCTGGGCACGTCCTGTGATCACGCCGGCGATCCCGCCGCTGGCGGTCGTGACGATCGGCCCGATCGCGGTCGTCGCCCCGGGCGAGAAGACCACCAAGAAGCCGGAGGCGCTGACCAGGCCCGGACTGGAGCCGCTGACGCCGGTCGAATCCGTCAGCGTCGCGTCGGCCAGGGCGATCCGCGAGACGGCCGTGGTCCCGGTGCCGAACCGTTCGAAGGCGAAGTCGGCGGTCAGCGCGATCCCGGCCGTCCCGCCGATGGTCACCGAGATGTCGTCGGCGGCGATGCGCAGGTACGGCCCCTTCGGCAGGACCAGCCGCTGCGGCGTGTCGGTGCCGCTGAACGAGAACGTCTGGTCGACGGCGACGCCGTTGCCCGCGGCATCCCTCAACGTGTTCACCTGCAGCGACAGCGCGGCGGTGATCCCGATCGGCAGGCCGGGAAGGCTCACGGTGCCGGAGATCTGTCCGGCGATGCCGGTCGATGTGACGATGAACGCACCGGCACCGTCCCGCAGCCGCACCCCGACGTCATCGGGTGTGTCGGTCACGGTGTCGGGGTGTCCGTTGGCGCCCGGGTCGCCGAGGAACACGTCGACCGAGGTGAAGGCGAGCCGGATGACGTTGACGCCCGCCGCCGTCTTCAGCTGCTCGAACAGCACGACTCCCGCGATCGACTGACCGAGCACGGTCACGGTCGCGGGGTCTGCGACGGTGCCCACCTGAACGCGCAGGCTGTTCGCCGGGATCGTGACGGAGCCGATCGTGGCCGCAGCGGTCGAGGTGTTCAGCTGCACGATCGCCGTCACGTCGAGCGCGAACACACCGGCAAGGGGCGAGGCGGCGGCCACCGACACGCCGGCGGTGAGCGCGGCGGTCACACCCGCCCGGCCGACGAGGATCTCACCGGAGGCAACCGAGACGGTGACGTAGGTGGTCGTGCCGTCGCCCAGAGCCAGACCGACGTCGGTGAGGGTGATGACGACTGTGCCGTCGGCCTTCTTGGTGAACGCGAAGCCGCCGGTGAGCTTCTGGCCGGCCAGCACGAGAGAGATTCCGGTGCCACCCACGCTCACCCCCGGGGTCAGAGCCGTCGTGGTGCCCTCGGGGGTGTAGTCCGCCTCGAGCGTGTTCACCTGCACGTGCAGCGTGCCGATGAAGGTCACCCCGGGGATCAGCACCTGGATCGTGCCCTGGACGCTGCCGGCGATGCCGCCGTGCGCGGTGGAGGTCGCGCCGACGATGTCGAAGGCGCCGGTGCCGCCGCTGAGCACCACGATGTCGCGGTCGGCGGTGCCGATGCGCAGCGACACGTTCGCGAACCGGATCTGCGAGGTGGTGACGTCGTCGGAGGTTCCGATCGCCCCGTCGGCGCCTGCGGCTGTCATCTTCGTGAACGAGACGTCGGCCGCAAGCGACTGCCCGCCGATCGCCAGGGTCAGCCCCGTGGCGGCGACCGTGAAGAACGGACCGGCCGGCAGCGTCAGGGTCGTGGTCGCCCCGCCCACGGTGAATTGCTCCGACACCGGCACCGATACGACCTTGCCGTTCACGGTGCGCCGCAGGTCGCTGATCGTGACAGCCACCGTGGCGGTGATCGGGCTGCCCAGGCCGAGGCCGATCGCGGCGGTCGCCGAGATCTGCCCGGCCACGCCCTCGGGGCTGATGACCAGCAGGGCCGAGCCGCGCGACAGGCGCAGGCCGATGTCGTCGGTGGTGTCGTCCGGGGTCCCGCCGTCGTCGCCGACGAACAGCCCGACGTCGCTGGCGGCGATCCGCAGGATCCCCAGGTCGTCGGTCGTGCCGAACGTGCCGTCCGGGCCGGCGGACTGCGCCTGCTCGAAGGAGAACGAGCCCGACAGCGTCTGCCCGAGCACGGTGATGCCGCCGGAGATCTGCACCCGCACGAACCTGCCTGCCGGCAGCCTGATGGTGGTCGTGCCCACGGTGGTGTCGATGGCAGTGGGGGCTGTGTTGACCTGCAGGCCGATGACCAGGCCCGTGCCCAGCGAGATCGGCAGCGAGCCCGTCCCCGTGAGGTTCACGGTTGCGGCGATGTCCATGGCCATGCCTGTCGAGCTCAGCAGGAACACGCCGTGGCCGCCCGTGAGGTCCAGGCCCACCCCGGATTCCGCGTCGCCGAGGAACAGGTGCACCGCGGTGGCGGCGACCGTGATCACCCGGGCGGTGCCGGTGCCGGACTGCGTGAAAGTGAAGTCGCCCGTCAGGGTCTGCCCCGCGACCGTGAGGGCGAGGTCGGCGACCTTCAGCGCGAACGCTGCGGTGGGCGGGCGCGTGTCGATGTTCAGCGTCATGTCGGCCGATGCCGCGACCCCGGGCACCGTCAGGGCGACGGCCCCTTCCACGGTGCCGTACAGGCCCGTCGACGCGAGGGTCAGCAGGCCCGATCCACCGGTCAGCGTCAGGATGTCGGATGTGCCATCGCCGATGCGCAGACCGACGTTCGCCAGGGTGATCGTGGTGACCGCGCCGGCGCCCGTGCCGCGCACGAATCCCACGTCGCCGGTGAGGGTCTGCCCGGCGAGGGTGAGCGTGGCTCCGGTGGCGCTCACGGAGATCCCCAGCGATCCCGGCAGGTCGAGCGACACCGTGCGGCCGCCGACCGTCACCGATTCGGCCACCCGGCTCGTCGACTGGTTCATCGCCACAGCGAACGAGCCTGCGATCGTGGCGCCCGGGGGCAGCAGCCCGCGGAGGTCGACGGTCCCGGCCAGGCGCATCGCCATGCCATCGGCGGTGAGGATCACCACCCCTTCCACACCGGTCAGGATGGGGTCGTCATCGCCCAGTGCGACCTGCCCGCCGCTGACGGCGATGACCGTACGGGTGACTCCGGTGCTCGAGGCAGCCTGTTCGAACAGCAGGTCGGCGGTGAGGCTGACCGCGCCGATCGTCACCGTCACGCCCGTGCCGGTCAGGCGCACGTACGGTCCCGCCTCGAGCCGGGTCTGCGCAGCATCGGACAGGACGACCGCCTGCGCCGAGCGGTTGATCTGGAAGGTGAGGTCGTCGGCGGCGATGACGACACCGCCGCCGAGCGAGATGCCGTCCGGGTTCGTGGTGCCCACCGTGAGCACTCCGGCAAGCCCTGCCGCGGTGACCTGCAGCGCGCCGGTCAGGCCCAGCACGCCGATGGGCGCACCCAGGTCGAGCTGCGCCGACACCGAGACGCTGACGATCCGGCCCGCACCGGTGCCGGTCTGGCTGAAGCCGATCGTTCCGTCGGTGAGCGAGATTCCGCCGACGGCGACGGTGATGTCCTCACCCGTGACGGTGAAGGCGCCGCCGGCCACTCCCACGGTGAAGTCGCCGGTGAACTGCACGCCGGGCACGGCCACAGTGACGGTCCCTGCGATATCGCCGGTGAAGCCGCTGCTGTCGATCATGAACGACCCGGTACCACCGGCGAGGGTCACGAAGGCGGTGGTGCCGTCGCCGATCGCGAGGCGGCCGTTGTCGACCGCGATCGTGGTGGTGCCGCCGGCCTGCGTGAACGTGACGTCGGCCGACAGGCGCTGGCCTCCGGCGACGAGGATCACGTTCTGGCCCACGACCTGAACGAGCGGACCGGCATCGAGGGCGAGCACGACAGTGGTCCCGTCGACGGTGAAGCTCTCGTCGACGGCCGCGCCGGAGTTGAGCGCCACGGTGAACATGCCGGAGAACTGGACGGCGTTTCCGGGCACGTGGATCGCGACGGTGCCCGTGATCCGCCCGGCCAGCCCCGAGTCGCGCACGAGCAGGACGGCCTGCCCGCCGGTCAGGCCGACCCCCGCGCTGCTGCTGCCGAGCGTGAGGCTCAGCGCCGTGGCGACGATCACCGCCGTGCTCGGTCGGGGCGTGCCTGCGGGCGCCCCGGGGGCGAGATCGCCCAGGACCTGCGAGAACACGAACATGCCCGACAGGGTCTGATCGGCGACACCGAGCTGCGCGGGGGAGGCCAGGGTGCCCAGCTGCAGGCGCACCGACTGGGCGGGCAGCGTGACACCCTGCACTGTCTTGGCCGCCGTGCCGGTGTTCAGCTGCAGCTGCACGGAGGCAGGATCGGCGCCGGCGCCGGTCAGGGAGAATCCCGTGCCGGCATGCAGTGCGAGGGTCGCAGTGAGCACCGTGGCCACGCCGCTGGGGGTGAGGTCGAGCTCGCCGGAAGCGATGGATGCCACGACGACACCGCCGCCGAGGCTGAGCGTCAGCGGCGAGCCGCCGTCGCGCGCGGCCTGCCCGAACGAGACACGCAGACCGCCGCCGGCGAGCGTCTGGAAGCCGAACGTCCCGGTCAGCTGCTGGCCGGCGACGGCGAGGGTCAGATCGCCGACCACGAGGATCATCGGTGTGGTGGTCGAGCCCTCGGCCACGGTGACGGCGTCGTCGCCGCTGCCCAGCGTCTGCTCGGTCGTCGACTCGTTGTACAGCACGCTGACGCTGCCGGTGAGGGTCACGCCCGGGATGCCGACGAGCTCGACGACACCCGTCAGGGCGGCCGCGCGGTCGTGGTCGGTCGAGGACCCCGTGATCAGGCCGGTCACGCCGGTGAGGTAGAGCCCGACGGCGAAGGGATTGCGCACGGCGGTGCCGTCGGCGTCGGTGCCCGCGAAGCCCGGCCCCTGGCCGACGAAGATCGTCAGGCCCGACACCGACACCTCGCCGCCGGTGAAGGAGATCATCCCGCTGATCTCGACGAAGTCGCCGAGTTTGAGCGTTCCCGACACGGCGACGGCGACGAACGGGTGGCCGGCGGCGTCGGCGACCTCGTCTGGACCGAACGCGAGCGGCACCGGGACGCCGTTCACGGTGAAGGTCTGCGTGAGGGGCTGAGTGGTGCCGTTGTACCGGACGGCGACCGTTCCCGAAGCATCCACTCCGCCCGCTCCACCCGCGAGCGTCCCCGAGAACAGCCCCGCGATGCCGGTTTCGCCGAGCAGAAACGCCCCGGTGCCGTCGCTGATGTTCAGCCCTTGGCCGCCCACCGATGCGGTCAGCGACACCGATACTCCACTGAAGGCGATGCTCGTCGCGCCGGCTGCATCCTGCGCGATCACGAAGCTGCCCGAGAACGACGGGCCGCCGCTGACGGCCAGCACGCCACCGGTGACGGACACGTGCAGGAACGGCCCGGCCGGCAGGTCGATCCCGACCTCCGCGCGACGCACAGCGGTGGCCAGCGTGCTGACGGCGATGTCGACGTCCCCGCTGAGGGTCAGGCCCGGCAGCGAGAAGACACCCTGCGTGCTGCCGCTGAAGACGGCCGCGACGCCGGCAGCGGTCACCAGCAGCGTCCCCGACCAATGCTGCGTGGCGGTGACGTTCACGAAGCCGCCGAGGCTGAGTGTGACGTCGGTCACCGACAGCGCGACGTTCCCGTCGGGGGTTCGGGCGATGACGACGCGCCCGGCGCCGAGCGACTGCCCGGCGACGGTGATCGTCGCGGTGGTGACGGTGACGGTCAGTCCCGGGTCGAGCGAGGTGCCGTCGACGACGACGGCGACGGTGCCCGTGTTCACCTGCACGGCGACCGCGCCGGTGACCGTCAGCGTCGGGATCGCCACCGTCAGCGTGGCCCCCATCGAACCGGCGACCCCCGCGTCACTCAGCTGCAGGGTCCCGGTGATCTCTGTCGCGCTCACCAGCGTGGGGGAGCCGACGTTGAGCACGCCGTCGGAGACGCTGAGGGTGAGGATGCCGGCATCCTGCACGATCTCGATGTCGCCGGCGATCGTCTGCCCGGCGAGGGTGAGGTGCACGCCGGTGCCGGCGATGCGCAGGTATCCGTCGTCGCCGCCTGCGGGCAGATCGACCGTGACGGTCTGGCCGCCCACGACGATGGCCTCCGACACGGCGCCCGCAGTGGTGTTCACATCGAGCTCGAACGTTCCGGTGACGGTGAGTCCGGGTACGCCGGTCACCGACGCGGTGCCGGTCACTCGCCCGGCGAGGCCGCCTGCCGCGGTGACGACGAACAGGGCCTGTCCGTCGTCGATGCCCACGCGTGCACCGCCCGCGCTCAGCGCCACGGCCACGTTCGCCAGGGCGATGCGGGTGAGGGTGGAGTCGTCATCGCCGCCCGCGACGCCGTCGGCGCCGTACGATGCCGTCTGCTCGATCGTGAGGTCGGCCTGCAGGGTCTGCCCGAGGACGGTGAGGGTGATTCCTGCGGCCGACAGGCGCACGAACGGACCGGCGGGCACGGTGAGGCGCACGGTGCCCGCACCCACGACGAGCGTCTCGTCGACGGCGGTCGCGGTGGTGTTCACCTGCAGTGCCACGGTCGCGCCGAGCGAGAACGGCAGATTGCCGTCGGCGACGCTCGCGTGCAGGTCCACAGAGCCCGCGAGCCCTGCCGACGAGATGACGAGCATGCCGGTGCCGGTGTCGGCGGTGAACGGTCCGAGCGTCATCGAAGCGTTCGAGACCGCGACGCGTACGGCAGTCTCACCGTCGGTCGTGGTGACCTTCTCGACGGCGATGTCGGCGTCCAGTTTCTGGCCGGCGATCGAGATCTCCAGGCCTTCGCCGATCACGCGCAGCAGCCCGGCCGGCAGCGGGTCGGTGATCCCGGCGACCGTCTGCGCGTCGGCCGTGGTGTTGAAGGCGACGTGCACGATGCCGCTGACCGCGACGCTGGGAAGTGCCAGCGTCACCTCTGCGGCGATCGCACCGTACGCGCCGGCAGAGGTGAGCGTGAGTGTGGCGGTGGCATCGGCGCCCGAGGGCGGCTGAACGATGGTCGCGATCGGGATCGCGCCGCCGAGTGCGAGCCGCAGGTTCTGCAGCGTCAGGGTCAGCGCGTCGTCGGCCGAGAGGATGTCGAGGTCGGCCGTGACGGCCTGACCGGCGATCGTCGCCGACACCCCGGTGCCCGTCGCGCGCACGTAGCCGTTCGCCCCACCTGGCGCAAGGGCTAGCGAGAATGTCTGCCCGCCGATGGTGAAGGTGTCATCGACGGCGCCCGAGCCCGTGTTGAACTCGACGGCGATGCCGGCGGCCAGGGCGATGCCGGGCACCGACAGCGACACCGTGCCGGTGACGCGCCCGGCCAGCGACGAGTCGCCTCCGCCGGAAGTCAGCAGGATCAGCGCCGACCCGTCCGTGACGCGCAGCAGCCCTCCGCCGAACGCGAGCGAGACGTGCGACGCGGCGATGCGCAGAACGCTGCGGTCGGTGACGGGGGTGCCGTCGCCGGCCAGCGGTGTCACGCGTTCGATCGCGACGTCCGCGCTGATGCGCTGGTCGAGCACGGAGAGGGTCAGGCCCGTGCCCTCGAAGCGCAGGTACGGTCCGGCTGCGACGTCGAGTGACTGCGTGGTGGTGCCGACGAGCACGGTCGCGCGCGCCGCTGCGGTCGTGGTGTTCACGGCGAGTGTCAGGGTGCCCTCGAGCTGGGCGGAGCCGCCGAGCTGCACCGAGATCGCGCCGGTCACGCGTCCCGCGATTCCGGCTGGCGACAGGATCAGGATGCCGGAGCCGTCGCTCAGGCGCACCCCGATGTCGTCGGTGACGTCGCTGGTCGTGCCGTCGTCGTCGCCGAGGAAGAGCGACACGCCCGCCAGCGCGACGACGGTCGTCGCAATGCCGCCGGTGGTGGTGCGCTCGACGGCGACCTGGGCTTGCAGGGTCTGCCCGAGCAGGGTGATCGGGCCGCTGCCGATGGTCACTCGCAGGGAGGGACCGGCGGGAAGATCCGTCGTGCCGACCGTGGTCGCCGCGGAGGAGGTGTTCACGGCCAGCCCGGCCGTGACGTCGTGCAGCCCGAGGGCCGCGATCGAGACCGTCAGGGCGAGGACGCCGGCGATGCCGTCGGCGCGCACGACCAGATCGCCGGTGATCGACGAGAGCTGCACGGCGCCGCCCAGCGAGAGGCTGCCGTCGGCGACGCTCGCCGTGATGTCGCCTGCGTTGCGGCCGAACGAGAAGGTGCCGCCCAGGGCGAGACCGCCGAATGCGAGCTGTGCCGCGCTGACGACGAACTCTGTGACGTCGTCGGTGCCGGTGAACTGGACGAGGACGCCCGGGTCGGTGCTGCCGGGGATCTCGATGGTCTCGTTCAGCGCGAGACCGGTCGTGTTCACACGCACGCTGGTGCTGCCGGTGAGGCTCACGCCCGGAACTCCGATGATGCTGACCGTGCCGGTCGCCGTCAGCGCCCACGTGCCGCCGATCTGCACCAGGCCGATCGTGGCATCCGTCAGCAGCACGCCCACCGCCAACGGGTTGAGCGCGCCGCCGTCGAGATAGGCCGGGCCGCGCCCGAGGAAGATCGTCAGGCCGCTGGCGGCCACCGTCTTCGCGGCCTGCCCGCCGATCGTCGTGTCGGCGAAGGCGAGGTCGCCTTCGATCGTGACGAAGTCGCCGATGGTGAGGGTCAGGTCAGACGCCGAGACGCGGAAAGTGATGGTGCCGGAAGCGGGTTTGGCGATGGTGAAGGGGATCGCGACTCCCGCGACCGTGACCACTGTGTCGATGTCGTCGGGCGTGGTGTTCACCTGCAGCAGCACGGATCCGCCGATCGAGACCGCGTCGCCGCCCGCCGATGCGGTTCCCGACAGGAACCCGGCGATGCCGTCCGCGCGCAGCAGCAGTGCTCCGGTGCCGTCGTACAGGGCGGGTTGGGGCGCGCCGTTGAGGGTGACGGTGACGCCCGAGAGCGCGATCACGGTCTCCGTCGTGCCATCGGACCCGGGGGAGCGCTGCAGCGAGAACGAGCCGGCGATGGTGCCGCCGCCGCTGATCGTCGCGGTCGCACCCACGAGGTCCACCCTCAGGTACGGCCCGGCCGGCAGCGTCTCGGTGGACGTTGTGACGGGGCCGGAGCCGGTGTTCACCACGACCGAGACGCTCGTCGAGACGATGGTCAGACCGGTCGGCGGAGTGATCGTGACCGTGGCGGCGAGGCGTCCGGCGACACCTGCCGGTCCGATCAGCAGCGTGCCCGTCAGACTGCTCACGCTTACGGTGGTGCCGAGATCGCCGGTGCCGCCGGTGATGGACAGACTGTACGAGACAGCGCCGTCGGCGACGGAGCGGGTCAGCCAGGCGTCGCCGTGCAGGGTGATCCCGGCGACGGTGAGGTCCAGTCCGACCGCGCCGAGACGCACGGCGCCGGCGGCGAGCAGGTCGTGCGCGGCGGCGTCGGTGTTCAGCTGCAGGGTCAGGGTGGTGGCGTCGATCACGACTCCCGGCAGGTGCACGTCTGCGGTGCCGCTGATGGTGCCCCAGACCCCGCCCGCGGCGACCGTCAGCGACGCCGTGACGCCGCTGAGGGTCGCCAGGCCATCGCCGAAGTCGACGGTGCCGTCGGCGACCGTGACGGTGGTGGTGCCGGAGGTCTGCGTGAAGGTCACGGTGCCCGACAGGCCCTGGCCGGCCACGGCCAGGGTGACATCCGCTCCGGTCAGCTGCAGGTATGCTCCGCTGTCGGCCGGCAGGACCAGCGCGATGGGCGCACCGCCCACGACGACGGTGGTGTCGACATCTTCTCCGGTGGTGTTCACCCGGACTTGGAGCGCGCCGGTCAGCGCCAGGCCCGGGACGGTGACGGCGACCGTTCCGGTCACGACGGCGGCGATACCCGCGCCCTCGCCGCCTGCCGAGAGCACGAGCGCGCCCGATCCGCCGGTCACGGTCACCAGCGGGGCGCCGGAGGTCCCCACGGCCAGGGACGCCTGCGCGATCCCCGCACGGACGATGACCGCGCCGGCGGCATTCACCCCCTGCTCGAAGGTCAGATCGGCCTGAAGCGACTGCCCGCCCACGGTGATCGTCGCTCGGGTCGCCGCGATGCGCAGATAGGGTCCCGCCGGAAGTGCGCCGACCGCCGCCGCTGCGGTGTTCAGCGCCACCGAGACCGTCGTGACGGCCAGCACCGCGGGCAGATCGGCCAGACCCGCAGTCAGGGTTCCCGAGACCCCGCTCGCGCCGATCGTCAGCGCACCGGAGATGTCTTGGACGGTCAGCAGGACGGTCGAGCCGGCCGTCATCGCGAAGGAGCCGCCGGTGACGGCCAGGGTGGTCTGGGTGATGCCGTCGGTGACGCTGCGCGCGAGGTCGATCGTTTCGAACGTGATCGATTGCCCGGCCAGCGCGAGGGTGACGCCGGTGCCCGAGACCTGCACGTGGGCGCCGTCGCCGGTCTTCAGCTGCAGCGACAGGAGGTCCGAGTCGAAGGCGAGGCCCGGCACCGCGATGTGCGCGGTACCGGTGAGAGTGGCCTCGGCCGTCGTGCCGTCGAGGGTCAGGGTGCCCGACCCGTTCGTGAATCGCACCGCGGCGCCGTCGCCGCCCAATGCAAGCGTGAGGTTCGCCACCGATGCGGTGAAACCGGTGCCGGTGCGCGTGAGGGCGAGGTCGGCTGTCATCTGCTGGCCGAGCACCGTCACGGTCACGCCCGTGCCGGTCAGCGACCCGCCCTGGCCGGCGTCGAAGGCGACCGTGACGTCACCGGAGCCGTCGGCGAGCGAGATCGTCTGATCCACCGCGTCGGTGAACCCGTTGATCCGCGCGCGGAACGCGCCCGACAGGGCGACATCTGCCCACCCGCTCAGCGTCACCGCGCCTGAGGCGTCGACGGCGAGCCGCGTGGCCGACCCGTCGGACTGCGCGTACAGGCCGACGACGGCGTTCGAGACGGCCAGGCCCCCGCCCAGGTCGATGCTCAGACCGCGTCCGGCCACGGCGATGGCCGCGGTGCCGGCAGCGGTGTCGATGTCGAGCCGACCGGCCAGGGTGGCCGTGAGCAGGCCTGTGGCCACGACTGTCGCGCTGGCCGAGCCGCTGACGCCGCCCGAGTCGAAGGTCAGGGTGCCGCTGCCGCCGGTCAGGCTCACGGTCTGAGCGTCGCCGGCGGCGAGGGTGGCGGCCAGGCCGCTCACCGTGACGACGGTGCCGGTGCCGGTGCCGGTCGAGGCCGCGGCGGCCGAGCCCGTGAGGGTCATGCCGGCGACTGTCAGGGTGACGTTCGCGCTCAGCGCGAGCCCGTTCGCGCCGTCGTACGTCACCGATACGTCGTCCAGGGTCGCCGCACCGTCCGCGATCGTCAGGGTGGCCCCGGTGAGGGCCACGTGCAGGTCGCCGGTGTCGGTGTACGACTGGACGTGCAGAGTGCCGGCGCCGATTCCGGCGAGTGTGCCGAACGCTGCCGAGACGCCGGTTGCATCGAGGGTGAGATCCGTGCCGGACTGGCTGAGCACCGCGGTGCTCACGTGCATGCTCGCGACGGTCGTGGTGCCCGAGGTGACCGTGAGGTCGAATCCGGTGTCGGCGGTACCCACCGAGACGGACAGGGTCCCCGCGTCCAGGCTTGCCGCCTGGGTGAGGGTGTACGTGACGCTGACGGGGGCGGATGCCGCGACCGAGACGCCGCCGACGGTGAATGCGAGCTGGAATGTGCCCGACACGCTCGCGCTGCCCGTGTACGTCGCGCCCCCGGACAGCGACGAGATCGTGAGAGTGAGCCCCTGGAGCGTGACGACGGTGCCCAAGGCGAGGTCTCCGAGGCTGTGCGTGTAGCCGCCGGCGAGGTACGACTGCAGCTGCGCGACGATGAGCCCGACGATGCCGGCCAGAGGAGAGCCGGCGACGTAGTCGGAGAAGTGCGGCAGTGCCGCGGTGACCGTGCTGTGGCCGGCGATGGTGTCGACGGCCTGCACGCTGCCGTCGGGTGCGACGTACCAGACCCGGGCGCCGGGCTGGCTGACGGCGATCGTCAGGACCGGGGCGATGTGGAACGTGGTGATCGCCGCACCTGTGACGGCGTCGTATGCCCGCAGGTCGTAGATCGCGGATGCCGACAGGATGCCGTCGACCGGGTCGTGGCGCGGGGTGATGGTCACCCACGCGTCGGCGGGAAGGGAGCCGGGTGCGAACACGAGGGTTGCGCCGTCCCGCGAGACTGTGCCGCCCAGAGTGGCCGAGACGAACACCGCATCTGCAGGCGGCGGGAACGCCGACATCTGCAGGGGGTTCGAGACCGTGAGTGAGGCGGTCGGGTCGAGGAGGGTGATGGGGGCGTCGAGGGCGACGCGGGCCGAGGATCGGTCGGAGGACATGTCGGAGGCGGCCGGGTCGGGAGGGCCGCGTCCGGCGTGCAATGCGACGTCGCCGCCGGCGATGATCGGGCTGTCGACCACGACGGTGCCGGTGCGCACGAGCGGGGGGAGCACGTATGCCGCGACCGCGCCCGAGGTGCCGCCCGAGGCTGAACTGGCGCCGCTGGTGATCGCGGTCACCTGGACGACGCCGCCGGAGCGCAGCGGGTGGGACCCGGATGCCGGATCCACCCCGATAGTGGCCCGGACCGTCGCCGCGACCGCGGCCGCTGCGAACGCCCGCACGACGGGCATGGCCAGCGGCAGGCCGGCCGCCGCCGACCCGGCTCCGCTCAGTGCGACGATGGTGCCGGTGGGCAGAGCCGGAGAGACCGCCTGGCTCGCTGACCCCGGGCTCGCACTGGCGATGCTCACCGACCGCCCGTCGGCGTGCAGCACCGTCGAACCTGAGACGACGGCCGCGCGGTCCAGCCGCACGGCGGTGTCGTGCGCGCCGAGCACGAGTGCCGCACCGGTGCCGGTGGCGCGGGCCACGGCATCCTGGTCGGCCGTCAGTGTGAGGCTGCCCGACAGGACGAGCGGTGCGCCGGTGCCGACTGCGGCCACCGCGCGGGCGGTCGAAGACACGAGCGCCCAGCCGGTGCCGCCGTCGGCGACAGCGGAGTGCTGGGTCTGGGAGCGCACGGTCAGGTCGGACGCGCCGACGAGCGCGCTGTCGGCGGCCAGGGCGCTGTCGGCGGTGTCATTGACGACGAGCGCCGACACGCCTCCGGTGGCCGACGCGGTGGCGTCGAAGCGCGAGCGGGCGTCGATGACGGCATGCGCGCCCGTCAGCGTGACGCGGGCAGACGGCGCCAGCTGCGCCGAGGTGTCGAGGAGGGCACGGCCGACCGCGATCGCGGACGCGTGCGGCGCTGCTGCGAGAACAGGAGCGGCCAGCGCCGGGATCGCGCCGACGACGCCCGCCGAGCCCGAGGCGACGACTCTGAGCGAGCCGGTCGCCGTCGCGAGCAGGGCCAGCTGCGCCGCCGAGATCTGCTGGTCGCCGTCGAGGACGGCCCGGGTGATGCGCACGAGGTCCGCGTCGGCGATGCCGGGGTCGTCACCGCCCGTCCCGATCGCCGTCATGGTCGTCGCATTGCGGGCTTCGAGGCGCACGGCTCCGGGCGTCGTGATCGAGCTGTTGCCGCCGACCGTGGTCAGAGCAGTCGATGCGCTGCGCGCCACGGCGGACGGGCCGGAGGTGGACGTGTCTGTGGTGGACGAGCTGCGCAGCAGGACATCGCCGGACGCGACGACGGTCGCGTCGTCGAGGGCGACGGTGGCGGTGGATGTGACGGAGGGCCCACTGTGGCGTGCTGCTTGCGCGTCGAGCGTGACCGCGCCACCTCTGAGGGTCGCCCCGACGATGCTGATGGATGCTGCAGCCGACGTCGCCGGGTCGGTGAGGTCGGCGGCGAGCAGCGTGATGTCTCCGTCGCGCACGGGTCCGGTGGTGTCGAGCACCGTCCCGGCGCGCACGATGATCGAGGCGGCACCGATCGTGAGGTCGCTTCCCGGCAGCAGCATGCTGCCCGCCAGGGTCACCGAGCCCGTGCTGCGGATGATCGCCGAGACCCGTGGTGCCAGGAAAGTGAGCCGCGTGAGGGCGGTGTCCAGGTGCAATCGGGCCTCGTCGCCGGTGAGCACGGCGTCGGCCAGCCCGGTGATGTCCACCGCGTCGGCGATGTCGTCGAGGGTCAGGTCGATGCCGGTGAGGCCGCTCAGGTCGATCGTGAACGACGCCGGTGCGGTTGCGCTGCGCACGACCACCGCGGTGAGACCGCGCACGTCGATCGTGAGCGCGGGGCCGGTCTGCGGCGTGAATGCGATGCGGCCCTCGACGAGTGCAAGCGCGCCCGTCTCCGCCTGCGCGGCGGAGAGGACCAGCGTGGCCACCGTGCCTGCGACCGACCATCCGGTGACCGGGTCGTTCGGAGTGTCGGAGGCCGCGGCGTCGGAGGCTGCAGGGGCGTCTGAGATCGTGCCCGTGGACGTGCTGGTGGACGTGACGGTGGTCGTGGGATCGGACGTCGGAGCTGAGCCGGCCGCAGTGGAGCCCGCCGGGGTCGTTGCATCGGAGTCGGTCGTGGTCGTCGATGCGGGGTCCGGGCCGGCCGAATCGGACGGCGCGGGTGCTGCGGAGGTCGAAGGAGTGGGTTGCGAGGTGGTATCCGCGGGCGCGGGTGTAGACGCACTGACCGTGGCCGGCAGCACCGACGCGTCCACCGGGTGGGTCTCACCCGGGGCGAGCAGTTCGCTCATGACGCCGCTGTCGGTGTGGGTGGCACCCAACGCGTGGCCGATCTCGTGTCGCACTGTGGTGATCAGGCTCATGCGTGCCCAGCCCCAGCCGGCGGCATCCTCATCGATGACGATCGAGCGTCCCGTCGTCTGGCCGAGCGTGGCGCCGGGCAGCGACCCGATCACGACGTCGATTCCCGAGACATCCGCTCCGACCGCCGCCCACTCGTTCTCTGCCTGCGTGACGGCCGCGGCGAGCGCGTCGCCGGTGAGGAACTGGTCGCTGGAGACCGGGTCGGTCGGGAGTGAGGACGCGGTCAGCGACTGGGGCGCGTCCGTCGGCGCGGGCGACGGGTCCGACGCCGGAGGTGCAGTGGCGTCGGGCGACGTGCTCGGATCGGGCGATGCGCTGGGCGATGCGCTCGGTGACGGGTCCGGCGACGGCGTGTGCACTCCGACGGAGTCGTCGCCGGAGATGGTCGCGTCGCCGTGCTCCATCGGGCACGAGATCGACGCCTTCGTTCCATTCGTGCCGCCCACCGTCGTGCACTTCGACGTCGACAGCGCCTTCGCAAGTGCGGCAAGGGCCTCCTGCAGCTTCGCGTTCGCCGTCGCCTGTGCCTGTGCCGCCCGCTCGGCGGCGACGTGGACGGCGTGCTGTCGTTGTGCGGCCCGCTCCTGCTGCACCGCGTGGACCGCCGTGTCGGTTTGTGCCCGCTGTGCGCGCAGCTGCCGGTCGCGTGCGGCCAGCGCCGCATCGATGGCTGCTCGAGCGTCCCGGCGAGACAGCGTCGGCACAGCGACGACCAGTGCCGAGCGAAGCGAGGACGCGGGCTCGGCAGCAGGGGAGCGACCGGGCGCGGTTTGCGCGGTCGTCGGGGTGGAGGCGTTGGGGGCCGATTGTGCGGAGGCGGGTGCCGCCACGGCAGCACCGACGCCCGAGATCACGAGCGCCGCCGATACGACGCTGGAAACCAGCGCCTTCGCGACGAGTCGCCGTCTCGGCGAACGGTCGCGCACGGCATTCGTGCGCACACCGTCAGAATCGATCCGTGACCGACTCCGCCGTGCAGACTTGACCGACAGCACAGTGCTCCCTCAGCGAGCCCAGCACATCCCCGATAGAAACTTCCCCGATAGGTCCATCCGACGGATGGGACCCTCTCTCGGGCCGTGCAGGCCAGAGCGCTGCACGTCTCCGATCGGCACAGTATGGCATCGCTGACCGCCCCTGTACAGAGCAAGCTCGAAAAGATCAGTTGAGCACGTCACGCGCGTAGTGGAGAACGGACTGCGTGCGACGAGCGTCAGGAGCCGCCGCGCTGCAATGGACAGGTGTTCGAACCGAGAGTCGGCGCCGCCCTCGCGGAGATGATCATTCCGTAGGGGGAATGTGAGCATGAGACACCACCGATCCAGCCCCGGGAGTCGCCGCCGATGATGAGCGAAGCCTTGTCTGCGGCGCTCACCCGCAGTCCGTCGATGACGGGCGCGGCATGACTGTCGGTCTGCACGCCCACCGAGCCTCCCGTCACTGTGTTCGACTTCAACGTGGGCGCCGCGGTGTCCGATACGGCGATCCCGATCCCGTCGGAGGTGAATGTGCTGCTGACCACGGATCCTCCCGCGGCGTCCAGGAACAGCAGCCCGGCCTTTCCGTTGCGCTCGAATCGTGAGGCCTGGATGCTCACGCGGTGGGATCCCGCGACCGCCACGCCGGCCCACTGATTGGTGGCGAAGACTGCATCGGTCGCCTCGAAGGTCGTGTCTGCTCCCGCTGTGGCGGTGCGCGCGCCGGACAGATACACACCGGCGCCGCCGTCTCCGGCTTGATCCGCCTTCGCTCCCGAGATGCGCGTACGCGTGAGAGCGAGCGTCGTGCCGGTGCCGGCGACGATGCCCGACGCGGCCTGGCTTCCCGTCATCGCCAGCGAGAGGTCCGTAAGGCGCACCGCCGCCGAACCCGCCACGAGCACCCCCACATTCGGCGCCTCCGAATGGATGACGGTGGCGTCGCGTCCGGCACCGCGCAGTGTCACCGCGTCCAGCAGCACGAGAGTCGCGGTCAGCGTGAGCACGCCGGCCGGCAGAGCGATCACCGAGCCGGCCGCGGCGTGCGCGACGGCGTCACGCAGGTCGGTGCCGGCGGCGATGACTGTGTCGCCCGTGCTCTGTTCGACGGTGCCCAGCAACGTCGCCGACAGTCGCCGCCACACCGCGTCGGCCACCGCGCCCTGCGGCGTGATGGTGTCCAGGCCCCTGGTGAGGTCGCGGTCGAACGACGCGCACCCGTGCTGTTGCCGGGTCGTGCGCGCCGCGGCCACGGCGTCCTGCAGCGCGCGCTGATCGTCGGGCGATCCGCCGCCGGTCACCTGCGACGGCACCGGCGTCGGCCCCGGCGACGCCGCGGCGGTGAGCGGCACTTCATAGCCGGCGACGGTCGTGCGTACGGCGTCGACGAGCGTCTCGACCGCCGCTGTGCAGGGCTCACGCGTGGTCGCCGTGGGCGTCGGTGCACCCGCCGCGTTCACCGTGCAGGCCGCCAGAAGCGGGGCGGTCACGACGGCGGCCATGATCGCCGCGGCCGCGACGCTCGCGCGCCGCGCGCTCGCGCGCCGCGCGCTCGCGCGCCCACGAACGTGCGCTGCGGTGGTGCGACGACGGTCCACGAGCGGAGCCTACCCGCCCTCGCGCGCGAAGCGATAGGGCGCGCGCAGGGGTCTACGCCTCGTCGGGCTTGATGACCGCGATCGCGCTGGTCTCGACCGCGACCTTGCGCCGGTGCAGCATGCGCTGCTCGGGCAGTGAGACGTCGAAGATCACGGCCAGCAGTCGGATCACGCTCGTCACCGCGATGCCGACGATCGCGGCCACCACGGTGGGCACGCCGAATGCATGCATGCCGGCCAGGACGACGCATCCGGCCGCGGCGGCGACCGCGTACAGCGACCCGACGTGCATGATGGCCACCGGAAGCCCCATCAAGACGTCGCGCAGGGCGCCGCCGCCCACGGCGGCGACCACGCCGACGAACACGGCGGGCACCAGTGGAAGTCCCAGGGCCAGTGCCTTGCTGGTTCCGAACGCCCCGAACAGCGCGATCACGAGGGCATCCAGCCCGACGATCACGCCGCTGAGCTTTGCCAGCGGAGCGGCCAGGAGCATACCCAGAAGGGCCGCGGCGGTCGCCGTCACCAGATACCAATTGTTCTGCAGCGTCACCGGGGTGGTGTTCAACAGGAGGTCGCGGATGAGGCCCCCGCCCATGCCGATCATGATACCGATCAGCGCGACGCCGAGAAAGTCCAGACGCCGCTGACCGCGGAATCCTGCGGCGAACATGGCCCCCTGCACGCCGCCGAGCGCGACAGCGGTGAGGTCGGCCCACAGAGGGATGACGAAGATCGGGTCGGTCACCCCTCTATTGTCCTCGCCAGCCGCGATAATGAACGAGTGCCCACCTATCGTGACGAGGTCGTCGTCCTGCGTACCCACAAGCTGGGTGAGGCGGACCGTATCCTCACGTGCCTGAGTCGCCGCAACGGCAAGATCCGTGCGGTGGCGAAGGGGGTGCGGCGCACGTCGTCCCGTTTCGGCGCGCGACTCGAGCCCTTCATGGTCGCCGACGCGCAGTTCTACCGTGGACGCAATCTCGACATCGTCCAGCAGGCCGACTCGCTGGGCGCCTACGGGGCCGAGATCGCCGTGCACTACGACCGGTACACGGCCGCGAGTGCCATGGTCGAGACCGCCGACCGGCTCAACGAGGCAGAAGCCACCCCGCAGCAGTACCTGCTGCTGGTGGGCGGGCTGCGCGCGCTCTCACGCGGCGACCACGCTTCGCGCAGCATCCTGGACTCCTATCTTCTGCGCGCGATGTCGATGTCGGGCTGGGCGCCCGGACTCGTCGACTGCGCGCGCTGCGGACTGCCCGGGCCGCACGACTCCTTCGTGGCGCAGCTGGGCGGTGTCGTGTGCCGCAACTGCGCGCCGGCGGGCGCCGTGCGCGTGGACCTGACCACGACGCACCTGCTGCAGGCGCTGATCGCGGGGGAGTGGGATGTGGTGGATGCCGCCTCGCCGGGCTCGACCGCTGCGGCATCCGGTCTGGTCGCCGCCTACGCGCAGTGGCATCTGGAACGCGGCATCCGTGCGCTTCAGCACGTTCTGAACGAGCCGGTGTGGCCGGAGGAAGCGCGCCTGTGACGCCCAAGCCCTACACGCACAAGGACGCCGTCGCCTATCGTCCGCTGGATTGGACAGGCCTCTACCCGCCGGACTGGCCAGCCCGGTCCGTGCCGCAGCACGTGGCGATCGTGATGGACGGCAACGGACGCTGGGCCAATCGCCGGGGGCTCACGCGCATCGAAGGGCACCGGGCGGGCGAGGCGTCCCTTCTGGATGTCGTGGCCGGCGCCGTGCAGGCGGGCGTGAAGCACCTGTCGGTGTACGCGTTCTCGACAGAGAACTGGGCACGCTCTCCCGACGAGGTGCGGTTTCTGATGGGGTTCAACCGCGAGGTGCTGCACCGCCGGCGCGATCAGCTGAACGAGTGGGGTGTGCGCATCCGGTGGGCGGGACGCAAGCCGCGACTGTGGGGATCGGTGATCAGAGAACTGCAGTACGCCGAGCAGCTCACCCGCGACAACGACGTGCTCACGCTGACGATGTGCGTGAACTACGGCGGGCGCGTCGAACTCGTCGACGCCATGCGCTCGATCGCCGACGATGTGGCGGCCGGACGGCTGCGCGCCTCGGCGGTCACCGAGAAGCTGATCCGGCGGCGGCTGTATGTGCCCGACATGCCCGACGTCGACCTGTTCGTCCGATCGTCGGGTGAGAAGCGCACATCGAACTTCCTCCTGTGGCAGTCGGCGTACGCCGAGTTCGTGTTCCTCGACACGCTGTGGCCCGACTTCACCCGCGCCGACCTGTGGCACGCGATCGACCTGTACCTCGGTCGGGACCGGCGCTTCGGCGGCGCGGTGGACACACCCGACACCGACCTGTGACATCCACGCCGGAATAGAAGCCGACCGCACGGGGGTTGTACACGGCGTGACTGAACCCATCACCATCGACGTCTGGTCCGACATCGCCTGCCCCTGGTGCTACATCGGCAAGCGCAATCTCGAGAAGGGGCTGGCTGAGGCATCCGCTGCCGACGACGCCCCCGACGTGCAGGTGGTGTTCCATTCATTCGAGCTCTCGCCTGACACGCCGGTCGACTTCGAGGGCGACGAACTGGACTATCTCACCGGCCACAAGGGCATGTCCCGTGAGAACGTGCGCGGCATGCTCGACCGCGTGACCGGAGTGGCGGCGCAGGCGGGGCTGGAGTACCGCTTCGACATCCTGCAGCACACGAACACCGTCAAGGCGCACGAGCTGCTGCACTTCGCCAAGGCCGAGGGGCGCCAGCACGAGATGGCCGAGCGCCTCATGTCGGCGTACTTCACCGAGGGTCGTCATGTCGGTCGCGTCGACGATCTGGTCGCGCTGGCCGGCGAGGCGGGGTTGGATGCCGCAGCCGCCCGCGACGCGCTGGAGTCGCACCGCTACCTCGCCGACGTGCGTGCCGACCAAGCCCAGGCCGCGTCATACGGGATCAACGGCGTGCCGTTCTTCGTGATCGACGGCAAATACGGCGTCAGCGGCGCGCAGCCGCCGGAGGCGTTCACGCAGATCACCCAGCAGGTCTGGGGCGAGCACCGCGCTGCTGAGCACAGCACTGATCAGGACCGCGCAGCGGCTGCTCAGTCCTGAGGCGGCAGGTTCGCCTCGATCACCTGCACGATGGCCGGGTCGTCCGGCCGGGTCTGCGGACGATAGCGGTGCACCTCGCCGTCGGGCGTCAGCACGAACTTCTCGAAGTTCCACCGGATCGGGCCGTGCTTGCCCTCGGGATCCTTCGCCTTCTTCAGCGCCTTGTACAGGGGAGCAGCGTGCGGCCCGTTGACCTTGATCTTCTCGAAGACCGGGAAGGTCACGCCGTAGGTGTTCGAGCAGAAGGTGAGGATGTCTTCCATCGTGCCCGGTTCCTGGCCCATGAACTGGTTGCAGGGAAAGCCGAGCACGGTGAACCCGCGGTCGCCGTACGTGCGCTGCAGCTGCTCGAGCTGCTCGTACTGCGGGGTCAGACCGCACTTGGAGGCGACGTTGACCACGAGCAGCAGTTTGCCGTCGAAGTCGCTCAACGAGGCGGCCCTGCCGTCGGCGGTGCTGAAAGGGATCTCGCGCAGGTTCTGGGGACTCTGATCGCTCACATTCCCCAGGCTACGTCTGTGCCGTCTGCGCAGGCCGCGCTTCTGGGAGAATAGACGGGTGAGTGTTCTGACCGCCCCCGCCCATGCCCCCGTGCATGTGCCCGCGCAGACCCTGCGCATCGGCCCGATCGAGCTGGATGCGCCGGTGGTGCTGGCGCCCATGGCGGGCATCACGAACACCGCGTTCCGCCGCCTGTGCCGCGAGTACGGCGCCGGGCTGTACGTCAGCGAGATGATCACGACCCGGGCACTGGTCGAACGCAACGCCACCACGATGCGGCTGATCACGCACCACGAGTCCGAGTCGCTGCGCTCCATCCAGCTGTACGGTGTGGACCCGGCCACCGTCGCCGACGCCGTGACGATGCTCGTGGCCGAAGACCGGGCCGACCACATCGACATGAACTTCGGCTGCCCGGTTCCCAAGGTCACCCGCAAGGGCGGCGGCTCTGCGCTGCCGTGGAAGCTCGACCTGTTCCGCGACATCGTCACCAGGGCGGTGCGCGCCGCCGGACCCATCCCCGTCACCGTCAAGATGCGCAAGGGCATCGATGATGACCACCTGACCTACCTCGAGGCTGCGCGCGTCGCCGAAGACGCAGGAGTGTCGGCCATCGCGCTGCACGCGCGCACGGCGTCGCAGTTCTACTCCGGGCACGCCGACTGGTCGGCCATCGCAACGCTCAAAGAGACCGTCACGAGCATTCCGGTGCTCGGCAACGGCGACGTGTGGTCGGCAGACGATGCCCGACGCATGATGGTCGAGACCGGCTGCGACGGTGTCGTTGTGGGGCGTGGATGCCTCGGCCGCCCATGGCTGTTCGGCGATCTGGCCCGTGCGCTCGGCCGGCCCGGGGCGGCATCGGCTGCGCCGGTGGACGCGAGCCTCGCATTCGTCGCCCGGGCGTTCCGCCGGCACGCGGAGCTTCTCGTGGAGTTCTTCGACGACGAGGACCGCGGCTGCCGCGACATCCGCAAGCATGTGGCCTGGTATTTCAAGGGGTACCCGGTCGGCGGCGAGCTGCGGGCACGGCTGGCCACGGCATCCTCTCTCGCAGAGATCGATGATCTGCTGGGCGAGATGGACCTGGACGCGCCGTACCCCGGCGAGCCGGCCGAAGGCCAGCGCGGACGTGCGGGCACGCCCAAACGCACGGTGCTGCCGGAGGGATGGCTGAATTCCCGCGAGATCGGCACATACGCGTCGACGCTGACCGAGTCGGAGGCCGACACGAGTGGTGGTTGAGGGCGGGTCCGCGGTCGGGGTCGCCCCGGGCCGGCCGAGCGGATACGACGACGCGGATGCCGCACGGTTCTTCGGGGAGCGGCATCGCTCGCAGCGCGACGACTTCGCCCGCGATCGGGCGCGCGTTCTGCACTCGGCAGCACTGCGGCGGCTCGCCGCGAAGACCCAGGTGCTGAGCCCTGCCTCGCCGGCGGACTTCGCCCGCAATCGGCTGACGCACTCGCTCGAGGTCGCACAGGTCGGACGGGAGCTGGCCACGGCGCTGCTGCTGTCGCCGGACGTCGTGGACACGGCGTGCCTGAACCACGACCTCGGTCATCCTCCCTTCGGCCACAACGGCGAACGGGCGATGAACGAGTGGGCCGAACAGATCGGCGGGTTCGAGGGCAATGCACAGACGCTGAGGATCGTCACCCGCCTGGAGCCGAAGGTGCTCGGCCCCGATGGGACGAGCTACGGGCTGAACCTCACCCGGGCGAGTCTGGATGCGACGTGCAAGTACCCCTGGACGGCCGACCGCCCGATGCCCGACGCCGGCGGGCGCATGAAGTTCGGCGTGTACAGCGATGACGAGGACGTCTTCACCTGGATGCGCGCCGACGCCCCCGGCCGGGTGCGCTGCATCGAGGCCGAGGCGATGGACCTCTCGGACGACATCGCCTACTCGGTGCACGACTTCGAGGACGCGATCGTCAACGGCTACCTCGACCCCGCGCGGCTGACGGCGCCGGGGGAGCACGAGGGTCTGTTGGACGCGATTCAGGCCTGGGTGGGCTATGACTTCCGCCGCGACGAGCTCGAAGACGCGCTGTACCGGCTCACGGGGCTGGGCGAATGGCTGACATCGTTCGACGGCACCCGTCCCGCCCTCGCGCGGCTGAAGAACCTGACCAGCGATCTGATCGGCCGGTTCGCGCGGGCGGCGACGGCCGCCACGCGCGCCGCCTACCCCGGAACGGTGCTGACCCGCTACCGGGCTCACGTGGTCGTACCACGCGTGGTCGAAGCCGAGATGGCGGTGCTCAAAGGCATCATTGGAGCCTTCGTGGTCACAATCGAAGGCCGCAAGGCGCTCTACAAGGAGCAGCGCCGCGTGCTCAAGCGGCTCGCCGACGCGCTGTGTGAACGTCCCGACGAGCTCTCGTCGGTGTATGCCGGCGATTTCGCCGCGGCGGAGTCGGATGCCGCAGCCCGGCGCGTGGTCGTCGACCAGGTCGCGAGCCTGACCGACCAGCAGGCCATCGCGTGGCACGGGCGGCTGATCGGCGAGGTGGATGCGGCATCCCTGGGGGTCTGGAGCCCCGCATCCAAGCCGGTCGTCGAGCGGGCGCAGCGCATCCAGGCGCCCGGGCACCTCGACCCGGTGGAGGGCCGCTGATGGCCGGCCGGATCGCGCAGGCCGACATCGATGAGGTCAAGGCCCGCGTGAACATCGCCGACGTGATCGGCGAGCGGGTGGCGCTCAAACCGGCCGGCATCGGGTCGATGAAGGGACTGTGTCCGTTCCACGACGAGCGCAGCCCGAGCTTCAATGTGCGCCCGCAGGTCGGCTTCTATCACTGCTTCGGGTGCGGCGAGTCCGGTGACGTCTACACGTTCCTGCGGCAGATGGACCATCTGACCTTCACCGAGGCCGTCGAGCGGCTGGCCGCCCGCATCGGCTTCACGCTGCACTACGAAGAGGGCGGGCCCGCCCCCGAGATGTCGGGCCGCACCCGTCTGTTCGCGGCGAATGCGGCGGCGGCGGAGTGGTTCCGCCTGCAGCTGATGACGCCGGCCGCCGACGCCGGCCGACGCTTTCTCGGCGAGCGCGGATTCGACGCGGGTGCCGCCGCCCACTTCGGAGTCGGGTTCGCCCCGAAGGGCTGGTCGGGCCTGATGGACGAGCTGACGAAGCAGGGCTTCACCCGCGAAGAGCTCATCAACGCGGGACTGGTCTCGCAGGGCCAGCGCGGAGTGTACGACCGGTTCCGCGGTCGTGTCGTCTGGCCGATCCGCGACATCACCGGGCAGACCCTCGGCTTCGGCGCCCGACGTCTGTTCGAGGATGACAACGGCCCGAAGTACCTGAACACGCCCGAGACCGCGCTCTACAAGAAGACGCATGTGCTCTACGGGCTCGACCTCGCCAAACGAGACATCGCCCGTGGCGACCCTCGCCGCGTCGTCGTGGTCGAGGGCTACACCGACGTCATGGCCTGCCACTTGGCCGGCGTGACCACGGCGGTTGCCACGTGCGGCACGGCGTTCGGCGCCGACCACATGGGAATCCTGCGCCGCGTGATCGGAGACGATGCCGCGGCCGAGGTCGTCTTCACGTTCGACCCCGACGCTGCCGGTCAGAAGGCGGCGGTGCGCGCCTTCGCCTCGACACGCGGCATCAAGGCGCAGAGCTTCGTGGCGGTCGCGCCCGACAATCTCGACCCGTGCGATCTTCGTCTGCAGCGCGGCGACGGCGCCGTGCGAGCGCTCATGGACGCCAAGGCGCCGATGTTCGAGTTCGTCATCGATCAGCGCATCGCAGGCTTCGACCTGGCGACGGTGGAAGGGCGCATCGGCGGTCTGCGCGCCGCCGCCCCGATCGTGGCCGAACTGCGCGACCCCATACTCCGCCGGGAATACGAGCGGGTCCTGGCCCGGCGGCTGGGCATGGACACCGGCGAGGTGCACGGCGCGGTGACGTCGGCGGCGCGGGCCGAGCAGCGAAGCGAGAAGGATGCCGCCGCCCCGCGCGCGGTCGCGGCGCAGGCTGCGGCATCCACCCCCGAGCCCGAACTGCGGGTCACTCTGGCCACGCTGCCGCGGTCGGCCGAGGTCGCACTCGAACGTGATGCGATGATGGGCTTCTTGCAGTACGGGCACCGTATCGACCCCGAGCTGCGGCGTCGCGCGCTCGAGCTGCCGATGCGGCATGCAGGCCTCGATGCGGTCCGCCAGAGCGTGGCAGCCGTGGAGGACCTCAGCCGCACGGGGTGGGCCGCCGACGCCGTCTCGGCGGTGCGCGAGCCCTATCGCTCTCTGGCCGCCGAGCTGCTCACCGGGCCGTTCCCCGCCCGCGACGACGACCACGCCACGGTCTCGGCGCAGGATCTGGCCCGCCGCCTGGTCACGCGGTCCATCGACTCGCGCAAACGCGAGCTTCTGGGCGCGATCCAACGGGTGCCCGCCGAAAGCGAGCAGGGGCGTGCGGTGAGACTGGAACTGCGCGAACTCGACGCCGAACGACAGCGCCTGGCGGCCGATTCCCAGTGATGCCGCCGTGTGCGGTGGCGGATGAGGTGGGCACACGGCAAGATGAGGGCATGTCCCGACGCCGCGACACCGAGGTCGCCATCCGCTGCACCGACCTGTCGGTGACCCGCACGGGCGCATGGGGCGGCGCTGCCAACCGGGTCGTTGACGGTGTTGATTTCACGCTCGAGCACGCACGCACTCTCGCGGTTCTCGGACCCACCGGATCGGGCAAGTCGAGCCTTGCGGCAGTCCTCGCGGGCTCTGACGAGGCCGGACTTGCCGTCATCGGCGGCGGAGCGTGGGTCGAGGGCATTCCTGTTCGGCGCGCCGGGCGCGCCCATCGCGCGCTGACCTACCACGTGGGCTACCTCGCCCAGGGGTCGGGGGCGAGCCTCGCGAATCGACTCACGGTGGACGAGATCGTCGGGTCTCCCGTCACGAGCCGTGACCGCCGTGTGAACAAGCGCGCACTCGCGATGCGCACCGCGCACCTGCTCGACGAGCTGAAGCTTCCCCTGGGCACGGCGACGAAATTTCCCTACGAGCTCAGTGCCGGCATGCGTCAGCGCGTGGCGCTGGCCAGGGCGCTCATGCTCGATCCCAAGGTGCTCATCGCCGACGATCTGGTGGCCAACCTCGACGTCGAAGCGCGCGGTGCGGTACTGGGTGCGGTGCAGCGTCGCCGGACGGGTTACGGCATGTCGACGCTGCTTGTCGGCAACGACAAAGATGCCGTGTCCGCACTGGGCGCCGACGTCATCGTGCTGCGATCTGGGCACGTCGTGGCCGCCGGGCGCAGCCTGGACGCCATCGTCTGGTCGCCCGGCGCCGGGGCCGACCGGAGGCTCCTGGCGTCGTGAACGCGCTCGGAAGTTTGCTACGATAGTCAGGCTGTCGCGGCAACGCGGAGTGCATTCCTCCATAGCTCAATTGGCAGAGCAATCGGCTGTTAACCGATAGGTTCTTGGTTCGAGTCCAAGTGGGGGAGCGAAAGCCCCGAGGCTCCACCCTCGGGGCTTTTTCTTGCTCTCGGTGCAGACTGGGTCCTGTCGGCTCAGAGGAGGGCGCGCTCATGAGGTCACCCGTCACCATCACAGTCACCGGCGCGGCCGGCCAGATCGGCTACGCATTGGTGTTCCGGATCGCCGCCGGTGACATGCTCGGTCCCGATACGCCGATCCGCCTGCGCCTGCTCGAGATCCCGGCGGCGGTGAAGGCTGCGGCAGGCACGGCGATGGAACTCGACGACTGTGCGTTCCCACTTCTGACGGGCATCGACGTCACCGACGATCCGACGCCGGCGTTCGAAGGTGCCAACATCGCCCTGCTCGTCGGATCCCGCCCGCGCAAGCCCGGGATGGAACGAAGCGACCTACTGGAGGCGAACGGCAGGATCTTCGGCCCCCAGGGCTCGGCGATCGAGGCCGGCGCGGCCGACGACATCCGCGTGCTCGTCGTGGGCAACCCGGCGAACACGAATGCGCTGATCGCGATGAAGCACGCGCCGAGTGTACCGCCCGAGCGCTTCACAGCCATGACGCGTCTGGACCACAATCGCGCACGCAGCCGCATGGCCGCCCACCTCGGCGTGGAGGTGTCAGACGTGACCCGGCTCGCGATCTGGGGCAATCACTCGTCGACGCAGTACCCCGACGTATCCCATGTGCTCGTTCGCGGAGCACCCGTCGCACTCGAGCGGACGTGGATCGAGCAGGACTTCATCCCCGGCGTCGCCGGACGAGGGGCCGCCATCATCGAAGCGCGCGGTGCGTCGTCGGCCGCTTCGGCGGCCAGCGCGGCGATCGACCACCTGCGCGACTGGACGCAGGGCACAGCGGCGGGCGACTGGACGTCGGTGGCCCTGCCGTCCGACGGCAGTTACGGCATCCCCGAGGGGCTCGTCTCATCCTTCCCGGCGACAGCAGACGGCGGTCATTGGCGGATCGTCGACGCGCTCGACATCGATGCCTTCTCGCGAGGCCGGATCGACCGGTCCGTGGCAGAACTGTCCGCCGAACGCGACGCCGTGGCAGCACTCGGCCTCATCTGAAGCACATTCGGCTGCTGGACGGGCGGGCCATGATGGCGGATGCTGGTTGCATGGACGCATTCACTCCTGACAAGGCCTTCAGCGGCTTCAGCGTCGATGACGCGGCGGCGGCCAAGGCCTTCTACGGCGACACGCTCGGGCTGACGGTGAACGAGAACGCCATGGGATTCCTCGAGTTGGTGCTCGGCGACGGTGCCCGCGTGCTCGTCTACACGAAGCCCGACCATGGCCCGGCAAGCTTCACGATCCTGAACTTCCCGGTCGACGACATCGACGCCGCGGTCGACGAGCTGAACGCCCGCGGCGTGGTGACCAAGATCTATCAGGATCCCGATTTCGGCACCGACGAGAAGGGAATCGCGCGGGCCGGCGGCCGCGGCCCCGACATCGCATGGTTCCGCGACCCCGCGGGCAATACGCTGTCGGTCCTGCAGGCTTGAGGCGGCCGCGCGGGTCACCCGTGTGCAGGACACCGCGTCACGATGACGGTGCCTGATCGGCGCCTTCGGTGCGGGCGGTGACTGGGACGAGGAATCGCTTGCCTGTGAGATCTTCAACCGTCAGCCGGATCACGTGCGACTTCTCGCCCGGGTACCATGAGCCGCCGCCGGCCGCCGGCGCGTCATCGATGTCATTCGCCGTCACCTCTGCAGTCCCGTGGGCGATGACACTCCAACGCACGCGAAGGGTGCCGCCGTCGGTCTCCAGCGCGAACCTCGGATGCGCCGCCAGTGCACGGGCTTTCGCATCGTACGACGATCGGATCAGGACGGCGCCGTGGACGACTTGGATGTTGATCGGGTAGATCTCCGGCGCGCCGTCTGCGTCGAGCAGGGCCAGCCGAGCGAGCGAGGCGCCCTGCAGCAGGCGCCAGCACTCGTCGGTCTGGAGCTGTTCGACACGGTGCGACGTGTCGGCGGCGTGCTCCTCACCGGGTCGGTCGTGGTGGCTCATGAGCGTTTCCGTCCGTCTCGCGTGACATCTGCGACGGTTCCAGCCTGCCACGGCCGAGAGGCCATCGGGCCTGCCCGGCGGATCGCGCACGTCTGGATAGGCTGGTGAGTCGGACCTGTGGCAGTCACAGGCGGATGCAGGCAGGGGGACGACCATCGAGAGCTACACGGTTGCGACGGACGGCGCGTGCTCGGGCAATCCCGGTCCCACCGGTTGGGCATGGGTGGGCGAGGACGGCCACTGGGCCGCAGGGGCGCTGCCGCAGGGGACGAACAACATCGGCGAGCTGCTGGCCCTGCTCAACGCGATCCGCGATCATCGCGACGTCGAGAACCTCACGGTGCAGGCCGACTCGAAATATGCGATCGACACCTACTCGTCGTGGATGGATGCCCATGCCCGGCGAGGCTGGAAGACCAGCACCGGCGCGCCCACCAAGAATGTCGACATCCTCAAGGATCTCATCGTCGAGCGCGACGACCGGCGCGCGCACGGGCTGCCTGACGTCGTGCTCGAACACGTGCGCGGGCACGCCGGACACCGCCTGAACAGCTGGGCAGACGAGCGGGCCGTTCGCGGGTCGTCGCACGCGGCCAAGGGGACAGCAGCGCGCTGGTCGTCGCTGGACGGCCAGGAACGGCTCGATGTCACGGTCAACCCGCCGAGGTCGGCTCAGGACAAGCCGCGCAAGCGCTGAGCGTCCTCAGGCGTCGAGGTCGTCCACTCCGGGCGTCCACGACACGCCCGGCCGTCCCCAGCCGCGCTTGCGGGCGATCTTCTGCGTCGTCTTCCAGTCGCTGTCGCTGAGTCGGTCGATGTACAGCACGCCATCGAGATGGTCGAACTCGTGCTGCATGATGCGGGCACGCCAGCCCTCCACCTGGATGCGCACCGGTGAGCCATCGAGGTCGATGCCGGTGACGAGCACTTCTTCCGACCGCCGCAGCGGGAAGCGCTCGCCGGGGAATGACAGGCACCCTTCCGACTCCTCATCCGGGTCGGGGGAGCCGGGCTCGGTGGGCTTCATCCACAGCACCGGGTTGATGACCACACCGCGCCAGGGACGGCCGTCGTCGTCCTGGTACGTGTACACGTACAGTCGAAGCGAAACCCCCACCTGCGGGGCGGCCAGCCCCACACCGGGAGCGGCATCCATCGTCTCGTACATGTCGCGGACGAGCTGGCGGACCTCGTCGGTGATCTCGTCCACTTCGGCGGCAGGGGAGTGCAACACGGGGTCGCCCATGATGCGGATCGGCAGAATGGCCACGTCTTCAGCCTACCGACGACGCACCGCCGGTAATGTCGAAGGGTGATCGCGACGGACCTGCCGCTGAACGACGTGACCGACCAGTTGGTCGGCGTCTTCCGCGATCCGGCGATCCTGATCGGGATTCCGTTGGCGCTGCTGGGCGCCGTGTTCCTCTCGCTCGGCGCGCAGTATCAGCACCGTGGTGTCACGAAGGTCGAACGGCTCACTCCCAGCAGCGGCAGTTCCGGCCTGACCGGCAAGCAGCTGTTGGCGCTGCTGCGCCGCCCATCATGGGTGGTCGGAACGCTCATGCTGGGCCTTGCGATCGTCTGCCAGCTGACGGCGCTGGTGTTCGCACCGCTGATCCTCGTGCAGCCCCTGGGGGCGGTCTCGCTCGTGATCACGACGCTGCTGCACGCGCGGGTGAGCGGACACAAACCGACCAAACAGTCGGTGCGCGCGATCATCGCGTGCGTGGGCGGCATCTTCATCTTCGTCACGATCGCCGCATTCGTTGCGACCGAGACCCCGGTCACCGATCTCGAACTGCTCATCGTCGTCGGCATGCTCGTGGTCGTGCTCACGGGGCTCGCGGTGACATGGGTGCTCGTCCGCAGGCGCGCGCATCCGCTGTTCTACATCATCTCCTCGGGCGTGCTGTACGGGTTCGTCGCGACGCTCGCGAAGATCGTGATCAGCAGGATCCAGGCGTCGATGTTCGACTGGTTGACGGTGCTGTGCGTCGTAGGGCTCTTGGCTGCTGTGGCGCTGGGCGCGTACTTCGTGCAGACGGCGTACTCGGTCGGTCCGCCCGACCTCGTGGTGGCGGGGCTGACCGTCGTCGACCCGATGGTCGCGGTGCTGATCGGCCTGACCGTGCTGAAAGAGGCCGCGACGGCGAACGTGTGGGCCTTCCTCGGGTTCGGGGTGGCGGGTGCCATCGCGGTCTACGGCGTGTTCTCGCTCGCTCGCAACCACCCGCAGGTGATCAGCGACAGCCAGGAGCTGCCGATCCGCCGGGGCAGTCACGGAACATCGGACGGCAAGCCGAAGGCCTGACTGCGCCCGGTCGCAGTATCGTTGCGCTGTCACGATAGGCTCTAACGCCACGATAGGCTCTAACGCGCAGGAATGTGCAGGGGGCGGTGGCCAAGCTGGTGAAGGCAGCGGGCTCATAACCCGACGATCGTGGGTTCAAGTCCCACCCGCCCCACCGAGAGATCCTCCCCGGCGCCGGCGCGGTCGGGCGACGGGGACCGGGCGGCCTGCTCACAGCAGCACGGATCTCGCGTACCCGCTGTCCTCAGTCAGGTCCAGGTCCAGAAGATTCCAGCTCTTCATCCAGCGTTGAGTGGCGTCGTACATCTCCCGCGTGTAGGTCTGGAAGACGATGCGCTCGCCGGGGCCGAACCGACGTACGTCGGCGATCTGTGCGAGGTCTTCGGGCATCTCCTTGAGCCAGTACTTGCGGTACCGTTCCTGTTCCAGGTCGATGTCGCGCTGCGCGCGCTCCAGCGCGCGGAAGTACGCCTGCGTGTCGTCGTGGTCGGCCGCGTCGGAGACGAAGAAGCCCATCATGAAGGTGGTGTCGACGAGCTTGCGGAAGCCGAGCTGCTCGAGCAGGTAGTACTGCGGCCCGAACACGTTCGCAGCCTCCACCTCGCCGCGCATCATCAGCCGCACCCGGTCGTACGGGAACCCGGCGAAGGTCGTGGCGATCTGGTCGCGCTCCAGGAAGCCGGCCAGAGCCTGGATTGCCGAGTAGTGGCTCCCCGAGTGATACCCGACCGCGACCGGCACGCCGGCCAGGTCTTCGGGGGAGTGCAGGGCAGAGTCGGGCGCCACGAAGATCCCCGCCGGAGACACCGAGTACGCCGATCCCCACAGCTTGCCGTTGGACTGATGGCTGGCCGCATCATTGACCGCCCAGTGGCAGGCGGCCGAGACGTCGCAGGCGCGACCCTTCTCCATGTCTTCGAGCGCGCCGCTCTTGAACTCCGTGGGGGCGCTGTCGGCGGCCTTCACCGTCGATGTGGTGCGTGAGGCACCGGCGAACCACTCCTCGGCGAATTCGTAGTCGAGGCCTTCATCGGTGAAATAGCCGTGCTCCTCGGCGACCCATTCCTGCAGCCGGCCGTGCGGCTGAATGATGAACTTGCCCATGATGGAACTTCTTTCACAGCTCTGTGGTGCCGGGTGCCGGCCCCGTCATGCCCACGGTACATCGCGCTTGCCGGTGAGGCTCCGGTTTCTCGGCCCGTTGTCACGCGCACGGGGGAGAGGCCGGGCTTGCGCAACCTGACCCTGCCACGCATCCCACTGGCTAGACTGCCCACAACCACCGCGGCCGACACGTCGGACGGTCGTGCTGCCCGCGCCGCTTCTCGAAGGAGAGAAAATGTCGAGTACCGATGCCGAGATCGCCACGGCTGCACGGGCGTTCCGCACGGAGTTGTTCATCGGGGGTCGCTGGGTCGCACCAGCAGAGGGCGGACGTCTCGAGGTGATCGACCCATCGACCGGGCGACGCGTCGGCGAGGTCGCGGCCGCGTCGACGAGCGATGTCGACGCCGCGGTGGCCGCTGCGCGTGCGGCGTTCGACGCCGGCCGCTGGTCGGGGCTGTCCGGCCGGGAACGCTCGCGGGTGCTGCTGCGGGTCGCATCCCTCATGCGGGAACGGTTGGAAGAGCTTGCGCAGGCCGAGAGCCTCGATGTGGGCAAGCCGATTCTGTTCACGCGCATGATCGACGTTCCGAACTCGGCTGACCTGTTCGAGTACTATGCCACGCTTGCGCCGCACGTCGACGGCTCCGTGCGCGACACGCCGCTGCCGGCGTTCGCCTACACGCGTCGCGAACCACGAGGTGTCGTCGGGGCGATCAGTCCCTTCAACTTCCCGCTGATCCTGTCCAGCTCCAAGATCGCGCCGGCACTCGCCGTGGGCAACACGATGGTCCACAAGCCATCTCCGCTGACGACGTTGAGTGCGATCCTGATGTCCGAGATCCTCGCCGAGGCCGGGGTGCCCGATGGGGTCTACAACCTCATCACCGGTGCTGGGTCCGACCTCGGCGAGGCGCTGGTACGCCACCCCGACGTCGACATGATCGCGTTCACCGGGTCCACGAAGGTCGGGCGCGAGGTGGCGTCGCTCGCAGGGCGGCTCCTCAAACCGGTGGCGGCTGAGTTGGGCGGCAATGCCGCGAACATCGTTTTCGCCGACGCCGACCTCGACAAGGTGATCGGCACTGTGATCAACAGCTTCGTCTTCAACACGGGGCAGTTCTGCATGTCTGCACCGCGGTTGCTGGTCGAGCGCCCGATCTACGACACCGTCGTCGGCATCCTTGCCGATGCCGTCACCCACGTGCCGCTCGGCCGCCCCGGCGAGGACGGAACGGTGATCGGGCCGCTGGTCAGCGCAGCACAGCTCGAGCGCGTCGAAGCGATGGTGGGCGATGCCGTCGCCGCGGGCGGAACCATTGCCGCCGGCGGTGAACGCATCGATCTCGACGGCGGCTTCTACTACGCACCCACCGTCATCGCCGGGCTGGACAATGATGCCGGCGCCATCCAGGAGGAGGTGTTCGGCCCCGTCTTGACGGTGCAGCCGTTCGACACGGAGTCAGAAGCGGTAGCACTGGCCAACAGCACGGACTACGGTCTGGCCGCCGGCGTTCAGACGACCGACATCAGCCGTGCGCATCGTGTTGCCAATGCGCTTCACGCCGGCATCATCTGGGTCAACGGATGGGCGATGCTTGACGCGGCCGTTCCCTTCGGGGGCGTCAAAGCCTCCGGGTGGGGGCGTGAGAACGGTGCGGAAGCGCTCGAGTCCTACACTCGCGTGAAGTCGGTGACCATCGCGGTCGATCCGCTGCCGGCGGCAGAAGCGGGCGGTGCGTCCTGAACGGGCGCGGTCAGGGTACGCGGACGGCTGGTTCCACGGCGGCCAGGTCATCCTCGATGCCGATGGCAGCCAGCCGCACGTCGCCCGCAAATCGGGCGCCGGGTCCCTGCAGCAGGCCGGCCTTGTAGCCGCCGAAGGTCACGGTGACATCGGCGGGCAGCACTGCCGGCTCGGGCACCGAGCCGTCGTCGGGGTGGATGCCGCTGGGGATGTCGACCGCGACGACAGCGGGGGCGTCGGGTCGACCGAGCAGCGGCAGAAGTTCGGCCACGATATCGCGGGCGACACCGCGCAGCGCGGGGCTCTCGACGGCGCCGGTCCCTAGGATGCCGTCCACGATGACGTCGGTGTCGCCTGCGGTGGCGACGATGTCAGACGCAGACACGGTTCGCGACCCGGCGTCCAGGGCTGCGGCGAGCCCGGCCTCGTGGGTGCGCGAGCCGAGCTCGGCGACCGTGACGCGGCATCCGCCCCCGGCCAGCTCCGCCCCGGCGAACAGGGCGTCGCCGCCGTTGTTGCCCGACCCCACCAGCAGCAGGACCCGGCCGGGGACGCCGCCGCGGACGGCGAGGAGATCGCGCACCGCTGCGGCCACTGCCGCCGCCGCTCGCGCCATGAGAGGCTCGCCGGCGGCCAAGTGCGGCGCCTCGGCGTCGCGTACCTGCTGTGCCGTGTAGCCCAGGCGCATGGCTACATCGCCGCCCCGATGTACGAGTACTTGATGAACACTTCAGGGGCAAGGCCTGCCTCGTCGAGCACTCCCTGCACGGCGGTGAGCATGTACTTCGAGTCCCATCCCATGTAGAGGAAGTTGGCGTCGTCGAGGTCGTCCCACTGGCCGTTCCAGGCCTTGGCCGAAAAGATCGGCCCGCCGTGACGCGCGCTGTAGGCGACGACGTCGGCGCGGGAGTCGGCCCACAAGCGCCGGAAGATGCGATTGAAGAGGTATTTCACGTCGTACACCTCCCAGTGCTCGCCGCGGTATTCGACATAGGCGAACTCGCGCTCCCAGCCGCGCGGCCACCCGCGCCGCCGCTTGGCATCGAGCACGGGGGTGAGGCCGTCGTCGTCGATCAGCGTCGTCAGCGGCCGCTGCCAGATCTGCAGCAGCGCGTCGGTCAGCGCGGCGGTGCGGGCGGCGATGGCCGCCGTGCTCCACACCTCGGTTTCGGCGAGATCACGGGTCAGCGAGATGGTGCTGCGGGCGTACGCCTCGCGCTTGTCGGGGAAAGATGCCGCGAACGCCTGCTCAGCGAGCGGCTGCTCGAGCAGCGTGAGGTTGCCGAGGGTCTGCGCGAGGGCCCGGAAGCTGTTCTGCTCGTCGTCGGTGAGGTCCTTCCAGGTGCGCGTGCCGCCGCCGGTCCACTCGTCCGACGGGGCAAGCGGAAAGACCTGCTCGACCTCCAGACCGACCGGGCTCTGGGCACCGGCCAGCCTGCCCAGCACATACGCGGCGTGCGGAAGGTCGCCGTACCGCAGCGCGACACGGATTCGTTCATCCGAGGGGGTGATGCGCGACAGGGCGTGCAGCAGATCCTGTGCCCCGGCCTCGCCCGCGCGGCACAGCCGGGCCACGAGCCGCTCGTTGGGGATGCCGACGATCTCGCGGCGCAGCAGCAGCGCCTGCACGTGCTCGAGCACCGCGATCAGCCCGGTGCGGCTGAGCTCGCCATGTGACCACTGCCGGTAGGCACGCAGCACGAGCGGATACATGCCCCGGCCGAACGTGTTCACATATGTGAGCTGCCGCGAGATCTCGACATCCTGCTCCTGTGACGGGTCCAGCAGCACCCGGTAGGCCTCGGCATACTCGAGCCACTCGGCGGCCCGCTCCTTCAGCGTGGCGAAATCGACCCGCGGCACCTGGGCGCGGAAGGCGTCGTAGACGCCGCGCTCACCGGCCACTGTCATCTCGCGGCCGGTGGTCATGATGAGGTAGTGGCGCCAGAAGCCGGCGATCTGCTCGCCGGTGGCGCGCTCGATGGGCAGCCAGAACTCGTCTTCGACCTGTGTCTGCTGCGCGTGCGAGAGGCCCATCAGGATGTAGTTGTGGATCAGCTCGTGGTCGCGCAGCGGCTCGCCGGTCGAATTCAGGCTCTCGAAGATCTGCTGCGCATTCGCACCGGCGCGCAGAGTGATCGACACGTGCTCCAGCTTCTGGATGCCGCGCCACACACGCTGCACGTCTTCTGGGCCGACCTGGCTGCGGAAGAACGCGTAGTTGTCATCGAACCGGGACTCCGTGCGGTCGCGGTCCGAAGGGCGCCAGTCGAGCACGACGTCTTCGAAGACGTCGGCCCATTCGCGGTGCGGGCGCAGTTTGGTGCGCGACGGGTCATCGGTGCGCACGAGGACGCGTGCCAGATCGTCGGCCAGCGCAGGGTCACTCTCGCGCACCGTGTGGTGCAGGGCTGCGATCAGCAGCATGAGGGTCGTCACGCGCTGCTGTCCGTCGATCAGCACCAGATCGGCCGCGTCCGAACGGGGTGCGGCTGCAGACAGGATCGACCCGATGAAGTGCATCGCCCGCGTGTCGCTGTCGGCGGCTGCCCGCACGTCGGCCAGCAGCTGCTCGCACCCGCCGATGTCCCAGCGGTACTGCCGCTGATACACCGGCACCACGATCGTGGTCTGCGGCTGCGAAAGCCACGCGATGGTGTTCACGGCGGTGGCGTCGACGTTCGTGGCACTGCCCATTGCTGTCATCGTGCTGTCATCACTCTTCCGGTCAGGCGGCGGCGCGTGCACGCGCCCGCTCTACTCTATTCGGGCTCTCACGGGCCGCCACGGCGGCACGATGGGGCGGCCGCTTATTCACGGCGACGCGCCCTGGGCGGGCTCAGACCCCGGAGGTAGGCTTGCCTAAGTCGGGCCTGTTAAAACGTGCTGGCCCCCTACGAAAGGCATGATTCTCATCATGGGTTACATCAAGTCGGCGGCTCTCGAAGAGACCGGATACGTCGTCCTCGACAGCTACGACCAGGCGCTGGATCCCCAGGAGTGGCTCGACATCGAGTACGTCGATTGGAAGTCGTCGGGTGACACACGGTTCGCACCGCTGGCCAGCGCCAAGGGCGAAATCGAGTGCAACGGCTTCTGGAACCACAAGCCGCCGCGCACCGACAAGGACGGCGTGTGGATCGATGCGCAGGTGGCCAAGGCGCCGAACCTCACGCGCCGTGCGCAGGAGCCGGGTGCCAACGTCGGCCGCTGCCGCGTCATCGAGTTGCAGCCGACCCCCTACGGCGACTGCCTGTACAACCTGCACCAGGACGACAACAACCGGCTGAACCCGGATGGCACCGGTTGGGTCGTTCGCGGCTTCTTCAACCTCACCGACGACAAGGACAGCTTCTTCGTCCTGCGCGAGAACCGCACCGACCCTCAAGGCGAGGTGCGCATCGCGCTGCCGGCCGGTGCGCAGCTGATCATCGACACGCAGCGCCTGTGGCACGCCACCACGCACCTGGGCAGTGAGCCCCGCTACAACCTGATCACGTCGTGGACCAGTGGTCCCGAACTGGATGCCTACATCGAGAAGTACAACGGCCGCAACCACGTCGACAGCGTCGAAGTCGACCAGGCGATCCTTGACGCCGGCTATGTGGAGCAGGCGCGCAAGGACGCCGCCCGTGCCGCGTACTACGCCGCCAAGGGCCAGGCCGAGGTGCGCGCCATGAGCGAGGCGTGATCCGCTGAGACCGCAGGAGGGGGCTCTCGACATCGGGTCGGGAGCCCCCTCGTCGTGTGCGGGGCGCCGCAGCCCGCCGACACGCGAATGACAGGGTTGTGATTGCGCCGCGCACCGGCGATAATGGCCGCAGACAACCGAACAGCACGCCGCCGGGGCGCAATCCGGTCAGGTCGTAGGGGAAGACGTACCTGACGAAACGGAGAGACCATGGCGACGACACAGGCGCGTGGAGTGATACTCATCCACTCCGCGCCACGCGCGTTGTGCCCTCACCTCGAGTGGGCGGTGGGACGCGCACTCGGGCGTGCGACGAGCTTCGAGTGGACCGACCAGCCGGTGCTCGCCGGTGCGCGGCGTGCCGAGTTCTATTGGGAAGGTCCCGCCGGCACCGGTGCGGCCTTGGCCACCGCCATGCGCGGCTGGGAGCATTTGCGCTTCGAGGTCACCGAGGACCCCTCGGCGCGCAACGACGGCGGTCGCTGGATGCACACGCCGGGCCTCGGCATCCACTATGCGCAGACCGATGCCGCGGGCAACGTGGTCATCGGCGAGGACCGGCTGCGCTACGCGATGGATGTCGCAGCCGGCGATGTCTTCGAGCTCGAGCGCGAACTCCAGGTCGCGCTGGGGGCCGCATGGGACGAGGAGCTCGAGCCGTTCCGTCACGCCTCGGATGATGCCCCCGTCGTCTGGCTGCACAAGGTGGGCTGACACATGTGAGAGACCTCGGGCGGCGCAGGCGCCACTACCGGTCATCGGAGGCCACTGTCCCGACGGACCTCATCCCGGAGACTGAGACCGCGAATCCCGCCCGATACACGAAAGACGCCCCGCTGAGGCTTCCAGCGGGGCGTCTTTCGTGCATCAGAGGGTCATGCCGTGGTGAAGGCCACCACCGCGTTGTGTCCGCCGAATCCGAACGAGTTGCTGATGGCCAGCTGGTCGCCGTCGCCGAGCGGGATCGTCGACCCCGACAGACGGAACGGCACCTCGGGGTCCTGTGTGGTCAGGTTGATCGTGGGCGGCGCCTGCCGCTCGCGCAGCGCGAGGATCGTGAAGACCGCCTCGAGGGCGCCGGTGCCGCCGAGCAGGTGGCCGGTGGACGCCTTGGTCGCCGAGACCGGGATCTCGTCGATCCGGTCACCGAAGACCTGCTTGAGTGCGCTGTACTCGTTCGGGTCGCCGACCGGAGTCGAGGTCGCGTGCGCGTTGATGTGCGTCACGTCGTCGGGTGAGGCATCGGCCACTTCCAGCGCCAGACGCACCGCGCGGGCGGCCCCGTGACCGTCGGGGTCGTTCGCGGTGATGTGATACGAATCCGCGGTGACGCCGCCGCCCACCACGACCGCGTAGATCTTCGCCCCGCGTGCCTTCGCGTGCTCTTCGGTCTCGAGCACCAGTACCGCGGCGCCCTCACCCATGACGAAGCCGTCGCGGTCGATGCTGGCCGGGCGGGAGGCGTGGGCGGGGTCGTCGTTGCGGCGCGAGAGAGCCTGCATCGAGGCGAACGCCGCCATCGTGAGCGGGTGGATCGCCGACTCGGTGCCGCCGGCGATCACGACGTCGGCCAGTCCCGCCCGCAGGTGTTCGAACGCGTTGACGATCGACTCCGTGCTGGATGCGCAGGCGCTGGCGACGGTGCGTGCGAAGGCGCGGGCACCGAAGTGGAGCGAGAGATTGCCGGCGGCAGCGTTCGGCATCAGCATCGGAACCGTCATGGGCATGACCCGACGCGGCCCCTTCTCGCGCAGAGTGTCCCAGGCATCCAGCAGCGTCCACAGGCCGCCGATGCCGGTCGCGAAGTCGACGCCGAGTCGGTCGGGGTCGACCTCGGGTGCGCCGGCATCCGCCCAGGCCTCCATCGCGGCGACCATCGCGAATTGGGAGGAGGGGTCCAGGCGCTTGGCCATCGGGCGTGCCAGCACGGTGTCGGGTCGGACGGCGCCCTCGGCGGCGAATGTGACCGGCAGGTTGTACTTCTCGACCCATTCGTGCTCGAGGGTGCGGGTGCCGCTGACTCCGTTCAGCAGGGCGGACCAGCTCTCGGGCGCGGTGCCCCCCAGGGGGGACGAGGCGCCGATGCCGGTGACGACGATGCGGGACGTGCTCATGTGGGATTCCTCGGTAGGTGGGTTGGGCGGTGGGGGCGTTGTGCCCCCACCGGAAGGCGTCACGCCTGGTTCGACGAGATGAAGGTGACCGCGTCGCCGACGGTCTTGAGGTTCTTGACCTCGTCGTCGGGGATGGTCACGCCGAACTTCTCCTCGGCGTTGACGACGATGGTCATCATCGAGATCGAGTCGATGTCGAGGTCGTCGGTGAACGACTTCTCCAGGGCGACCTCGTCGGCCGAGATGCCGGTCTCGTCCGTGACCAGCTCGGCAAGGCCGGCGAGGACCTCTTCGTTCGTGAATGCCATTTCGTGCTCCTTTGTTGCGGTGTTCACTTCCGGGCCCACCGGCCTTGTGCGAGGGCCGTGGACAATTCTAGAGTCGGGCGTCTGCCGATCAGGGGAGGACGACGACCTGGGCGCCGTACACCAGACCCGCACCGAACCCGATCTGCAGCGCGAGCCCACCCGATGCCTCGGGGTGCTCTTGCAGAAGACGGTGCGCGGCGAGCGGGATGGATGCCGCAGACGTGTTGCCGGTGGTCTCGATGTCGTTCGCGATGATGACCGTGTCGGGCAGCTTGAGCAGCTTGGCGAACTGGTCGACGATGCGCATGTTCGCCTGGTGCGGGATGAACGCGGTCAGGTCGTCGGCGCTGACCCCGGCGACCTCCAGCGCATTGCGGGCGACCTTGAGCATCTCCCAGACGGCCCAGCGGAACACGCTCGGGCCCTCCTGCCGCAGAGTGGGCCAGGGCACCTTGCCGTCGCGGAACTCGGTCAGTGTGCTGTTCATGCCGACCAGTCCGGCCCGCGAGCCGTCGGATCCCCAGACGGTGGGTGCGATTCCGGGAAAGTCGCTGGGACCGACGACGGCGGCCCCTGCCCCGTCGCCGAGCAGGAACGAGATGCTGCGGTCGGTCGGATCGACGATGTCGCTGAGCTTCTCGGCACCGACGACGACGGCGTAGTGTGCAACTCCGCCCCGGATCAGGGCATCGGCCTGCGCGACACCGTACGCGAAGCCTGCGCATGCGGCATTCAGGTCGTACGCGGCGGCGGGCGTGGCCCCGATGCGGTCGGCGACGATCGCCGACACCGACGGGGTCTGCTTGGGGTTGCTGATCGTGGCGATGATGACCGCGTCGATCTTGTCGGCGGCCACCCCTGAGCGCTCCACGGCTTCACGCGCCGCGTCTGTGGCCAGATCGATCGCGGTCGTGTCGTGGTTCGCGCGCACACGCGTGATGATTCCGGTGCGCTGGCGGATCCACTCGTCGCTGGAATTGATGGGTCCGATGAGGTCGTCGTTGGGGATGACGTTCTCGCCGCGGGCTGCGCCGTACGCATAGATGCGGGTGTGCGCGGGCCCGGTGGGCTGGTTCAGCGTGATACTCATGCGGCGTCTCCGGTCAACAGGTTGGCGGCGGCCTCGAGGTCGTCGGGGGTTTTCACTGCCACGCTGGGCACTCCACGCAGGGCGCGCTTGGCGAGCCCGATGAGAGTGCCGGCCGGCGCCAGTTCGATGATGCCGGTCACCCCGTTCTCGGCGAAGGACGCCATGCAGAGGTCCCAGCGTACGGGCGAGGCGATCTGCGCGACCATCCGGTCGATCGCGGCGCGTCCGTGGGTGAGGGTGGATCCGTCGTGGTTGGACCACAGGGTCACGGTGGGGTCGGATGTCTCGACCGTGGCGGCCGCGGTGCGCAGGGTGTCGACGGCGGAAGCCATATAGCCGGTGTGGAATGCGCCTGCCACTTTCAGCGGGATGATCCGAGTGCCGCGCGGCGGTGAGGCGGCGAGTTCGGCCAGATCGCCCAGGGCGCCCGCAGCGACGATCTGCCCGCCGCCGTTGAAGTTCGCCGGGGTCAGCGAATGCTTCTCGAGGGCGCTGAGCACGTCCTGCTCGTCACCGCCGACGATCGCGCTCATGCCGGTCTGCGCCACGGCCGCGGCATCCGCCATCGCCCGTCCGCGGATGCCCACCAGTCGCAGCGCCTCATCGCTGGAGATCACCTCGGCGGCGGCGAGCGCTGCGAGTTCGCCGACGGAATGTCCGGCGACGCCCTGCGGTCGGGTGCCCGCGCGCTCGATCAGTGCGGCGTACGAGAGCAGGCTCGCCGCCACGATGAGGGGCTGGGCGATCTTCGTGTCGCGGATGCGATCGGCGTCCCACGAGGTGCCGGCGGCGACGAGGTCGACCTGTGCTTTATCGGAGAAGGCCTGCAGGCGCTCTCGGGCGACCTCGGACTCGAGCCACGGGGCCAGGAAGCCGGGGGTCTGCGAGCCCTGGCCGGGGAAGACGGCGATGATCACCATCCCATCCTGCCAAACCCGAGGACGTCCAACTGGCGGAGACGACACAAGAATCCGCGAATCGTTTGTGTGCGTAGCACAGCTTCGGTCAACGCGGACGGCGCGCGGAGGGGTTCCGTCGGCGTGTCGCGTCCGTTCCGATCGCGCCGAGGATGAGGGCGGTCTGCAGGATGAGCGCCTCGCGTGGCCCCGTGGCATCCCATCCGATGACTTCAGAGACGCGCTTGAGGCGGTAGCGGACGGTGTTGGGGTGGACGAACAGCTCGCGCGCCGTCGCCTCCAGCGAACGGCCGTTGTCGAGATAGCTCCACAGGGTCGTCACAAGGTCCGTGCTGTGCGCCTGCAGCGGCCGGTAGACCTTCTCGACGAGAGTCTGCTTGGCCAGAGGGTCGCCGGCCAGCGCACGTTCGGGGAGCAGGTCGTCGGCCTCGACGGGGCGCGGTGCATGCCGCCACGACCGTGCGACGGCGAAGCCGGCAAGTGCTGCGCGTGCGCTCTGCCCGGCGTCCACGAGGGCGGGCACCGTGGGCCCGAGCACCAGATGGCCGCTGCCGAAACCCGGCTCGAGGTGCTGCACGATCTGCACGAACGGCAGCTGGTCCGCCGTCTCGTCCGCACGTCCGGGCGCGTGCGCGCGGCCGAGCACCAGGACGAGTCGGGAGCCCTGCACGCCGATCAGCACGTCGACGCCGAGCTTGCGCGCCGTCCGTCGCAGCTGGTCCACGTCGAACTGCGGCGGAGTGGTCCCCACGAGCACCGCCACCTCGCCGTGCCCGTGCCAGCCCAGGGCGGCGATGCGGCTGGGCAGCTCTTCGTCGGTCTCGCCGGTCAGGATCGAATCCACCACCAGGGCTTCCAGACGCGCGTCCCACAGGCCGCGTGCCTCGGCGGCCCGGGCATAGACGTCGGCGGCGGCGAAGGCGACCTCGCGCGAGTAGAGCAGGATCGCCTCGCGCAGGTGCTCACCGCGCCCGGTGACCTTCTCTTCGGTCACTTCGACGGTGACTCGGATCAGCTGCAGGGTCTGGGTGAGGCTGACGCTGCGCAGCAGCTCGCGCGGTGCGGCGGCGAAGATGTCGGACGCGATCCACGGCGTGGAGTTCGGGTCCTCGTACCAATGGATGAACGAGGTGATGCCGGCCTGGGCCACCAGCCCGACCGCCGAGCGGCGCGCCGGAGGCATTTCTGCGTACCACGGGAGGGTCTGCTCAAGCCGGTTGATCGTGGCCGTTGCGAGATCGCCCGAGATCCGTCGCAGCCAGACGAGCGTCTCGGCCTTGCCCGTGGGCGCCTTCTCGCTGATCATCGCGACCTTTCTTCGTGCGGCGGGTGCGCGGACACACCGCGCTCCAGCCTATCGGCCATCAGGTCGGCGCATCTCTCGTAGACTTGCGGCGCGGGCCTTTAGCTCAGTCGGTAGAGCGCCACGTTTACACCGTGGATGTCGTCGGTTCGAACCCGGCAGGGCCCACGTGAACGCTCAGCCTGCACATCAGATCCGCCTGCTCGATCTGGCCGATCTCGACGCCCGCATCCGCCAAGCCGAGCATGCTCGCACGAACCCGTCCCAGGCGGCGCGCGTGCGGGAGCTGATAGCCCGGCGTCAAGAGCTCACCCCCGAGCTCACTGCCCGTCAGGGCACGCGTGACGACCTTCGCGCCGAGCTCGGTCGGGTCGAAGCGGATGTCGCCGTGGTCGACGCGAGACGCGAGCGCGACCTCGACCGGCTGCAGACGGTGTCCAGTCCCAAGGATGCCCAGGGGCTGGAGAGCGAACTGGCCTCACTCGCGCGCCGGAAGGCAGACCTCGAAGACACACAGCTCGAGCTGATGGAGAAGCTCGAGCAGGCCGACACGGACGTCGCCGCGCAGGAGTCCTTGATCGGCGAGATCAACGCCGAGGGCGCGCAGCTGAGCGCCGAAGGCAAGGCCGAGGTCGCCGGTGCGACGGCCCGGCTGGATGCGGCCCGGCGCGACCGTGCGGCGCTGGCATCCGACGTGCCCGCCGACCTGCTGGCGATGTACGAGCGGCTCGCCGCGCGCGGCATCGGCGCGGCGCTGCTGCGCCGGCAGACCTGCGAAGGATGCCGCATGGTGCTCTCCGGCACCGATCTGGCAGCCGTGCGCCAGGCACCGGCCGATCAGGTCGTCACCTGCCCCGAATGCGGCTGCATCCTCGTGCGCACGGAGGAGTCCGGGCTGTGATGCGCGCCCCGAGCGGGCGGTGAACGCACCGCCTGTCTGGGCCGTCGTCGGACTCGACGGCGACACGGCGACGATCATCACCCTCGACCCGGAACACGCCGTGCGCGCCAGGCAGTCCGTGCCCCGGGTGGAGCTTGCCGCTCACGTGCAACGGCGTGAGAGCGACGCGGGGGCCACGGGTGCGATCCGATGGGTCTGGGCCGACACCGCGCGCGTCTATCCGATGCTGCTGGCCGCCGGCATCCGGGTGGGCCGGTGCCGCGACCTGCGGCTGTGTCATGCGATCCTGCGCGACAGCGCCCTCGTGCCGAACGGATCCGACGCGGACGCAGCTGCCCGCGACCTGCGCGCGGCACAGGAGTGGGATGCGCCTCCGGCGGCGGTCGCCGGCGCGGCGCCGGCGACGCTGTTCGATCTCGACGAGGCGCCCCCCGGGCGGCCAGGGCTGCCGGGCGGTGCGGATGCCGCTCTGGCGGAGCTGCGCCGGCAGTGGGCGGCCACCGCGGGCTCCACCGACCCGCGCCGGCTCGACCTGCTGTGCGCGGCGGAGTCGGCCGGGGCGCTCGTGGCGGCCGAGATGACCGCGGCAGGGCTGCCGTGGGATGCCGCAGCGCACGAGGCGATCCTCACCGACGTGCTCGGCGCGCGACCCGCGGGGGGAGGGGTGCCGTCGCGGATCGCTGAGGCGGCAGCCACGGTGCGGAGCCTGCTGGGCGACGAGAAGGCGTCGCTGGACTCACCGCCCAAGCTGCTGCGCAGCCTGCATCGCATCGGGGTTCCCGCGCGCAGCACGGGCAAGTGGGAGCTGCGCGAGTACGAGCATCCGGTGGTCGAACCGCTGCTGCGCTACAAGGCGCTGATGCGGCTGCTGACGGCGAACGGGTGGGCGTGGCTGGAGGAGTGGGTGCACGACGGCCGCTTTCGACCCGTGTACATCCCCGGGGGCGTGGTCACCGGTCGCTGGGCGTCGTCGGGCGGGGGAGCCCTGCAGATCCCGCGTCGCCTGCGTGCGGCGGTGAGTGCCGATCCGGGATGGACCTTCGTCGTGGCCGACGTGGCGCAGCTGGAGCCGCGCGTGCTTGCGGCGATGAGCCGCGATCTCGCGTTGGCGGCGGCCGCGCGCGGCCAGGACTTGTACAGCGGGATCGTCGAACGCGGCACCGTCTCGACCAGGGCAGAGGCGAAAGTCGCGATGCTGGGGGCGATGTACGGCGCCACCACCGGCGACAGCGGGCGACTGGTCCCGCGACTGCGGCGCGCGTACCCGCACGCGATGGCGCTGGTGGATGCCGCGGCCCGCACCGGTGAGCAGGGCGGCGTGGTCTCGACCTGGCTCGGACGCAGCTCGCCGGAGGCGTCGGCCGGGTGGCGTGGTGTGCAATCGCTCGCGGCCGACGAGAACGCCGGGGTCGCAGAGCGCGACCGCGCCCGCCGCATCGCGGGGGACCGCGGCCGCTTCACCCGCAATTTCGTCGTGCAGGGCACCGCTGCCGAGTGGGCGCTGGCGTGGCTGGCCGAGGTGCGATTGCGGCTGGCCGCGCTGCCGCCGGTACCCGAGCGAGATGCCGCGCCCCGATCCGGGCCTGCGTTCTCGCACGCCCCGCATCTCGCGTTCTTCCTGCACGACGAGCTGATCGTGCACACGCCGCACAGCGTGGCCGAGAAGGTCGCCGAGATCGTCCGCGAGGCGGCCGCGGCCGCGGCATCCCTGCTCTTCGGCGACTTTCCGATCGACTTCCCGCTCGACCTGCACATCTCGCCCACCGGCGAGAAGGGCTGATCGTCAGCCAGCGCCGGGCGCGACCGGATAGACTCGGCGTCGCGAATGGGTCGGCTGGATGGTCGCGTCGCGCACGGTTCGCCGTGTCGCGCCGAGGAACGTCCGGGCTCCACAGGGCAGGGCGGTGGTTAACGGCCACCCGGAGTGATCCGCGAGACAGTGCCACAGAGAGCAGACCGCCGGGGCTCGCCCCGGTAAGGGTGAAAGGGCGGTGTAAGAGACCACCGGGGTCGCGGTGACGCGGCTCGCACGGCAAACCTCGCCCGGAGCAAGGCCATACAGGGGATGTTGACGCGGCTCGCCGAGTCCCCGGGTAGGCCGCTGGAGCGGCACGGCAACGTGTCGCCGAGAGAGATGGCCATCCACGAGGTGCAATTCCTCCGGACAGAACCCGGCGTACAGGCCGGCCCATTCGCCTCGCTCGTCGAAATCATGTGATCTTGTCGAGCGCACACCGATTTGACGCCAAACCGGTGTGCGCTCGGTGATCACACATGTGTTCGACGGGGGCAGCGGCGCCGCGGTCGTCAGTCGCCCGCGAGCGCGGCGGCTCCGATGATGCCGGCGTTGTTGCGGTGCACGGCCGGAACGATGGGGGTCTGCAGGTCCAGCAGCGGCACGAACTCGTCCGCGTGCTTGGACACTCCGCCGCCGATCACGAACAGGTCAGGGCTGAAGAGGAATTCGAGGTAGTTGTAGTACCACTGCAGGCGCTTGGCCCACTTCTTCCACGTGAGCTTGTCGCGCTCCATCGCCGAATACGCGGTCCAGGCCTCGGCATCCTTCTTGTGCCGTGCGCGCTGCAGGTGTCCCAGCTCGCTGTTCGGGATCAGCATGCCGTTGTGGATCATCGCGGTGCCGATCCCGGTGCCCAGAGTGGTCAGCAGCACGAGCCCCTGCTTGCCCTTCGCGGCGCCGTACCGGACCTCGGCGACGCCGGCGACGTCGGCGTCGTTGGCGAAGTGGATGTCGCGGCCCAGGCCCACCTCGAAGAACTTCTCAGCCTCGAACCCGACCCATTCGTTGGACACATTGGCCGCCGACAGCGTGCGCCCGTTCTTGATGATCGCGGGGAACGCGACGCCCAGCGGCATCTTGTCCTCGGTCACGCCGAGGGTCTCGAGAACCTGCTTGACAGCTGCCAGCACATCCTTCGGGCGCGCACCCGCAGGGGTGTCCACCTTGATGCGGTCGCTGATCAGAGTGCCCTGTTCGAGGTCGACGATGCCGCCTTTGATACCGGTTCCGCCGATGTCCACGCCCACGGCGTGAGTGGTCTTGACTGCCATGCATTCAGCCTATCCAGCGCACCTGCATCATTCGCACCGTGTTTCCCTGTGCGGGGTCAGTAGGATCGACCTGCAGCCCGGTGTCGGGCACGGTGGAGGCGATCCCGGGAGGAATCATGTCCGACGGCGACGACAAGTACTGGTACAACACCAAGACGCGCGAGGTCGAGCACGGCATGCTCTCGCCCGCGCCCGAACGTGTCGGTCCCTTCGATACCGCCGCAGAGGCCGAGCGGGCGCCGGAGATCATCCAGGAGCGCGCACGCGCATGGGCCGAAGAAGAGCGGCGCGAGGATTCTTGGGGCATCGATGATGCCGTGGACGGCTTCGAAGGCTGACGCCCGCGCGGGCAGAGGAGATGACGATGGACAAGCAACGCGACTTCGTGCTGCGCACGATCGAAGAGCGTGGCGTCAAGTTCGTGCGGCTGTGGTTCACCGACGTGACCGGCACGCTCAAATCGGTGGCGATCGCGCCTGCGGAGGTCGAAGGAGCGTTCAACGAGGGCATCGGCTTCGACGGCTCCGCGATCGAAGGGCTGACGCGGTCGTACGAATCCGACCTGCTGGCCAACCCTGATCCCACGACGTTCCAGATCCTGCCCTGGCGCGGAGAGATCGACCCGACCGCGCGGATGTTCTGCGACATCACCACGCCCGACGGCCAGCCCGCCGTGGCAGACCCGCGGCAGGTGCTCAAGCGAACCCTGGCCAAGGCCAGCGACGCGGGCTTCACGTTCTACACGCATCCCGAGATCGAGTTCTACCTGCTCAAATCGTCCCGGCTCGGGCCGGAGGGGCCGATCCCCGTGGACTCGGCCGGCTATTTCGACAACGTGCCGGGGGGCACCGCGCACGACTTTCGTCGCAGGTCGGTGCGCATGCTCGAAGACCTGGGCATCTCGGTCGAGTTCAGCCACCATGAGGGCGGACCCGGTCAGAACGAGATCGATCTGCGCTACGCCGACGCGCTGACGACGGCCGACAACATCCAGACCTTCCGCACCGTGGTCAAAGAGGTCGCCATCGAGCAGGGCGTGTACGCGACGTTCATGCCCAAACCGCTCAGCGGCCGGCCCGGCAGCGGCATGCACACGCATATGTCATTGTTCGAGGGCGACGCGAATGCGTTCTACGAGGAGGGCGCGCAATACCAGCTCTCGCAGGTGGGTCGGCAGTTCATCGCCGGGCTTCTGCGCCACGCGAACGAGATCGCCGCCGTGACGAACCAGTTCGTCAATTCGTACAAGCGGCTGTGGGGCGGAGACGAGGCGCCGAGCTTCATCTGCTGGGGTCACAACAATCGCTCCGCGCTCGTGCGCGTGCCGATGTACAAGCCCACCAAGGGACAGTCGTCGCGGGTGGAGTACCGCGCGCTGGACTCGGCGGCCAATCCGTATCTCGCGTACGCGCTCCTGCTCGCGGCCGGGATGAAGGGGATCGAAGAGGGCTACGAGCTGCCGATCGAAGCCGAAGACAACGTGTGGTCGCTCAGCGACGCCGAGCGACGGGCACTGGGCTACGCGCCCCTGCCGGCGAGTCTGGATCATGCGCTGGAGTACATGGAGGACTCGGAGCTGGTCGCCGAGACGCTGGGCGAGCAGGTCTTCAACTACGTGCTGCTGAACAAGCGACGCGAGTGGGAGGACTACCGCTCCCAGGTGACGCCGTTCGAGCTGGCACGCAACCTCGAGATGCTCTGAGGCCGGCGTGGCCTCGGCAGATCGCGCATCGGGCCTGACCGCGCTCGCGCGCGTCGGCTTCACGCGGCTCGCCGAGGCCGACCAGTGCCTGAGCGAGCTGGTCGAGCTGACAGGCGCTGATCGGGAGGCGCAGGTCACGGCCGCGGCGATCGCCGCTGACCCGGATGCGGCACTGGACGGGCTGCTTCGCGTCGCCCGGCGCGATGCCTCCCCGGTACGCGCCGCCTTGGGCACCGCGGCGGGGCTGGTGACGGTCTGGGCGGTGCTGGGGGCGTCGTACGGCTTCGCGGACTTCTATCTGCGGCATCCTGAGGAACTCGCCGATCTGGCCACGCCGCGAGACGCTCTGCCCACCGCCGACGAGCTGCGCGGGCAGCTGTTGGATGCCGTGGCCGCACGCGACGGCTTCGCTGCGGTCGGCGACGACGCCGCGTGGTCGGCGCTGAGGGTGCGCTACCGGCGGATGCTGGCGCGCATCGCGGCGTTCGACCTGCAGAGCTCTGACCCGGTCGAGGCGGTCGCCGACGTGTCGGTGGCGCTGGCCGACGCCGCCTCGGCGGCGATGGAGGCATCCCTCGCGGTGGCCCGCACACGAGTGGCACGCGGCGGCGCGGTCGGTCTGTTCTCTCGCGAAGAGGTCGCCGCGACCCGTCTTGCGATCATCGGTATGGGCAAGTGCGGCGCGCGGGAGCTGAACTATGTCAGCGACGTCGACGTGATCTTCGTCGCCGGGATCGGTGAGACCGCCACGGGCGCCGTCGGGGCGCCCAGCGAGGGGCGGGCCATCGACATCGCCACGCGCCTGGCTGTGCAGACCATGCGCGGCATCTCGGGAATGGAGATCGAGCCGCCGCTGTGGGATGTCGATCCCAATCTGCGCCCCGAGGGCAAACAGGGCGCGCTGGTGCGCACGCTCGAGTCCCACCTGACGTATTACGACCGCTGGGCGCACAGCTGGGAGTTCCAGGCGTTGCTGAAGGCCCGAGAGATCGCCGGCGACCCGGCGCTGGGCGCCGAGTACGTCGCCGCCGTACGGGAGCGGGCGTTCCAGAGCGCGTCGCGTGAGAGCTTCGTCGACAGCGTTCAGCAGATGCGCGAGCGGGTCACCGACAACATTCCCGACGACGAAGTCGCCTATCAGCTCAAACTCGGTCCCGGTGGCATCCGCGACGTGGAGTTCACGGTGCAGCTGCTCCAGCTCGTGCACGGTCTGACCGACCCGGCGATCCGACAGCGTGGCACCCTGGCGGCGCTGTCGGCCCTCGTGGAGGAGGGCTACATCGGCCGCACCGATGCTGCCGCCTTCGATCACGATTACCGCGTGCTGCGGGTGCTCGAGCATCGCGTGCAGCTGCGCGGACTGCGACGGACGCACCTGATGCCTCAGGCGGTCGAAGAGCGCCGTGTGCTGGCACGGGCGAGCGGGCTCGCTCCCAGCGCCGACGGCGTGTGGGAGGTCTGGGAGCAGGTCAAGCGCGAGGTGCGCGACATCCATGTGCGACTGTTCTACCGGCCGCTGCTGTCGGCTGTGGCGGCGCTGCCCGAGGAGGGGCGCAGCCTCTCGGCTGTGCAGGCACATGATCGGCTGGCTGCGATCGGGTTCACCGACCCGGCCGGGGCCCTGCGGCATATCGCGGCGCTGACGGCGGGCATCAGCCGGAAGGCCACCATCCAGCGGCACCTGATGCCGATTCTGCTGCAGTGGTTCGCCGACGGGGTGGACCCCGATGAGGGGCTGCTCGCCTTCCGTCGGATCGCCGACCGCCTGGGCGAGACCCCGTGGTTCCTGCGCATGCTGCGCGATTCTTCCGCCGCCGCAGAGAACCTCACCAGGGTGCTGTCGGGCTCGCGTTACATCGGCGCTCTCATGGAATGGATACCCGAGTCGGTCGCGTGGCTCGACGACGCCGCACAGCTGCGTCCGCGCGGGGCGGAGGCGCTGGCGCAGGAAGCTGCGGCGATCCAGACCCGGCACCGCGGCATCGGCTCGGCGATGCGCGCCGTGCGCGCGCTGCGACGCCGCGAACTGCTGCGGACGGCGATGGGCACGGTGCTGGGGACCCTCACGCTCGAAGAGCTCGCGCGGGCGCTGACGGCGATCACCGATGTCACGCTGCAGGCGCTGTTGCGCGCCGTGTACCGGGATGCGGTGCCCGACGAGGATGCCGCTCTCGAGTTCGCCATCATCGGAATGGGCCGCTTCGGCGGCCAGGAGCTCGGCTTCGGGTCGGATGCCGACGTTCTTTTCGTGTACCGCGCCGAGGGACTGGATCCCGAACGCGGTCGGACTCTGGCGATGCGCCTGGTAGCGAGCCTGCGCGAGCACGCGGAAGATCAGCGGGCCCCGTTCGACCTCGACGCCGACCTGCGGCCGGAGGGACGCAACGGCCCGATCGTGCGTTCGCTGGAAGCGTATCGCGAGTACTACCGGCGCTGGGCGGTGTCATGGGAGGCGCAGGCGCTGCTGCGTGCACGCCCAGTCGCCGGCGACGAGCAGCTCCTGGCGGACTTCATGGCCATGGCCGACGCCGTGCGCTACCCGGCGGACATCGATGACAATGCCATCCGCGAGATCAAGCGCATCAAGGCGCGCGTCGAGTCCGAGCGGCTGCCGCAAGGGGCCAGTCCCGACCGGCATCTCAAGCTCGGTCCGGGCGGGCTCAGCGACGTGGAGTGGCTCGTGCAACTGCTCCAGCTCGAGCACGCGCACGAATTCGCTGACCTGCGGACGACCTCGACCCTGACCGGGCTCGATGCCGCCACGGCCGCAGGCCTGATTCCGCGCGCCGGTGCGCAGCGGCTTGCTGAGGCGTGGCGGCTGGCGAGCCGGCTGCGCTCGGCCAACACGCTGCTCAGCGGCCGCACCGCCGATGTGCTGCCGGCCGATCGTCGGCAGCTCGATGGCATCGGCCGGCTGCTGGAGCTGCCGCCGAGGTCGGCGACCGCGGTCGAAGAGGGCTGGATGCGGGCTGCCCGCCGCGCGCGCCGCGTGTTCGAGAAGCTGTTCTACGGCTGAGCGCGGCGGTGGGATGCCGAAGGCCCGACGGGACGGATCCCGCCGGGCCTTCAGCATCCATCGATCACACGCCGTAGTACAGCTCGTACTCGAAGGGGTGCGGCCGCTGCGAGAGCGGCTTGATCTCGTTCTCGACCTTGTACTCGATCCACGTCTGGATCAGCTCTTCGGTGAACACGCCCCCCGCCGTGAGGAACTCATGGTCGGCCGCGAGGGCGTCCAGCGAGTCCTGCAGCGAGTTCGGTACCTGGGGAATGCCCTTGGCCTCCTCGGGGGGCAGCTCGTAGAGGTCCTTGTCGATCGGCTCGTGCGGCTCGATGCGGTTCTTGATGCCGTCCAGACCCGCCATCAGCTGCGCGGCGAAGGCGAGGTACGGGTTGCCCGAGGCATCCGGCGCGCGGAACTCGATGCGCTTCGCCTTCGGGCTCGTGCCCGTGAGGGGGATGCGGATGGCGGCCGACCGGTTGCCGGCGGAGTAGACGAGGTTCACGGGGGCTTCGAAGCCCTTGACCAGACGGTGGTAGCTGTTCAGCGTCGGGTTGGTGAAGGCCAGCACCGACGCGGCGTGCGTGAGCAGTCCGCCGATGTACCAGCGGGCGACGTCGCTCAGGCCCGCGTAGCCCTTCTCGTCGTAGAAGAGCGGCTTGCCGTCCTGCCACAGCGACTGGTGGGTGTGCATGCCCGAGCCGTTGTCGCCGAACAGGGGCTTGGGCATGAAGGTCGCGGTCTTGCCCCACAGCTCAGCGGTGTTCTTGACGATGTACTTGAACTTCAGGATGTCGTCGGCGGCGTGCACCATCGTGTCGAAGCGGTAGTTGATCTCCGCCTGCCCGCCCGAGCCCACCTCGTGGTGCGCGCGCTCGAGCACGAGCCCGGCATCGATCAGCTTGAGGCTGATGTCGTCGCGCAGATCGGACTGCTTGTCGACAGGGCTGACCGGGAAGTAGCCTCCCTTGAACGGCGTCTTGTTGCCGAGGTTGCCGCCTTCTTCGTGTCGCCCCGTGTTCCAGGCGCCCTCTTCGGAGTCCACGGAGTAGAAGCTGGTGTTCTGCTTCACCTCGTAGCGGACGTCGTCGAAGATGTAGAACTCGGCCTCGGGGGCGAAGAACGCGGTGTCGGCGACACCGGTGGACGCGAGGTACTTCTCCGCCTTCTTCGCGACCTGACGGGGATCCTTGCCGTACACCTCGCCGGTGCGCGGGTTGTAGATGTCGAAGATCATGATCAGCGTCTTCGCGTCGCGGAACGGGTCGAGGTAGGCCGACGTCACGTCCGGGATGAGCTGCATGTCGGATTCGTGGATGCTGGCGAAGCCACGGATCGATGAGCCGTCGAACATCTGCCCGACGCTGAAGAAGTCCTCATCGACCGACGACGCCGGGATGTTGAAGTGCTGCTGGACACCCGGCAGATCCGTGAAACGGATGTCGAGGAACTTGACGTCCTCTTGCTTGATGTAGGCCAGCACTTCTGCGGGGTCACGGAACATGTACTCTCCAGTTCGACGGAAATCGGTGCCCTCGGGGCGTTCTTGAACCTAGCCATGTCGCGTTGCCCGGTCGTATCCCACGTGTTTCCGGCATGTTACACGGACGTCGTAGGCTGGTGATGTGCCCGACGCGACCCCTTCAGAGTATCCCGGCCAGCGTTTGGGCCTTCCGGCCACAGGGCCAGGAAGCATCGGCCGCTTGGGTCGGCGCCTGGGAGCACTGGCGATCGATGTGGCGACCGCGGCCGTGGTCGGCTACGCGTTCTTCCACAGCACCGACCCCGTCACCGGGCTGCTGGTGGCCGATCCGTGGGCGGCCAACATCATCTTCGCGATCGTGCAGATCGTGTTCATCCCCACCATCGGCGGCAGCCCGGGGCACCGGCTGGTCGGCATGCGCGTGGTGCGGACGCCCGGCGGCTGGGTCGGGTTGTGGCGGCCGATCGTGCGCACGGCGCTGCTGTTCCTGATCATCCCCGCACTCGTCTGGGATTCAGACCAGCGCGGGTTGCACGACAAGGCCGCGGGAACGGCACTGATCCGGGCCTGACACCGACCGTGGCGGCGGTCGGGCGTGTCAGCGCGGCCGCGGTGCGCGCGCGCGCAACGGGTCGATGCCCTTGGGGATGGGCAGCGAGGCAAGGGACTGCGACACCGAGTCGATCCGCTTGATGACCGCGGCCTGCGTCGCGCGGTTGATGGCCTTGGGCAGCTTCTTGATCTTCTTCGACAGATCCGCGATCGCCACGTCACCGTCGCCGTGCCCGACGTACAGAACCGTCACCGGCACGCCGCTGGCCACGCGCTTGACCTTCGATCGCTCTTCATTGACCAGACGGGTCAGGCGCCCGCGGGCGCCTTCTCCGACGATGACGACGCCGCCGCGGCCCACAGCCCGGTAGACGGCCTCCTGTGTCTTCGGGTTCACACCCACAGGTGTGTCGCTGGCCGCCCAGCTGCGGCCGAGGGATGTCGACAGGACGTGACCGGTCGCTCCCGGTCGTCCGTCGATCTTCTGGTACATCGCGCTCGTGGACAGACGCGTCATCACCATCAAGCCGGCGAGCACGCCGAACAGCAGGCCGGTGAAGCCCCAGAGGATGACCGACCACACCGCAACCGGCGGCAGGAGGAAGCCGATCAGGACGCCGACCCAGATGCCGACGATCAGAATGCCGATCAGCGCCCAGGGCAGCCAGGGGAACACGTCCTTCGTGAACGTGAAGAGAGACGTGAGCTGCTTGAAGAAGTTGGGCTTCTTCTCGGGCTGGGGACTGCGTGCGGCCATGCCCTCCAGCCTACCTTTTGCATCGGCTCCTCCCCAGCCGAGGACGAGTCGCCTGTCGTGCACAGTTTGCGGCGCCGTGCCTTCCCGGTGCATCGCACTCGGTCACACTGGCTGCATGGTGTCTGTGATCTCGCCGCCGGACCGTGTGACGCTGCCGGCCGGTCCGCGTCCCGTGCGCACCGTCACGCCGCCCGAGAGCCCGTGGCCTGCCGTCCTGGCGCAAGGCGCCGACGGGGCGCCCTGCCTGCTGGTGTCCGCCGACGCGGTGCCCGACTCGCCGAGCCTCCTGAGCGATGCCGGTGGGCATCTCGCGGTCCCCGACGACCTGGTCCGCAGCGAAGACGGCCACGTGCTGGTGATGCCGATGTGCGTGCGCCGAGTCAGCGAGTTCCTGCAGGAGCGCGACGATGCGTCGGCGCCGCTGTCGGACGGCGAGGCGGTCACCCTCGCCGTGAGCGTTGCCCGGGGCACGGTGGCGGTGCTCACCTCCATGGCCGCCGATGAGTGCGCGACGGGGGAGTGGTGGCTCTCGGACGACGGTCGTCCGCTCCTGGTGCTCGGCGAGGGCGCTGATGTGCGCACGGCCGCGCAGGAGATGCTGACCCTGATCGCGGAGGGCTGCCGCACGGATGCCGGCGGCGTGCGTGCGGCGGTGACCGCGTCGGCCGCGCTCGTCACCCGCGACGCCGGCCTCGGGCACGCACTCGACGAGGCCGAACGGCTGCTTTTCGCCGTGGCCGCAGCGGAGCCGCTGGCCACCGCAGTGCTCGCGCCGGCTCGTGCGCGCCGGGTCTCGGTCACTCGGGATGATGGCCTCCCACCCTCGGATGCGCGCCCGGGTCGCACGTGGGCTGCGCTGGTGCCGCACGTCGACTCGGAACTCGGTGAGATCCTCTCGCGCATCGGCATGGCCGTATGGCGGCGCGTGCGGGCCGACCGCCCGAGGACCGACGCGGTACGCTCGCACCGGCGCCCGCTGCTATGGGCGGCCGGGGTGGTCGCCGCTGTGATCAGTGTGGGGCTTCTCTGGCCTCAGGGGTCCGAAGCGCCGGCCGCGGCTGGAACCGGGGAGCAGGCATCGTCGGGCCCGTATGCGACGCCGGTGACGGATCCCTCCAGGTCACCGTCGGCGAGAGCTCACACGTCGACATCCGGCGATGGGCGGGCGGTGGATGCTGCGCGCAGTGCCAAGGCCTCGGATGCCGCGCCTGCGCTGTTGAGTCGGTGGACGGGGTGCGCCGACGCCGCGTGCCGCGGACGTCTGCAAGAAGACCCGGATGCCGTATGGCGGGGCGGGGCGGCCGGCCTGCCGGCTGCGCAGCGCACCCTGACGATGCTCGATGACTTCGGGGACGTCGCAGTCCTGCGTGCCCATGCGACGTCGGGCGTCGAGCCCGATCAGCTCGTGGTCATCGTGCACAGGGACGACTCATGGCTGCTGCGCGACATCCAGAATGTCGCTCAGCAGCCATGAGCCCGACGGTATCGGCGCCGGATCGGTTCAGATGCCGAGGTTCGCGTCGAACGCTGCCGCCTCCAGGCGCGTGCTCACTGCGGCGAGGAATCGCGCGGCGTCGGCTCCGTCGATGATGCGGTGGTCATACGACAGTGCGAGGTAGACGTACGAGCGGACGGCGATGGCGTCTACCCCGTCGACCTTCACGATCCCCGGCCGCTTCACGACGATGCCGGTGCCCAGGATCGCCGACTGCGGCAGGAAGACCACCGGGGTGTCGAACAGCGCACCGCGCGAGCCGGTATTGGTCAGCGTGAACGTCCCACCGGCCAGCTCGTCGGGCTTGAGCTTGTTCTCGCGCGTGCGGGCCGCCAGGTCTGCGATCTCGTGGGCGATCTGCGCGATGCTCTTCGTGCCGGCATCGTGGACGACCGGCGTGAGCAGGCCGCGGTCGGTGTCCACCGCGATCGACAGGTTCTCGGATGCCGGGTAGACGATCTGATCGCCTTCGACGGTCGCGTTCACGATCGGGAAAGCCTGCAGAGCCTCGGCGGCCGCCAGAGCGAAGAACGGCAGGAAGGAGAGCTTGTTGCCGGTCTTGGCCAGGAAGTCGTCCTTGACGTGGTCGCGCAGTGCGGCCAGAGCCGTCACATCGACCTCGACGACCGTCGTCAGCTGGGCGGTCTGCTGCATCGAGGCGACCGCGCGTTCGGCGAGCACCTTGCGCAGACGCGTCATCGGCTGCGCGGTGCCGCGCAGAGGCGAGACCTCGACAGGGGCAGCCGCTGCGGCAGCAGCAGACGGGGCAGCCATCGCCTCGGCCGCGCGAAGCACGTCCTCCTTGCGGATGCGTCCGCCGACGCCTGTTCCATGGACGGTTGACAGGTCGACGTCCTGCTGCGCGGCCAGACGGCGCACCAGCGGGGTGACATACGTCGCCTCGTCGTCGGTGGTCGCCGTTCCCGCAGGAGCGGGCGTCGCGGGCGCGGCAGCCGGAGTGGCGGGGGCTGCCGGAGCAGGAACCGCCGAGGCGGGGACGGCAGCAGCAGGCGCTGCCGGAGCGGGAGCGGCAACAGCGGGCGCGGCAGGCTGCGCGGGAGCAGGCGCGGGCGGCGCCGCGGGGGCAGTAGGCGCGGCTTCCGCGGGCGCTGCCGTCTCGGCCGGCGCAGCTGCGGCAGCACCACTGCCGATGCGGCCCAGCACCGAACCGACCTCCACCGTCTCGTCCTCGGCGACCAGGATCTCCTGCAGGATGCCGGCCAGCGGCGACGGGATCTCGGTGTCGACCTTGTCGGTGGAGATCTCCAGCAGGGGCTCGTCCACCGCGACCTCGTCGCCGACCTGCTTGAGCCAGCGGGTGACGGTGCCTTCGGTGACGCTCTCGCCCAGCTCAGGGAGGACGATGTCCTTGCCGGCCGAAGCGGGAGCGGTTGTCGTCGGTCCTGCGGCGGCGCCAGCCTCTTCGGGCGCCGGAGCCGGTGCGGCCGGTTCCTCGGCAGCAGGCGCCTCTGGCTCGGCGGGCTGCTCGGCACCGGACTGCTCAGCGCCGGACTGCTCGGCCGCCGAAGCCTCAGCGGCGGAACCCTCGGCGGGCGCGCTCGTTCCGGTGCCGTCGCCGATGCGCGCGAGCACCGCACCGACCTCGACGGTCTCGTCTTCGGCGACCATGATCTCTTCGAGCACGCCGCTGACCGGCGACGGGATCTCGGTGTCGACCTTGTCGGTGGAGATCTCGAGCAGACCCTCGTCCTCGTTGACCGTGTCTCCGACATTCTTGAGCCAGCGGGTGACCGTTCCCTCTGTGACGCTCTCGCCGAGCGCGGGGAGGACCACGGATGTGCTCATGGGTATGTCTCCTTTTAAAGCCGATGTCGTCTCTAGCTTACTGATGCCGTGACGCTTGCCGACGTCGCGGCCGGGACGCGGTCAGAGCGCATGCAGGGGCTTGCCCGCCAAGGCGAGGAAGGCCTCGCCGAGCGCTTCGCTCTGCGTGGGGTGGGCGTGGATGAACGGTGCGATGTCTTCGGGGTGGGCCTCCCAACCGACGGCCAGCTGGCCCTCGGTGATCAGTTCACCCACTCGGTCGCCGATCATGTGCACACCCAGCACGGGCCCGTCGGCCTGGCGCACGACCTTGACCACGCCAGAGGTGCCGATGATCTCGCTCTTCGCGTTGCCTGCGAGATTGAACTCGTACGCCTTCACCCGCTCGGCTCCGAACGCATCGACCGCCTTGGCCTCGGTCAGCCCCACCGAGGCGACCTCGGGGTGGCTGTAGGTGACTCTGGGGATCTGCGCTTCGGGGACGGCGACCGGGCTCAATCCGGCGATCTTCTCTGCGACGAAGATTCCCTGTGCGAAGCCGCGGTGGGCCAGCTGCAGTCCGGGAACGATGTCTCCCACAGCCCAGACGTGATCCGCGTCGGTGCGCAGGTGCTCGTCGGTGCGGACGAACCCGCGGTCCAGCACGACGCCTGCCTCTTCATAGCCGAGGCCGGCAGTGGCAGGTCCCCGTCCGACGGCCACCAGCAGGTGGTCGGCCTCGAGCGTCGTGCCGTCCTCGAGCGTGATGGCCACGGCATCCTCGGTCTGTGTCGCCTGGGCGAACCGCACACCGAGGGTGAAGGCGATCCCGCGCCTGCGGAATGCGCGCTCGAGCCCCTTGCTGAGGGCCTCGTCCTCGTTGGGCACGAGGTGCGGCAGTGCTTCGACGATGGTCACTTCTGCGCCGAATGAGCGCCAGGCGCTGGCGAATTCAACGCCGATGACGCCGCCGCCGAGGATCACCACCCGCTGCGGCACCTCGTCGAGGACGAGGGCCTGTTCGCTGGCGATGATGCGCCCGCCGATCTCCAGTCCCGGCAGGGAGCGGCTGTAGGACCCGGTGGCCAGCACGACGTCGGTGCCGTGCAGCACGTCATCGCCGACCTGCACCGCAGGACCTGCGATGAGACGGCCCTCGCCGGGTACGACGGTGATCCCACGCGCCGAGATCAGGCCCTCCAGGCCCTTGTACTTCTTGGCGACGATGCCCTCGCGGTACGCACGCAGCGCGTCGATGTCGACGCCGTCCAGCTGCGCCCGGATGCCGAAGGATGCCGATTCCCGCGCGTAGTCTGCGACCTCCGCCGCGTGCAGCAGTGCCTTGGTCGGAACGCACCCGCGGTGCAGGCACGTGCCGCCCACCTTGTCCTTTTCGACCAGGGCGACGGTTTTGCCCAGTTCGGCCGCTCGGAGCGCTGCGGCGTATCCGCCGCTGCCGCCGCCGAGGATGACGATGTCGTACGTTGTCTCGGTCATGCTGCGACTCCTTCGAGGAACGCGATCAGCGAGCGGACGGTGGCGCCCGTCGGACCCTTGTCGGTGAACCCGTATGCGCCGGTCGAATTCTCGCCCGACCCGGCGATGTCCAGATGGACCCACGGGATGCGCGCGGCGTCCGTCTCATCCGACGTGCGTCCGACGAACCGCTGCAGGAACAGTCCCGCGAACAGTGAACCGGCAGATCGATCGCCGATCTTCGCGTTGCGCAGGTCGGCGATGGGGGAGTCGAGTTCTTTCTCCATGTGCGCCGGCAGCGGCATCCGCCACGCCGGCTCGTCGGTGCGCGCCGCCGCGGCGAGATACTCCTCGACGGCGGCGTCGGAGCCCATCACGCCGGTGTGGCGGTTGCCGAGCGCCACCACGATGGCTCCGGTGAGGGTGGCAACGTCCACGATGACGTCGGGATGCTCGCGGCTCGCGGCTGCGAGGCCGTCGGCGAGCACGAGTCGGCCTTCGGCGTCGGTGTTGAGCACTTCGACGGTGGTCCCGTCCACGATCCGCAGCACGTCGCCGGGGCGGATCGCGGTGCCCGAAGGCATGTTGTCGGCCACGCACAGCCAGGCCGTCGCATGCACCGGAAGGCCGCGCTGGGCGGCTGCGCGCACCACGGCCAAAGCGGTGGCCGCGCCGCACATGTCGTACTTCATGCCGACCATGCCCGCAGGGGGCTTGAGCGACAACCCGCCCGTATCGAACGTGATGCCCTTGCCGACCAGCGCGATGTGCCGGTCGGCGCCCTCGGGCGCGTAGTCGATGCGGATCAGGCGCGGCGGACGGGCTGATCCCTGCCCGACGCCGAGGATCCCGCCGAAGCCGCCATCGGCGAGGGCCACTTCATCGAAGACCCGCACGTCGACGGGCAGACCCGCGAGCGACTCCGCGGCATAGGTGGCCAGGTCTGACGGGCTCAGCCACTCGGCGGGGGTGGCTCCGAGGTCCTTGACCAGGGCGACGGCCTCAGCCGTCGTGCGAGCGCTGTCGACGTCGCGGTCGGTGAGGTCCGCACCGTGCACGGCGACAGACGCTGCCGGCCGCGGGGCAGGCTCTCCCGACTTGTAATCGGCGAACCAGTATCCGCCCAGAGCCGCGCCCTCCAATGCGGCCACTTGCTGCGCCCGGTCGGCAGCGGGGACGTTCAGCGCGATCGATGCGAAACCGGTCAGGGTGCGCACCGCCGCTCCCACCGCGTCGCGGGTGGCCGCGGCGTCCGGTGCCGTGCCGAGCCCCACGACGGCCAGGCGCATCGCGGACGCATCCGGGGCGGGCACGCGCGCGACGCTGCCCGCGGCGCCGGTGAAGCCGACCGCGTCGAGGGCCTCGATCAGGCCTGGCCAGTCGTCGACCGTCCCTGCGCTGCCGGCTTCGTGGGCGGGCAATGCGAGAAGGATCAGTTCGGCGTCGGATTCACGGATGGGCGCGTCGCTGCGCGCCAGCGTCGGAAACGGCATGGGACCCATCCTACGAGCGGTTGTGTTCGCTGACAGCGGGATGCGGGCGCACGGCCATCCGCCGCTCGTAGAGTGGGGACATGGTCGATTCCGGGTCGCTGTTCGAGCGCGCAGTGTCCGCTCCGCCGGTACCGCGCGGGCTGCCGCTGGTCATTGCGCTCACAGGGTTCACCGATGCCGGGGCGGCGGTGTCTCAGCTCATCGAATACCTGCGCGACGATCTGGAGTCGTTCCCGCTGGCGGTGTTCGACAACGACATCCTTCTGGACTTCCGTGCTCGTCGGCCCATCGTCTCCTTCGACGGTGACAGGCTGACGGACTACCAGCCCTCGCGTCTGGAGCTGTCCTTCGCGCGAGACGCCATGGGCCAGCCCTTCCTCATGCTCACCGGGTACGAGCCGGACTTCGCGTGGGAGGCGTTCAGCCGCGCCGTCTTGGGGCTGGCCGCCGAATACGGGGTGTCAACGGTCACCTGGATCAATTCGATCCCGATGCCCGTCCCGCACACGCGGCCCATCGGCACGACCGTCAGCGGAACGCGCGCCGAGCTGACCGCGGCCCACTCCGTCTGGCGTCCGCACACGCAGGTTCCCGGCACTGTCGCGCATCTGCTGGAATTCCGCCTCGCGCAGACAGAGACACCCGTGGCTGGCTTCGTGCTCCTGGTGCCGCACTACTTGGGTGACACAGAGTATCCGGCCGCGACGCTGGCGGCGCTGGACAGCATCAGCGCTGCGACGGGTCTGGTCTTCGACGGCGACGACCTGCGCGCGCAGAACAAGCAGTTCCTCACGCGCGTGGAGCAACAGGTGGGCGAGAGCGATGATCTGACACGCATGCTGCACGGACTCGAAGAGCGTTACGACGCGTACATGGCGGGCTCGACCTCGGCGACGCCGATGGTGCACACGGGAGACCTGCCCAGCGCCGATGAGCTGGCCGCAGAGCTCGAGCGCTTCCTGGCATCCCGGCCTTCCGGCGACGAGGACAAGCGGCCCGGAACGCTCGGCTGACGCGGTCGGAATACCCTGCACCGCCAGGACGTTTGACCACTGTGAAGCCAGTGTCGAGAAGTCCGGGGCGCCGCCCGGAGTGTGCGATACTGGAACACCGACCCGTTGTCAACGGGCGCGGCGGGCTCGCCCCGACCGTCGCCTGGACTTGACAAGGGTCTTACTAGTGTCCGAGATGACCGGGGACGGCGCGACGCTCCCGGCGAAAGGCGAAACGTGACCGCAGGCACGAAGACCACCACCCGCTCCCGCGCGAAGGACACCGCTGTCGACGCCGAGACCGAGACGACCGCAGAGGCGACCTCTGCCGCGACGGCAGAGACCGAAACCGCAGCCAAGACTGCCACGAAGTCGGCGAGCACCACGACGACCAAGAAGGCTCCCGCGAAGAAGGCTCCTGCCAAGAAGGCCCCCGCCAAGAAGGGCGGTCGGAAGGCCGCCGCCGCGGACGACGACGTGGAACTCGACGAGCACCACGGCACGAAGACCGATGAGCACGATGATGAGGACGACGAGGCTGGCGACGGCAAGAAGAAGGAGTTCACCGAGCCCCTTCCGTCGGGTGCCATCGTCATCTCGTCGAAGGACGAGGACGACGTCCCCGTCTACTCCACTCAGATCACCGGCGCCACGGCGGACCCGGTCAAGGACTATCTGAAGCAGATCGGCAAGGTGCCGTTGCTGAATGCGGCCGAAGAGGTCGAGCTGGCGATGCGCATCGAGGCGGGCCTGTTCGCCGAAGAGAAGCTGTCGCACATGTCAGCGGCGGAGAAGTCGTCGCAGCTGGGTCTGGACCTGCAGTGGGTCGCCCGTGACGGTCAGCGCGCCAAGAGCCACCTGCTGGGCGCGAACCTGCGTCTGGTCGTCTCGCTCGCCAAGCGCTACACGGGTCGTGGCATGCAGTTCCTCGACCTGATCCAGGAGGGCAACCTGGGCCTGATCCGTGCGGTCGAGAAGTTCGACTACACGAAGGGCTTCAAATTCTCCACCTACGCCACATGGTGGATCCGTCAGGCGATCACCCGCGCCATGGCCGACCAGGCGCGCACGATCCGCATTCCCGTGCACATGGTCGAGGTCATCAACAAGCTGGCGCGCGTACAGCGCCAGATGCTGCAGGACCTCGGTCGCGAGCCCACGCCGGAAGAGCTCAGCCGCGAACTGGACATGACGCCCGAGAAGGTCGTCGAGGTGCAAAAGTACGGTCGAGAACCGATTTCGCTGCACACACCGCTCGGAGAGGACGGCGACAGCGAGTTCGGCGACCTGATCGAGGACACCGAGGCGGTCGTTCCGGCCGATGCGGTCGGCTTCACGATGCTGCAGCGTCAGCTCGAGTCTCTGCTGGACTCGCTCAGCGAGCGTGAAGCGGGCGTGATCCGCATGCGCTTCGGGCTCGGGGACGGCCAGCCCAAGACGCTCGACCAGATCGGCGACACGTTCGGTGTGACCCGCGAACGGATCCGCCAGATCGAGTCGAAGACCATGGCCAAGCTGCGGCATCCTTCCCGCTCGCAGTCGCTGCGGGACTACCTCGAGTGAGCGGTCAGGCCAACGACGGAAAGGCGCTGACGGCCACCGTCGACGGAGCCGTCTATGCGCGCATCCCGATTCGCACACGCGTGGTGATGCCGGGCGACGACCTGGACGCGTTCATCCGCGAGTATGCGGCCGATGAGGTCGTCGGCGGCGACACGCTGTTCGTGACCGAGAAGATCGTCGCGATCACGCAGGGCCGCTCATACATGGTCTCCGAGATCGAGCCGCGCAAGCTGGCGTTCTTCCTCGCGAAATACGTGACGAAGACGCCGTACGGCATCGGTCTGGGCATGCCGGAGACGATGGAGATGGCGTTGCGCGAGTGCGGCACGCCCCGCATCCTGTTCGCCGCCGCCGTGGCCGCCGTCACCAAGGCCTTCGGTCGCAAGGGAGACTTCTACCGCATCGCCGGTGACCGGGCGCGGGCGATCGACGGCCCCACCAAGCACACGATCCCGCCGTACAACCAGGCGGTCGTGCTCGGTCCCGAGCGTCCGCGCGAGGTGTCTGCACGCCTGAAGCAGCTGTTGGGCGGGCGATGCGACGTGGCGGTCGTGGATATCAACGACCTCGGCGGCAACATCCTCGGCTCCACGCTGGACAAGGCGGGGGAGCGGCGGCTGGCGGCGATCCTGCGCGACAACCCGCTGGGTCAGGGACACGAGTCCACGCCCCTGGGGATCATCCGCGCGGCCTGAGCCGGCCTGCCGCGGCAGCGGCCCGTGTCAGAGAGCCAGCCCCGTCGCATCGCGATAGCGGCTGAGCAGACCCGTGCGCACGCCCGAGACGGTGGGCTTCATCTGGAAGACGCTGGAGTTGTGGTTGGCCTCGATGACGGCCGGGCCGTCGGGCGTGATCGCGATGTCCCAGCCCATGTAGGGGATCTGCGGCAGTCGCCGTGAGAGCCGTTCTGCCATCGCGACGGCCTCGCGGTACATCGGCACGCGCAGCCCCTTGATCTGCACGCCCGTGACCGGGTGCGTCTCATAGACGTGGCTCTGCTTGTCGACGCCGGCGTACAGGGCGACGCCGTCGTCGTCGAGCATCGTGAACATGCCGCCGCCGGCGAAGTTGTCGATGACGCCGCCGTTGCCGATGCGCAGGACCCCGGCGATGACATGGAACGTGCCGTCCTTGCCGAGGAAGGTGACCAGCCGCACCGTGTTCACGCTTCCCGGATACACGGCGGCGAGATCAGGATGCTGCGGCAGGACCTCTTCGATGAGCGTCTGGTCTTTCGCGACCTGGCCGGCGCGCCAGGCGGTCACGTCGCCGATGTCGGCGGTGGTCACCCGGTCGATGCCGCCGCCGCCGAAGCCGTTCGTGGGCTTGGCGATGACCACGTCGTGGCGGCGCAGGAATGCGCGCAGCTCATCGTCGTCCGCGATGCGCACATCGAGCCATTCGCGGCGGATGTCGTCGGCGAAATCCTGATAGAAGCGCGGCTTGTCTTCGACGAGGGGACGGGCCTGGGCACTGTTGAGCATCCTGGTGATCCGGAACGACTTCGGGTGCGTCATCCACGTCGCCCGCTCGCGTCCCTTCAGCAGCCGGATGTCCCACACGGCGTAGTCGCGGAAGCCCATGTCGTAGCGCACCGAGCACCACAGCATGTCGGCGATGATCACCGCTGAGGGGGCCTTGGAGACGCGCTTGACCTGATCGGTGAACTCGGCGAGGTTCGCGGGGCTGAGTTTGCGGGCACGGCCCGCCAGATAGCGCAGCCGGACGGCGAGTTGACCCATGCGCTCGAACGTATCACGGGCCGATCCGGCGCCCGCTCGTGGCGATCGGGCACGGTGCTCAGAGGATCGCCAGGGGCCCGCGACTATGCTTGATCGGTCCCCGAATTCCCGGTCCGCGACCTGCGCCCGGACGTGCATGGAAGGCGATTGCGCTCGAATGAAGATCGATCTGAATGCCCGCGTGAAGTACTTCGCCGGCCGCATCGGCGCGTTCCGGCCGTCGCGGGTCACGACGTTCGCCCGTCAGATCGCCCGCGAGCAGGGCAAGTGGATGCCGGCGGTCGCCGTCGACATGCTGTGGTCGGCCGCCTTCCACGACACAGCCTTCATCGACTACTACGAAGCGGACTTCGCGGCACTGAGCCGCCGTGAGCGCAAGACGTTCATGACCTCACTGGTGCAGCACCACATCGCGAACCGTCTCAACGACGTCGAGGTGGCCGAGATCCTCGTCGACAAGCGGCGCTTCCACCGCGCGTTCGGGGAGTTCACGGGGCGCGAATGGCTCGACCTCGGCGAGGCGGACGCGACGGCGCTGGAACAGTTCGCGCAGCGTCACCCGGTGCTGATCGCGAAGGAGCCGATCAGTCGTGAGGGCAAGGGGGTCTTCCGTTACCACGCCGAGGAGATCACCGACTGGCAGGTCTTCTACGACGACCTGGTCGGCAAGGGGCAGGTCCTCATCGAAGAGGCCATCATCCAGCATCCCGCTCTCGCGCGCTACTGCGCGGGCACCGTGAACACGACGCGCATCGTGTCGTACTTCGACGGCGAGAAGGTGCACCTCGTCTCGCGCGTGCAGAAGTTCGGGCGCGGAGCGGTCAGCGATCAGTTCACGTGGGGCGGCTTCTTCACGATGCTCGACGCCGACGGCAAGGCCGTGGGCAAGGGGCACTCCGGCAAGAACAACACCTTCTACCCGGTGCACCCCGACTCGGGCGTGTCGATCCCCGACTTCCAGGTGCCGATGTGGGAGGAGGTCGTCGCGCTGGTCGATCGGGCGGCGCGCGTGCTGCCCGCGGTTCCGTACGTGGGCTGGGATGTCGCGGTGACCCCGGACGGTCCTGTGCTCATCGAGGGCAACTGGATCCCCGGCCTGTACGAGACGCGCGTGACGGCCACCGGCATCCGCACAGGGTCTCGGCCCGAGCACGAAGCGGTCATGACCTGGTAGCCATGACCGCCACAGGCCGCCCCGCACCGGTGCGTGCGCTCATCTCGATGCGTGCGCTTGCGGGCAACGCCGCGCAGGTGCGTGCCGGCGGCGCGACGTACGCGGATGTTCGCAGGGATGCCTGGGGCCACGGTCTGCTCTCCTGCGCGCAGACCCTCATCGACGCAGGTCTTGCGCTGCGGGTCGATGAGGCCCAGCGCGAAGCAGTGGCCGCGCTCGGCGGCACCGTGGATCTCAGAGCGGGCGGCGAAGACGGTCCGGCGGCCGACCTGCACACGCTGTGGGGACTGCCGGGGGGTCGGGGAAGGCCCGTCATGCGCCTGCACGGCAGCATCCTGAGCACGAAGGTCCTGCGCACCGGCGAGGGTGTCTCGTACGGCTACCTGTTCCGCGCGCCGCACGACACCGTCGTGGGGCTGGTGTCGGGCGGGTACGCGCAGGGCATCGTCCGACAGCTCGGCGGCACCGCGCGCGTGCGCGTCGGCGCGGCAGCCGCGCCGATCGTCGGGCGGGTCGCGATGGACGCGTGCGTCATCGACCTCGAGGGAGTGGATGCCGCAGCCGGCGATGACGTGGCCTTCTTCGGCGAACCCGCCGCGGGCGAACCGGGGCTGGACGACTGGCTGCGCGCGACCGGACTGCGAGCCGCCGAGATCGTGAGTCTGGTCGGGGCTCGAGCGCAGCGCGAGGTCACGGCGTGAGCGGGCGGTACGAGGTCGATCTGCGGCAGTTCTCCGCGAATCTGCACCGGGTGCGCGAGGTCCTGGCCCCGGCCGCACACATGCTAGTGGTCAAGGACGACGCCTACGGACACGGACTGGGTCCGATCGTCGAGTGCGCGGTGGCAGAAGGCGTGCGGTGGTTCGGGACGTTCGACGTGCCGACAGCTGTCGCCGTTCGCGCGTCGGCGGGCCCCGCGCCCAGAATCATCGCGTGGACCGTCTACGACGATGCCGACCTCGACGCTGCGCTGGAGGACGGCATCGATCTGGGGCTGGGCACCGCGGAGCTGATCGGCCGGACGGCAGCCTGGGCCCGTGCACGCTCTGCCACCGTGCGAGTGCATCTGAAGATCGACACCGGACTGCACCGCAATGGCATCAGACCCGAGGACTGGCAGAGCGCAGTCGACGCGGCCCTTGCCGCCCGGGCCGAGGGGGTGCTGGAGATCGCGGGTGCCTGGAGCCACATCGCCGAGGCATCCGATGCCGAGGACGACGCGGCACGGGCGGTGTTCGTGAACGGGCTGAGGGCGTTCGGCGCACACAGACCTCTGCGCCACCTGGCCGCCAGTGCGGCGGCCTTCGCCCGCCCGGACTTCCGGTTCGACCTGGCACGCATCGGCGCCTTCTCGTACGGCATCCGCCCCGCAGGCGGACCCTCAGACGGCGAGCTCGGCATCCGTCCGATCGGCACCGTCTGCGCGACCGCCACGCACGTGGCCGCCGACGCTGTCGTTCTGGACGTGGGCGCGCTGGACGGCCTGGACTCGCGGCTTGCAGGCAGGCTGACGGTCGGCACGCCCGCGGGGGAGCGGTTGCTGCTCGAGGTCGGCGACACCTGGTCTCGCGCAGCCGGCTGGCCGGGTGCGCAAGCGGGCGATGATGTGGCACTGTTCGGCGGTCGCGCACCGATGACCGCCACCGACGTCGCCGAGATGCTGGACACGATCGGCGAAGAGGTCGTGCTGCGCGTGTCGCCGCGTCTGCCGCGGCACTACGTGCGCTGAGACGACGAAAGCGGGCCGGAGACCGGACCCGCTCTCGTCAGTCGCTGGGGCGAAGCGCAGACGGCTTCGTTCAGACGGCTTCGTTCAGACGCGCCGTCTCGTCGTGCCACGACGTGGCGATCGCGCGAAGCTTCTCTTCGTATTTGTGTCCGTGGTGTGCGCAGAACAGCAGTTCGCTGCCGTTGACCTGAGCTGCGATGTACGCCTGCGCGCCGCAGGCGTCACAGCGATCCATCGCCGTCAGGCGGTATTCGACGATGCCCTGCTCCTCGGGCGTGGTGAGTGTGTTCATCGTCGGCCTCCCCGTCCGTCTCGATCGAACCGTTCAAGAAATACAACCACGCCCCGGCAGGGCGAATGCCGGGAAACAGCAGCAGTTCGCTCAGCGCGTACGCAAACGGGCCGACCCGCGTGGCAACGCGGCCTCGCGCGCGGCGCTGGATATCCTTGATGATTGTGACCTCTGAGTATTCCGCCCATCATCTGCAGGTGCTCGAAGGGCTCGAGGCGGTCCGCAAGCGGCCTGGCATGTACATCGGCTCGACCGATTCGCGCGGCCTCATGCACTGCCTGTGGGAGATCATCGACAACTCCGTCGATGAGGCTCTCGGCGGGTTCGGTGAGCGCATCGACGTGGTCCTGTTCCCCGATGGCAGCGTCGAGGTCCGCGACCAGGCCCGTGGCATCCCCGTCGACATCGAGCCGCGCACCGGGCTGTCGGGCGTGGAGGTGGTGTTCACCAAGCTGCACGCGGGCGGCAAGTTCGGCACCGGGTCGTACAGTGCCTCCGGTGGGCTGCACGGTGTGGGCGCCTCGGTGGTCAACGCCCTCTCCGAGCGGCTGGATGTCGAAGTCGATCGCGAGGGCAAGACCTGGGCGATGTCGTTCCGGCGCGGAGAGCCGGGTGTGTTCGACGGCGAGGGGCCCGACGCGCCCTTCACCCCCTTCGAGAAGGCGAGCACGCTGCGGGTCGTGGGCAAGGTCGCCAAGAAGGTCACCGGCACCCGGATCCGCTACTGGGCCGACCGTCAGATCTTCACAAAGGACGCAGCGTTCGGCTTCACCGAGCTCGAACAGCGCGTGCGCCAGACGGCGTTCCTGGTGCCGGGGCTCGAGCTGGTCATCCGCGACGAACGCAACGGCGACTCCACTGAGTCGGTGTTCCGCTTCGACGGCGGCATCTCCGAGTTCGCCGAGTTCCTCGCCCCCGACGCGCCGGTGACCGACACCTGGCGGCTGACCGGATCGGGATCGTTCAGCGAGACAGTGCCGGTGCTGCAGCCCACCGGAGCGATGATTCCCACCGAGATCGAGCGGCGGTGCGATGTGGATGTCGCCGTGCGGTGGGGGACCGGATACGAGACCGTCACCCGCTCGTACGTCAACATCATCGCCACGCCCAAGGGCGGTACTCACCAGCAGGGGTTCGAACAGGGACTGGTCAAGGCGATCCGCTCGCAGATCGATCAGAACGCCCGCAAGCTGAAGGTGGGCAACGACAAGCTCGAGAAGGACGACATGCTGGCCGGCATGACCGTCGTGTTGACGGTACGACTGCCCGAGCCTCAGTTCGAGGGACAGACCAAAGAAGTGCTCGGCACGCCCGCGGTGCGTCAGATCGTCTCGAATGTCGTGAACAAGGAGCTGACGGCGCAGCTGACCTCGTCAAAGCGCGACGACAAGGCTCAGGCGAGCCAGCTGCTGGACAAGATCGTCTCGGAGATGAAGGCGCGCATCTCGGCGCGCACGCACAAAGAGACGCAGCGGCGCAAGAACGCCCTCGAATCCTCGTCGCTTCCGGTGAAGCTCGTCGATTGCCGCTCCAACGATGTCGCGCAATCCGAGCTGTTCATCGTCGAGGGGGATTCGGCGCTGGGCACCGCGAAGCTCGCGCGCGACAGCGAGCACCAGGCGCTGCTGCCGATCCGCGGCAAGATCCTCAACGTGCAGAAGGCGTCGATCAGCGACATGCTCTCCAACGCCGAGTGCGCCGCGATCATCCAATCCGTGGGGGCCGGGTCGGGGCGCACGTTCGATCTCAGCGCCGCACGCTACGGCAAGATCATCATGATGAGCGATGCCGATGTCGACGGTGCGCACATCCGGACCCTGCTGCTGACCCTGTTCTTCCGTTACATGCGGCCGCTCATCGAGGCGGGTCGTGTCTTCGCCGCCGTTCCGCCGCTGCACCGGGTGATCGCGATCAACCCGGGCTCCAAGCCCAACGACATGATCTACACCTACAGCGAGCAGGAGCTTCATGCGCTGCTGACCAAGCTCACCAAGGCGGGCAGGCGCTGGCAGGAGCCAGTGCAGCGCTACAAGGGCCTGGGCGAGATGGATGCCGAGCAGCTCGCCTCCACCACGATGGATCGCTCGGGACGCCTCCTGCGGCGCGTGCACGTGGACGACGCAGAGGCCGCCGCGCGGGTGTTCGAGATGTTGATGGGCAGTGATGTGGCCCCGCGCCGCTCGTTCATCGTCGACTCGAGCGACCGGCTCGTGCGTGACCGCATCGACGCCTGATCCGTCGGGAACGACGCCGCGGCTGACTTAGGGTTGATGGGTGCCCGAACACCGCGCCTCGTCGCGCCCTCTGCTTAGGTTGGGCGTGGCCGCCTTCCTGGCCGCCGTCGCCGGTGCGAGCCTCACCCTGGCGTTTCCCGCAGCGAGCTGGTGGCCGATCGCGTTTCCGGCCGTCGCCCTGGCGCTGCTGACGCTGATCGGTCGGCGAGTGTGGGGTGCCGTGCTGGTCGGCTTCATCTTCGGGATCGCCTTCTTCCTGATCAATGTGTCCTTCACCGCCCGCTATCTGGGCCCGGTGCCGTGGCTCGCGCTGTCTGTGCTGGAAGCGGTTCTGACCGCGGCGTTCGCCATCCCGATCGCCCTGGCGTATCGCTGGTGGCCTTCACGACGCGCCTGGTGGCGCCTGGTGGCGCTCCCTGCCCTCGTGGCGGGGCTGTGGACCATGCGGGAGCAGATCCTCGGCTCCTGGCCCTATGGCGGCTTTCCGTGGGGCAGGATCGGCGTGACACAGGTCTCCGGTCCGTTCGCGCCGGTGGCCTCATGGGTCGGGATGAGCGGCGTGACCTTCCTGGTCGTGTTCGTCTGCGCTGCGGCGATCGAATATGTGCGCGTGCGGCGCCTGCGCGACGTGCGCACCGCGCTGCCTGCCGTGGTGGCGCTGGCGCTGCTCGCGTTCGTTCCCCAGTTCTCGACCGCATCGGCCGGGTCGATGCGGGTCGGCGCGGTGCAGGGCAATGGGCCCACCGGCTACTTCGACAGGCGCGCCCCCGGTGAGGTCTTGAACGCCCAGCTGAAGGCGACCGCACCCTTGGTTGGAGAGAAGATGGACGTGCTGCTGTGGCCGGAAGGCGGCGTGGACTCCGATCCGACCAACGATGACACGACGGCAGAAGTGCTCGACCGGCTGTCAGAGGCGGTGGATGCCCCGCTGATCATCAGCGCCGTCACCCAGCGCGGAGCGGACCTGTACAACTCCTCGCTGCTGTGGAAGGCCGGCGCGCAGAACCCGGTCCGGATCTACGACAAACGGCATCCGGTGCCCTTCGGCGAGTACGTGCCCGATCGCTGGCTGTACCGCTTCTTCGCCCCCGACCTGATCGATCTGATCCAGCGGGAGTACACGCCGGGCACCAGGCCTCCGGTGTTCGATGTCAACGGCGTCGGCGTCGGTCTGGCGATCTGCTTCGACGTGATCTATGACGACGTCATCTGGGACGGCGCGCGGGACGGCGCGCAGGTGTACATGTTCCAGACGAACAACGCCGACTTCCGGGGCACCGACGAGAATCTGCAGCAGCTGGCGTTCGCCCGCATGCGCGCGATCGAGACGGGGCGCGCGGTCGTGAACCTTTCCACCGTGGGCACGAGCCAGATCATCGCGCCTGACGGCACCGAGATCGACGGTCTGAAGGCAGGGACGGCGGGGGCCATGCTCGACGACGTGCCGTTGAGAGCAGGGCTGACGTCCGCCGTGGTCATCGGCCCGACGCTGACAGTCGTGTTCGGGTGGGGGAGTGCGGCCGTCCTGGCCGCCCTGGGCGTTCTCCGGTGGCGCAGACGCCGTCGCGCATGAAATGACGAATGCCGGCCCCGCGGGGCCGGCATTGCAGTGTGGTTCAGACGGGGCGACCGCCCGAACCGCTCACGCAGTGAGCTTGGTGTCGCCGCCGCGGCGTGACCGCAGCAGCGCCAGGCGCTCTTCGAGGAGTTCTTCGAGCTCGGGAATCGTGCGGCGCTCCAGGAGCATGTCCCAGTGCGTACGCGGCGTCTTGTCGGCGCTGTGGTCGATCGTCGCGGTGCCCTCGCCGATGCGGAGAACAGCCTCGGCGCCGCACGTGCGGCATTCCCAGGTCTCCGGGACCTCGGCGTCGGCAGCAAAAGTCAGCGTGGTGTCTCGTCCGCATGCCGTGCATGCGTACGTCCTCTGCATGCGCTCATGGAAAATGACGCCCTCTTCGCTCTGTAAGCTCTGGGCGCCGAGTCGAATGCCGCGCAAACTGCGGTCTGCCATTGTGTGGTCCTCTCGTCGCTACACAGGTATAACGCGGTGACCTGTGCGCATCATCCGAACGCGGCGTGATGCAAGGGCTTTCACAGCCGATGCTCAGCGGCCACGGCGGTCCAGTAGATCAAGCCCCGCATCGGCTCTGTCGGTCACGATACCGTCCACGCCGAGATCCAGCAGACGGGCCATCTCGGCGGGATCGTCGACCGTCCACACGTGCACTTCCACGCCCCGTTCGTGCGCGGCATCCAGCAGGCGGGGCGTGAGCAGCCGCAACCGCCCCTGACGCTCTGGAATCTGCAGTGCGTCCACGTCGTCCCACGCACTGTGCGCTGCGCCGGGCAGGTGGGCGGCCACCGCCGCGACGATCCGTGCGATCGTCGATCGGCCGCCCGATGTGGCCGGCTCGCCTCCCTCGTGATGGGCAGCGGCCAGAGCGCGTCGACGCCGCACGTCGGAGAAGCTGGTCAGCAGCACGCGCTGGGCGTGGGCGGCCACGAGCCTGCCGGCCGGCGCGGCCGCGGCATCCGCCTTCACATCGAGATTGAAGCGCACCGTCGGAAAGGACTCCAGCGCCTGGCGCAACGTGATCAGTCCGCCGCGCTCGGCCATGAGGTCTTCGAGTTCGGCCAGGCGCACCGATGCGATCGGCCGCGGATCGCCGGTGACCCGATGGAGGTCGGCGTCATGGAACAGCACGACTTCGCCGTCAGCGGTCAGATGGCAGTCCGACTCCACATAGGTGGCGCCGATGGCGTGCGCTGCGGCCACGGCGGCGAAGGAGTTCTCCACCACGCCGTCGGCGGCCGACTGCGCCGACACAAACCCCCGATGAGCCAGCACCCGCGGCACGGGGGATGCCGCGAACCAGGCGTGGGTCACGGCGTGGGCGGCGTCAGAGGCGCGTCATGGGTCGGCGGTGCGGCAGCAGGGCCGGTGGTGGGCGCCACGCCGGCGATCTTGCCGCTGAATGCTGTCGACATGCCCTTCAGGGCCTCGGTGAACTCGCTCGGGATGATCCACAGTTTGCTCGAGGCGCTGTCGGCGATCTTCGGCAGCGTCAACAGGTACTGGTAGGCCAGCAGCTTGTCATCCGGCTTGCCCGCGTGGATCGAGTCGAACACCTTCTGGATGGCCTGTGCCTCGCCCTCGGCACGCAGCACCTGGGCTTGCTTGTCACCCTCCGCCTCGAGGATCTGTGCCTGTCGACGGCCCTCGGCCTCGAGGATCTGCGACTGCTTCGATCCTTCCGCGGTCAGGATCACGGCACGGCGATCCCGCTCGGCCCGCATCTGCTTCTCCATCGAGTCCTGGATCGACAGGGGCGGGTCGATGGCCTTCAGCTCGACGCGGGACACGCGGATGCCCCACTTGCCGGTCGCCTCGTCCAGAACGATGCGCAGCTTGCTGTTGATCTCATCGCGGCTGGTCAGGGCCTCTTCGAGGTTCAGACCGCCGACCACGTTGCGCAGCGTCGTGGTGGTCAGCTGCTCGACGGCCCCGAGGTAGTTCGCGATCTCGTAGGTTGCGGCACGGGCATCGGTGACCTGGAAGTAGACGACGGTGTCGATCGAGACGACGAGGTTGTCCTCGGTGATCACCGGTTGCGGTGGGAACGACACGACCTGCTCACGCATGTCGATCAACGGCCGTAAGTGGTCGATGAACGGCACCAGCAGGTTCAGACCGGGATCCAGCGTCTTGTGGTAGCGTCCCAGCCGTTCGACCACACCTGCGCTCGCCTGCGGGATGATGCGGATCGCCCGGGTGATCACGACCACGACCAGGATGAGGATCGCGATGGCCAGGATCCAGCCGATCACGGTCGGGATGAACTGTTCGGGGGTCATGACTGTTCTCCCTCGGAGGATTCAGGGTCGTTCGTCACGTAGGCGGTGGCACCGTCGATGCGGTCCACCCGCACATGCGTCTGCGGTGGGATCGTCGTGCTGTCGTCCGTGGAACGTGCGGTCCAGGTCTCGCCGTTGGAGAGCTTGACCAGGCCGCCCAGGCGCGTGACGGTCGACAGCACCAGGCCCGGCATGCCCAACAGCGCGGCGACGTTGGACGGGGTGGGGTCTTCGCCGCGTCTGAGCCGTCGCAGCAGCGGAGGCCGCAGCAAGAAGATCAGCAGTGCCGCCACCACGGCGGCGACCACGACCTGCAGCCACAGTTCAGCGCCGAACAGGTCGGCGATCAGGCCGGCCAGGCCGCCGATGCCGAGCATGAGGAACGTGAAGTCGAGGGTGAGCATCTCGATCACGAGGAAGATCGCGATCAGCACGATCCAGCCGATCCACGCGAACTGCGTGATCGCCGCGATGACGTCCACCCTGCCTCCCTCAGCATTATGAGTGTGCTCCTGAACCTAGCATGGCCGGGGTATTCGACCGGGCGGTTGCGGGGCCGATTGATAGGGTCTAATGGCCCGGTCGACCGCTGCGCACGGCACCGGCATCCCCGCGAGAATCAGGAGACCTTCCCGTGTCACAGACACTCCCTGCCGACGCCCTTCGCGGCAAGACCGCCCTCGTCACGGGTTCTTCTCGCGGCATCGGCGCCGACACCGTCCGCTACTTCGCCGAAGCGGGCGCGAACGTGGTCATCAACTACCGCAACAAGGCGCCGCGCGCGAACAAGCTCGCCGAGCAGCTGCGCGCCCTCGGCGTGCAGGCGCTGGTGGTCGGTGCGGACCTCACCGACCAGGCGTCGGTGGAGGGCATGTTCGCCGAGGTGGCGAAGACATTCGGCGGCCTCGACATCCTCGTCTTGAACGCGTCCGGTGGCATGGAGTCGGGCATGGCGGCCGATTACGCACTGCAGCTGAACCGTGACGCGCAGGTGCGCGTGCTCGAAGCCGCGGTGCCGCTGATGCATGAGGGCTCACGTGTGGTGTTCGTCACGAGCCACCAGGCCCACTTCATCCGCACGACCCCCACGATGCCGGAGTACGAGCAGGTGGCGCTGTCCAAGCGCGCCGGCGAAGACGCACTGCGTGAGTGGATCCCCGCACTCGACCAGAAGGGGATCGGCTTCGTCGTCGTCTCGGGCGACATGATCGAGGGCACGATCACGGCGACGCTGCTGGAGCGGGTCAACCCCGGCGCGATCGCATCGCGCCGCGAGGATGCGGGACGCCTGTACAACGTCGCCGAGTTCGCCGCCGAGGTCGCACAGGCCGCCGTGGATCCGATCCCGGCCGAGAACCTGCGACTGGTGGGGGAGACGGGATCGTTCGCCGCGGAGTAGGCAGCATCGTTCAGCCGTGAGGCATGGCAGGCGGAAGGCCCCGGGATGTCCCGGGGCCTTCCGCCTGCGTCACCTGCGGGTCACAGATCCTTCGCGCTGAACGAGAACGCGCGGACGATCTGCACGATGCCGAGGACCACCAGCGAGATGCCCAGCAGCCACCACAGGACGAGCGCGCCCCACAGCGGCGAGAACAGCAGCACGATTCCCGCGACGATGCTGAGGATGGCGAAGAAGACGGTCCAGGCCTTCGACCGTGCGCCGCCGAGTGCCGTCAGCGAGACCACGCCTTCGACGATCCACATGATGCCCACCAGGATGCCCAGGAAGACCGCCAGCCAGGCGGTGGTCTGGGCGAGTTCGGTGAAGGCGAGGATGCCGGCGATCACGAAAATGATGCCCAGGACGATGTGCCCCACGCGTGCCCAGCCGCCCATGGACTTCGTGAAGATGCCGAGGCCGAGGTAGGCGAGGCCGCCGACGATGGCGTAGATGGCGATGATCGCGGTGACGACGATGGCCGTCCGACCCGGCCACACCAGGATCAGGATGCCGACGATCAGAGCGACGACACCGGCGAGGCCGAGAAATGTGCGGATTCCGTTGACCGCGGACTTTTCGACGGATGATGAGGTGGACATGATGAAGCTCACCTTTCTGAGTGTTTACTGTGAAATTGTGAGGGCTCAATGCTATTGCGCGGCACGGGGGAGGGGGAGCCGACACGCGGCGCGCGCGGATGGTGCAGTGGGTGACGGATCGCGCGATGCTGCGCCTACGCTGGCGTCATGCATCAGGCAGACACCCACGATCGGATCTCGGTGCGGGGAGCACGCGAGCACAATCTGAAGGGCGTGGACCTCGACATCCCGAAGCGTCGGCTCACGGTGTTCACCGGGCTGTCGGGTTCGGGGAAGAGCTCACTCGTGTTCGCGACGATCGCCGCCGAGTCGCAGCGCATGATCAACGAGACCTACAGCGCATTCGTGCAGGGCTTCATGCCGCAGCTCGGTCGTCCCGACGTCGACGTTCTCGAAGGACTCACGACAGCGATCGTGGTGGATCAGGAGAGGTTGGGCGCGAACCCGCGTTCCACCGTGGGAACGGTCACGGACGCCAACGCGATGCTGCGCATTCTCTTCTCGAGACTGGGGGAGCCCTACATCGGAGGGCCTACGGCATTCTCCTTCAATGTTCCGACCCAGAAGGCCAGCGGCATCATGACCTCGGCGAAGGGCGAGAAGAAGGTCGTCCGCAATGAGATCTATCTGGGCGGCATGTGTCCGCGCTGCGAAGGTCGCGGCAGCGTGTCGGACATCGACCTGTCTCAGGTGGTGGATGAGTCGCTGTCCCTGCAGGACGGCGCGATCCTGGTGCCCGGCTACGTGCCGGACGGGTGGATGGTGCGCGGCTTCGCAGAATCGGGCTTCTATCCGGCCGACAAGCCGATCTCCACGTTCACCGAGAAGCAGCGCCACGCATTCCTGTACAGCGAGCCCACCAAGGTCAAGATCCAGAACATCAACATGACCTACGAGGGCCTCGTGCCGAAGATCACGAAGTCGATGCTGTCGAAGGACCTCGAGTCCATGCAGCCGCACGTGCGGCGGTTCGTGGAGCGGGCGGTGACGTTCGCCGTCTGCCCCGAGTGCGACGGATCGCGGCTGACGGAGGGCGCTCGGTCGTCGAAGATCGACGGGGTGAGCATCGCTGACGCCTGCCGCATGCAGGTCACCGACCTGGCCGAGTGGGTGCGGGGTCTGGACCGGCCCGAGGCGGGTCCGCTGCTGGCCAGGCTCAGTGCGAACCTCGACGCGTTCGTGACGCTGGGACTCGGCTATCTGAGCCTCGAGCGCCCCTCCGGGTCGCTGAGCGGAGGCGAGTCCCAGCGGATCAAGCTGCTGCGCCACCTCGGGTCATCGCTGACCGATGTGACGTACGTGTTCGACGAGCCCACGGTCGGTCTGCATCCGCACGACATCCAGCGGATGAACGCGCTGCTCCTGCAGCTGCGTGACAAGGGCAACACGGTGCTGGTGGTCGAGCACAAGCCCGAGACGATCGCGATCGCCGATCGGGTCGTCGACCTCGGTCCCGGCGCAGGCAGCGCCGGCGGGCAGATCTGCTTCGAAGGCACCGTCGACGAGCTGCGTGCCAGTGACACGGTCACCGGCCGGCACTTCGACGACCGTGCCTCCGTGAAGGAGGCGGTGCGCGCAGCATCCGGTTCCCTCGCCGTGCGCGGTGCTTCGGAGCACAACCTGCGCGGTGTGGATGTCGACATCCCGCTGGGCGTGCTGACCGTGCTCACCGGCGTCGCCGGCTCTGGCAAGAGCTCACTGATTCAGAGTTCGGTCGTCGGCCGCGAAGGCGTGGTGGCCGTGGACCAGGGCGCGATCCGCGGGTCGCGCCGCAGCAACCCGGCGACGTACACCGGGATGCTGGAGCCCATCCGCAAGGCGTTCGCCAAAGCGAACGGCGTCAAGCCTGCGCTGTTCAGCGCGAACTCGGAGGGCGCGTGCCCGTCGTGCAAGGGCTCGGGTGTGATCGTGACCCAGCTGGGCTTCATGGACACCGTGGAGACACCCTGCGAGGACTGCGGCGGAAAGAAGTTCCAAGCCGCGGTGCTCGAGTACACACTCGGTGGTAAGGACATCACCGAGGTGCTCGACATGCAAGTGCGTGACGCGCGGGAGTTCTTCGGTGCGGGGGACACCAAGATCGCCGCCGTGGGCAAGACCCTGGACCGGCTCGTTGATGTGGGTCTCGGCTACCTCACGCTCGGACGGCCCCTGTCGACACTGTCGGGTGGCGAACGCCAGCGCATCAAGCTCGCGACGCAGATGGCCGACGGGGGAGAGATCTATGTCCTCGACGAGCCGACCAGCGGCCTGCACCTCGCCGACGTCGAGAACCTGCTCGGGCTGCTGGACCGCCTCGTGGACTCGGGCAAGAGCGTCATCGTGATCGAGCATCATCAGGCCGTGATGGCACACGCCGACTGGATCATCGACCTCGGTCCGGGCGCCGGACACGACGGCGGACGCGTCGTCTTCGAAGGGACGCCCGCCGACCTCGTCGCTGCCCGGTCGACGATCACCGGCGAGCACCTCGCGCAATACGTGGCGTGAGCGGGCTGCTCGCCGTCGACTATCACCGGCTCGCGGACGCCCGGCACGCTCGTTCACCAGAAACGCCGATAATGCACATTATGTCAGATCCAAGGTGACGTACGCGCGTGGCGGCTCCTCCCCTGACCGATCAGGAGCTGCCGGTCGTCGAGTCCAGCTTGGCCATCACCTGATTGATTGTGAACGAGGCGGCCTCCTGCCGCGCGGGGAACTCCCGGAGCGTGTCCAGCATCCGGGCGACGTACGCCTGCGCCGGCACGAAGAGGAAGATGTGGTCGAGCACCCAATCCCAATAGGTGTTGGCAGTGATGTCGGCACGTTCGAACGGGTCAGTGCGTAGGTTGAACAGCTTCGGGAACCTGAGTTCGATGTAGGGCTCCTGCCATACCTGCAATGTCCCGATCGCGCGCTGCTCGAGGAACACCAGTTTCCAGTTGTCGAATCGCAGCGCGGTGAGGTCGCCGTCGTCCGAGACGTAGAAGAAGTGCCGCCGTGGGCTCGCGTCTGCTACTCCGGTGATGTATTCGAGTTGGTTGTGGCCGTCGAGATGCACCTTGAACTTGGTGCCATGGAGTTCCGTGCCTGCCCTGAGCCGATCTGCGATGTCCTCATCCCCCACAGCTGCGAGCAGGGTGACGAACCAGTCGTTATGACTGACGATCCCGTTGAGTGACGTGCCGGCCGGGATCCGTCCCGGCCAGCGGACCATCGCGGGAACGCGGTACGCGCCCTCCCAGTTGGAGTTCTTCTCATTGCGGAAGGGAGTCATTCCCGCATCGGGCCAGCTATTCATGTGCGGGCCGTTGTCCGTGGAATACATGACGATGGTGTTGTCTGCGAGGCCGAGCTCATCGAGCAGGTCGAGCAGGCTCCCCACGAGGTCGTCGTGATCGAGCATCGTGTCGTGGTACTCGGACTGCCACCGCCCCGCTCGCCCCTTGCTCTCCTCCTTCGGGTGCGTGCGGAAGTGCATGTGGGTCGAGTTGAACCACACGAAGAACGGCGTGTCATCCTTGGCCTGCCGACGGATGAAGTCCGCGGCAGCATCGCGGAACTCCTCGTCTGCCGTCTCCATGCGCTTCTTCGTCAGCGGACCGGTGTCGTCGATGCGCTGTGTCCCGTCCTCGTTCGCCCAAGAGTGGATGACGCCGCGGGGACGAAACTTCTCACTGAACCCCGGGAACTCCTCATCCGTGGGGTAGTCGGGATGCTCAGGCTCCTCCTCCGCATTGAGGTGGTAGAGGTTCCCGAAGAACTCGTCGAAGCCGTGCACGGTCGGCAGATGCTCGTCGCGGTCGCCCAGGTGATTCTTCCCGAACTGACCTGTCGCGTAGCCGTGGTGCTTCAGGGCGTCGGCGATCGTGGGATCCTCGGCCTGCAATCCGAGCTTCGCGCCCGGCATGCCGACCTTCGTAAGGCCGCTGCGATATGGATTCTGTCCGGTGATGAAGGCGGCTCGCCCCGCGGTGCAACTCTGCTCGCCGTAGTAATCGGTGAATTTCACCCCCTCGTGCGCGATCCGATCGATGTTCGGCGTCCGGTAGCCCATCAGGCCGTCCGAATAGGTGCTGAGGTTCGCGATGCCGATGTCATCGCCCCAGATAATCAGTATGTTCGGCTTGTCAGGCATGCTCGTTCCTCGCTTCATTGACGCAGACGGACCGTACATCCGCACGGGCCAAGCCAATCATTCACGGCGATCGATTCGCAGGGCACCTCATACCCAACGGGTGAGGCCGGGAGATAGGCGTGCGACCCGTACGCAACCATCGGGCGATCGACAAGCGACCTGATCGAGGAGGGAAATCGTGATTCTCGAAAGTGGACGGATGGTCGACCGCAGGTGGGACGCACCGTGAGCGCCGACATCGCACTCGGCTCGTGGCGTCCGTCCGCGGAGACCGCGGGGTACACCGTGGTGAGCGTCGAACGCGACTGGAGCAGCATCTTCCCGCCGATCCGGCAAAGCCGCGCCGCGTGCCCTTGAGCGTGATCACGTCGTCGGAGGCGGCCGCAGGATGATCGTCCACTGTCCACGTCATCCGCCTATGTGCACAGGCCCCTGCACGAAGGGTGCGCCGTCGGTGGATGCCGCGTCTGCCGCGCGGTCGCGCAGGAAGGCCGCGACCGTCGGAAGGTACATCGGCGCGAGCTGAGCTCGTCTGGGAATGCCCTGCTGCGGTCCGGCGATGAACAGCCCGTGATCGGCGCGCGGGAAGACCGCGAGGCCGTTGCGCGGGTTCTGTGGCAGGTGCTCCGCGAACGCCGCGACGCTCGCGGCGACCGGGATCAGGGCGTCCGCTCCCCCGAACAAGGCGAGCACAGGGCAGCTGACGCTCGGCATCACGGTCGTGGGATCGAAATCCATCACTCCGCGCAGGAACCGCAGGAGTTCGACAGTGTCATACGGGAACCGCACGGTGTCGTACCAGGATTCGCCGGCGTATCGTGCCTGCTCGGTGAGGATCTCGCGTTCCGTGTCGCCCCGTCGCAGGCGGTCCAACCGCTCCTGGACCCATGCCATGGCTTGTGCGATGGATGCCGCATCATGCCCGGCCGTGCGAAGGGCCACCGCCAGCCGCTCGTGCTCCTGTGCGGCTGGGGTCGTGCCCGGCCCGGAGTCGCAGATGACGAAGTCCACGGCATCCGGCTCCAACGATGCTGCCAGCAGCGCCACCCACCCGCCCTGACTGATGCCGTACAAGCCCACCGGCTCACCGGCGGTCGCCGGATGGGAGCGCAGGACCTCGAGCGCGGCAAGGGACTCGCGTGCGCGGTCCTCCAGTGTCTGATCCAGCCAGTGTCCGGGCGACCCGCCGCACCCCGGCTTGTCGTGACGCAGCACGATCGCACCCGCCTCGACCAGCCACTGGGGCAGACTCCCCCAGTGATGTCGGTCGCCGTCGCCCGAGCCGTCGATCAGCACGAGACCCGGCCGCGGCGCGTTCGAGGTGTGTGGGGCGCTGATGATCGCTGCCAGTTCTCCGACCGGCGTGGGAACGGCCGTCTCCACTTCGGTGACCGGCGTTGTCACATCGAGGCTCATGACGTGCCCTCACCTTCTGCGGTGGGTGCGGGCGTGCCGGCCAGCAGCACCCGGACGAAGCGAGAGCCTTCCGGCCGACGGGTCGTGTCGGTGAGTCGTGCGATGTACGGCTCGAGCACGGCGGCGAGGTGTTCGCGGACGTCGTCGAGCTCCGCGCTGGTCAGCGGCAGAGATGCCCCGGTGACGAACGCGGCCTCCCGCCATGCCGACGGCTGGCCCGCGCGCTCGCCCTGCCATGCGATGACCTTGTCTGCTTCGCGCTGGATGAAGACCCGCTCGAGTTCCCCAGCTGCGGGGCTGGCGCCCGACCAGCTCTGTCGCACCTCTGTCAGACGCCACGGGTTCTCGCGGCCGTCCTCGCTCACCGGGGCCTTCTCGACGTACCCGTATTTTGCCAGCTGCCGCAGGTGATACGAACAGCTTGCCTGCGTCGATCCCAGGCGACGCGCGCTCTCTGCGGCCGTGAGGGCACCCGCAGTGCCCAGTAGCTCGATCAGATCGAGCCGAAGGGGGTGCGCGAGCGCCCGCAGCGCCTGCGGGTCCGTGATCTCCATATGCCAAAGATACCTTTGAGATAAGGAATGTCAAGCATCTCTTTGGTATTCGGCCGAGCCGAGCTGTACGCGACCGCGGGTCACCCGAAGTCTGCGGTGACGGTGCGGGTGAGTCCGTCGAGTCGAACGGCACCGCCGTGCGGGAGGATCCACTGCGGACGAGTGTGCCCGAACGGCACCCCGACGCACACCACCGCATGGGGGTTGTACCGGGTGACTTGCGCGATGATCGCCTCGCGCTGCGCGACGCGCAATCGCGCACGTTCTGCGGCCGGTGGAACAGGCGAATACAGCTCGCTGACCACGGGACGGGCCACGAGCACGCCGGCGACCGCGCCGAGCACACCCCGCTCCCCCAGTGCCTGCATCCACCCCCGCACACGATCAGCGGTGGGCAGTTCTTCGCTCGTCTCCAGAAGCAGGATCGCCCCCTCCAGATCGTCGGCCTCGGGCATACGACCGGCGATGGCGATCTGATCGATCACTTCGAGGCATCCACCCCATGTGCGCCCCTCGACGATCTTCTGCGGCCCGGCCCAGACCCACGGCTCGGTCGGCTCTCGCAGACCGAACTCGGTCAGGGCACGGGGATCGGTCCAGGCGATCCCGAAGTCCTCCGACTCGCCGGGCTCGGTCAGCTCGATGCGGCCGCCCTCGAACAGCGCCGCCCGCAACGATGCGAGGTGGATGTCGTCGATGCCGGGGCCGGCGCCCAGATGCAGCTGCGTCGACCCACCGTGATAGCTGGGCACGCCCAGGCTCCACAGCAGGTTGTGCAGATTGGTGTTGTCGCTGAATCCCACGAAGGGCTTCGGGTTCTGGGCGAGCACATCCGCGTCGATGTGCGGGATGACGGTGACCTGGTCATCGCCGCCGATGGTGGCCAGCACCGCTGTGATCGTCGGGTCGGCGAATGCCGCCGTGACATCGGCGGCGCGCGCCGCTGAGCCGGCGCCGAGCTGCCGCGTGGTCGGATACTCGACCGGAACGAGACCCGTCGCTTCACGCAGGCGCTGCATCGCCTGCTCGTGCAGTGCCTCTGACGCCGCGGGGGCGGCGAAGGCCGGGGACAGCACGGCGACGCGGTCGCCGGGTGTGGCCTTGGGAACGGTCTGGAACTGCGCGGGTGCCATCACACGATTACACCAGAACGGCCGTCGAACTCTCGACGCAGGTGGTGCGGCGCCGCTCCCCCGGCTCCCTGGGAGGAGGGCGTAGACTCTCGGCCGTGCATTCGTGGATTCACCGCCCCGTCGGGCGTCAGGAGGTCGCAGGCGCGCTACGCGCCGGCGCGAGATGACCCTGCCCCGCAGCGCTGACGCCTACGCGTTCAGCGCGGCGTGCCGCACCTTCATCCCTCTTCGACAGAAAGCATCTTCCTCATGCACGCCCTCACTGAGAAGGACGTTCGCACGTCCTTCGTCAACGCTTCGCAGCGCGAACGCGGCAGCCTCACGCTCCCGCCCGGCTTCTCGGACCTTGACTGGGACAGCCTGCATTTCCTGGCGTGGCGCGACCCGAAGATCGCTCCATTCGGCTATCTCGTGGTGCCCATCGGCGACCGACCCGTCGGCGTCATGCTGCGCGAGTCCGAGCAGCGCACGCGCACGCGCCCGCAGTGCTCGTGGTGCGAAGACGTGACTCTGCCCAACGACGTCGTCTTCTTCGCCGCCAAACGGTCCGGCCGTGCCGGGCGCAACGGCGACACGGTCGGAACCCTCGCCTGCGCCGGGTTCGAATGCGCGCACAACGTGCGCAAGCTCCCGCCGCTGGCATACCCGGGATTCGACCGCGACGCCGCCCGGGACCGCCGCATCGCGGCGTTGCGGGGGAACGTCACGGAGTTCGTCCGCGACATCCGCGACGGCCGCTGACGGCGCACCTGTCGGTCGCGGGCCGGGCACGGCGAGGCAACTACGCTGGAAGCACTTGACCCGATCGGACTTCGCGTGACCTTGACCCCTGTCTCCCCGACGCCGGTGTGGCGCGCATGGGTCATCTGGGGCGTGGCCGTGGCCGGATACGTGCTGGCTGTGACCAATCGCACGTCTTTGGCGGCGGTCGGAGTGGACGCCGCGCACCGATTCGATGCGGATGCCTCAACCCTGTCGATGTTCGCCGTCCTGCAGCTGGCCGTCTATGGCGCCATGCAGCTGCCGATCGGCATCATGCTCGACCGGCTGGGTACCCGCCCGATCATCGCGAGCGGCATGGTGCTCATGGCGGTCGGGCAGCTGACGATGGCCCTGTCTCCCAACGTCGGCATCGCGATCGGCGCGCGCATGCTCATCGGTGCCGGTGACGCGGCGATCTTCCCGAGCGTGCTGCGCATCGTGGCCACGTGGTTCCCCGCCCAGCGGGGGTCTGTCATGGTGCAGCTGACGGGCATCGTCGGGCTCACCGGTCAGCTGATCGCCATCGCGCCACTGGCGGCCCTCGTGCACGCCACGACCTGGACGATCGCGTTCGGCTCGATCGCTGGACTGTGCCTGCTGTTCGCCGTGCTGCTCGTGCTGGTCGTGCGCAACCACCCGCCGAACGTCACCTCCGATGTGTCGGTGAACACCGACACCGGCGCGATCAGGGTGGTCACCTCCACGGCCGACACACGCATCGGCCTGAAGGCGACGTGGGCGAACCCCGGCACGCGTCTGGCCTTCTGGTCGCACTTCACCACCCCGTTCTCGGGGACGGCGTTCATCATGCTGTGGGGCATCCCGTTCCTGACCGCAGGCGAAGGACTGTCGTCCGCCGAGGCGGCCGGCGTGACCACCGTCTACATCGTGGTGGGAATGGCGCTCGGGCCCATCATGGGCACGCTGTCGGGCCGCATGCCCAATCACCGCTCGCGTGCTCTGGTTCTTCCCACCGTGGTGCTGCAGCTGGTGGCCTGGCTGCTGGTCATCGCCTGGCCGGGCCCCGCCCCACTCTGGCTGCTGATCGCGGTGGCGGTGGCGATGGGCACGGGAGGGCCCGCGTCGATGATCGCGTTCGATCATGCGCGTACGCACAATCCCGGCCACCGCCTGAGCACCGCGAGCGGCATCACGAACACAGGCGGGTTCATCGCCGGGCTGATCGCGATCTTCCTGATCGGGGCCGCGCTCGACCTCCAGGGTGCCGGCACGCCCGAGACCTATACGCTCAGCGCCTTTCGTCTTGCGTTCCTCACGCAGGTGCCGCTGTGGCTGGTCGGCGCGTTCTTCATCGTGGTCGAGCGCAAGCGCACCCGCGTGCAGATGGGGATGGACGCTCCGCGATCGCCGTCTCGACGCGCACGATAGTCTCGACGGATGAGCGAACGTTGGCGCGGTGTCGTTGCGGCGCTGCTGAATCCCGACCTGCGTGCCGCCCTGGGCGAGTTGAACGGCGAGGTGGCTCTCACTGACGCGCGACGTGCGCGGGCGCTTGAGCGGCTGGCCGGCCTCGGCCTCGTTTCGACAGGTGCTGACGGCGCCGCTCGGTTCGACGAGGCAGCGGTCCGTGCGCTGTTGGCAGAGGATGCCGTGCCCCGGCCCACCGGTCCCGAGCGCTTTTTGGACGCCGACGGCAGGATCGACCGATACCCCATGCGGGCGGCCGAGCGCCGCGCCCTGCTGGAGTGGGTGGTCGGGCGGGCTCTGGCGTCTGGCGAGGTCCTTCCCGAACGAGAACTCGGTGAACGGCTCGCCGCATACACGTCCGATGTGGCCGTGCTGCGCCGGTATCTCGTCGACCACGGACTGGTCGAGCGCACGACCTCCGGGTCGGAGTACGCGCGCGTCGAGTGCGCGGCGGTGCGCGAGAGTAACCTGTGCGGCATGAATCGGCGACCCGTAGGCCACTACGGCATCGACGCACCGTGGGTGCCGTGGATGTTCGTCGGAATCGGTGTGGTGTATCTCGCGCTGGCGGCGTGTCTGCTGTGGCTGTGGAACGGCACGGCGATCGGCGTCGTGGTGCTCGCGATCGTGGGCGTCGTGATGCTGGTTGCGGCCGCGGTCTACTGGCACACGACGCTGCGCGGCAAGTTCGTGGTGTGGCACGACCTTCTATCGACTCTGCCGGCCCCGGCCCGCGTGCTCGACCTCGGATGCGGGCGTGGAGCAGTGTCGATCATGACTGCGCTCCGTTTCGGGAGTGCGCGCGTGGACGGGATCGATCTCTGGCGATCGATCGATCAATCCGGAAACGGTCCAGGTGCCGCGGCCGCAAACGCCGCGCTGAACGGCGTATCCGATCGGATCGTGTTCACCACTGCGGACATGACGGAGGTTCCCTTCGCCGACGACACGTTCGACCTCGTGACCGGGAGTGTCGCGATCCACAACATCCCGACCGCGAGCGGCCGGGCGCGTGCGGTCGACGAGGCTTGGCGGGTGCTCGCATCAGGCGGCAGGCTCGTGGTCGCCGATATCTCGAAGACTCGCGAGTACGTGACGCGCCTGCGCGAGCGCGGCGCGACCGACGTGACCGTGCATCCCGCCGGATGGCGCATGTGGTGGAGCGGGCCGTGGATGGCCACGACCGTCGTGCAGGCGACGAAGCACTAGGCGCTTCGCGGGGCGAGCTCCACCCACGCGTTGTACTTGACGGCGCGTCCGTCACCCGACGAGGTACCCGCGAGGCGCCGGCGCACCCACGGCACGACGTGCGCACGGTAGTACGCAGTGCCACGCAGCCTGGTGGGTACGTCGAGCGCGGGCAGCGACCACCACTCGGCGGGGGCCGTCTGTCCCAGTGCCGTGAGCACGCGCGCGGCGACACGGTGGTGGCCGCGGACGTTCATGTGCAGCCGGTCCGCGGACCAGTACTCGGGCCGGCTCAGTTCTCGGTCGGGCCAGTTCCACGCCGTGAGCACATCGGTGCGAGACGAGAGCCGTTGTGCGACAGCAGCCGACAGGGCGTCGCCGCGTCGTTGGATGAGGTGGCGCATCGGCAGCTGTGCAGACGGGTTTGCACCGGACAGCGCGATCAACGTCACTCCTTCTTCATCACACCGCCGTAGGACGTGGGTGAACAGATCGGCGACCTGTGAGATCGACGTCCGGGGACGCAGCATGTCGTTGCCCCCGCCGTTGAACGATAGATGTGTGGGACTCAATGCAAGCGCCGGCTCGAGCTGTTCGGCGACGATCGGTGCGATGAGCTTGCCCCGAATGGCAAGATTCGCGTACAGAACCGGCTGGGCCGTGGCATCCGCCCACCCCTGCGCGACCAGGTCGGCCCACCCACGCACGCTGCCGTCGGGCAGCTCATCTCCGACGCCTTCGGTGAAGGAGTCGCCGATCGCCACGAAACGCACGGGATTCACCGCTCCAGCCTACGGTGCGGCGATACGGTCGCAGATCGTGCGACGTAGGGTGGGCGCATGGCCCTGTACGCGGATCGCCGCGACGCGGGTGCGGCGCTGGCGGACGAACTGGAGCGGTGGCGAGGCAGCGACGCCGTCGTCGTCGGAATCGCCCGCGGTGGAGTGGTGGTGGCCGCCGAGGTCGCCCGGCGACTCGGCCTGCCGTTGTGGGCGATCGCCGCGCGCAAACTGGGCGCGCCGGGCAACGCAGAGTTCGCGATCGGCGCCATCGCGGCGGATGCGCGGATCGTGGACGAACGGGCGCTGCGCCGCGAGCGGGTCTCGCCTGATCAGCTGCGGCAGATCGAGGCACGCGAGCGCGAAGCGCTCGGCAGGCGTCAAGCGTCATTCGGCGTCGCGACACCGGATCTCCGCGATCGGCCGGTGCTGCTCGTCGACGACGGCGTCGCGACGGGCGCCACCGCGGTCGTGGCTGCCCGCGCGCTGCGAGCGCGTTCGGTTGCGAGCGTCGTCCTCGCCGTCCCCGTCGCGCCGGCGAGATGGATGCCGGGTCCCGCGGACTTCGACGAGGTCGTGTGTCCGCATCCCGCGCGTGACTTCTGGGCCGTCGGCGCCTTCTACGACGATTTCACCCAGACGACGGATGAAGAGGTGTCGCGGCTGCTGCGTGGTGGATGACGAGCCTGGCCGGATCAGCGTGCGCGTGAGAGCAGCGCGGTGCGCAGCGTATCGAGACCGACGCCGCCCATGTCCAGTGCCTGCTTGTGGAACTGCTTGATGTCGAACGACTCGCCTTTGGCGGCCCGATACTCATCGCGCAGCTGCTCCCAGATGCGCTGTCCCACCTTGTACGACGGAGCCTGTCCCGGCCAGCCGAGATAGCGATTCACTTCGAAGCGGATGAAGGCGTCTTCCATGTTCACGTGACGGCGCATGAACTCCAGCGCGTAGTCGGCGTCCCACCTGCCTTCGCCGTCGGGGCGGGGCTTGCCGAGGTGCACACCGATGTCGAGCACCACGCGGGCCGCCCGCATCCGCTGGCCGTCGAGCATGCCCAGTCTGTCCGCCGGGTCGCTGAGGTAGCCAAGCTGCTCCATCAGGCGCTCCGCGTACAGGGCCCAGCCCTCGGCGTGGCCAGACGTGCCAGCCAGCAGACGCCGCCACGAATTCAGCTCGCCGCGGTTGTGCACGGCCTGCGCGATCTGCAGGTGATGGCCGGGAACACCCTCGTGATAGACGGTGGTCAGCTCGCGCCAGGTGTCGAAGTCCTCGACGCCTTCGGGCACTGACCACCACATGCGTCCGGGTCGCGAGAAGTCGTCGGTGGGTCCCGTGTAATAGATGCCGCCCTCTTGGGTGGGAGCGATCATGCACTGGATGCGGCGGACCGGTTCGGGGATGTCGAAGTGCGTCGCCGACAGGTCGGCGACCGCGCGATCAGCGGTGGTCTGCATCCACTCCTGGAGCGCCTTCGTGCCGTGCAGACGACGACTTTCATCGGCTTCGAGGAATGCGACAGCCTCGGCCACGCTCGCGCCGGGCTTGATCTCGTGGGCCACGGCTTCCTGCTCAGAGACCATGCGTGCGAGCTCGTCCAGTCCCCATTCGTAGGTCTCGTCGAGGTCGACCGTCGCGCCCAGGAACTGTCGTGAGAACAGGGCGTACAGATCGCGGCCCACGCCGTCGGTCTCCGTGGCTGCGGGCAGGAGATCGGCCGAGAGGAACTCGCTGAGCCGGTCGTACGCGACGCGTGCCTCATTGGCCCGGTCGAGCAGTTCGCGGGCCAGCGTCGCCGGCAGCTGACCTTCGTCGGGTGCGGCGTCGGCGACGAAGGCGGCGAAGAACCCGTCATCCGCGGTGTAGCGGGCGATCTGTCCGACGACTTCGGCGACCTGCCGCCGCGCCGGAACGATTCCCGACGCGATGCCCTCGCGCAACGTTTCGACGTAGCTTGCGAGGGCCGCGGGCACCGCGCCGAGGCGCCGGGCGATGACGTCCCAGTCGTCGGTGCTGGCGGTGGGCATGAGGTCGAACACACTGCGGATCTGCTGCGCCGGTGACTCGATGACGTTCAGCTGGCGCAGGTGCACCCGCGCCTCGTGCAGTTCACGGTCGAGATCCAGTTCGCGCAGCAGATCCTGCTTCGTGACCTCGTCGATGAAGTCCGCAGGTGCGGTCGAGGCCAGCTCGTCGCGCCGGATCTGCGCCCGCCGTGTCGCCTCGTCGGCACCTGCCGGCGAGTAGTCGCCGTACCGGTCGTTGTACTCGTCGCGGCCGATGTAGGTGGCCACGGTCGGGAACAGCTCGGCGATGTCGTCCACCCAGGCTTCGGCGATCGTGTCGACCGGCGTGGGCGTGCGTACGGAATCCGTCATGGATTTCAGCCTAGGCGTGCAACCGCGGCCCAGGCAAAGCGGGACTCAGTGTCCGGCCTCGTCCCAGTTCGCTCCGCGGCCGATCTGCACGTCCAACGGCACGGTGAGGGCGGCCGCGTCGCCCATTCGCGCGCGGACGATCCGCTGTGCGGCATCCCACTCCCCCGGTGCGACCTCGACGACGAGCTCGTCGTGGATCTGCAGCAGGATGCGCGAGGCGAGACGTTCGTCGCGGAACTCACGGTGGATGCGGAACAGCGCGATCTTCATGATGTCGGCGGCGCTGCCTTGGATCGGTGCGTTCAATGCTGCGCGTTCGGCATTCTCGCGCAGCACCCGGTTCGGGCTCGTCAGGTCCGGGAACGGCCGTCGGCGACCGAAGATCGTCTCGGTGTACCCATCGACACGCGCCTGCTCGACCGATGCACGCAGGTAGTCGCGCACGGCACCGAACCGGGCGAAGTATTCGGTCATGAGCTGCTTGGCCTCGGACTGCTCGATGCGCAGCTGCTTGGACAGGCCGAACGCGCTCAGCCCGTACACCAGGCCGTACGACATGGCTTTGACCTTCGTGCGCATGAACGGCGTCACCTCTGCGGGCTCGACGCCGAACACGCGGCTGCCGACGAACCGGTGCAGGTCTTCGCCGGTATTGAACGCTTCGATCAGGCCGGGGTCCTCAGAGAGGTGCGCCATGATGCGCATCTCGATCTGCGAGTAGTCGGCGGTCAGCAGCGTCTCGTAGCCTTCGCCCACTTCGAACGCCGCACGGATGCGGTGGCTCTCATCAGTGCGGATGGGGATGTTCTGCAGATTCGGGTCGGTGCTGGAGAGGCGCCCGGTCTGGCTGCCGGTCTGCACGTATGTGGTGTGGATGCGATGGTCGTCGATCGCGCCGTCGAGGGATTCGATGATCTGGCGCAGCTTCGTGGCCTCACGATGCTGCAGGAGCAGGTCCAGGAACGGATGCGGATGCGTCTCTTGCAGCGTCACCAGTGCGCCCGCGTCAGTCGAGTACCCCGTCTTCGTCTTGCGGGTCTTGGGCAGCTCGAGTTCGTCGAACAGCACCTCTTGCAGCTGCTTGGGCGAGCCGAGGTTGACCTCACGGCCGATCGCCGCGAAGGCGTCTTGTGCGATCTGGTCGGCTCGGGCGCCGAGTTCGTCGGAGAAGGTGCTGAGCTTCGTATGTGACACGGCCACGCCCGCCAACTCCATGTCGGCCAAAGCCATCAACGTCGGCAGCTCGATGTCGGTGAGCACCGACGCCACACGCTCCGGCAGACGTTCGCGCTGCGCCTCAGCGACCCGCAGAGCGAACCACGACAGCTGCCCCGGAGTCGCGCCGTCGTGCTCAGGCACGAGTTGGCTCGGGTCTGCCTCGGGCAGCTTCTCGCCGAGGAAGCGCTCCACCAGATGGCCGAGGCTCTTGTCGGGGAAGCTCGGGCGCGCAAGCCAGCCGGCGATCAGCACGTCATAGGCGAGGCCCGCCACCTGCGCGCCCGCGCGGCGCAGCGCCTTCACCTGCGGCTTGGCATCGCTGAACACCTTCGGCGCGTCTGAGGCCAGCCACTGCCCGATGGCCGCGCCCACCTCGTCGGACCAGGTCGCCTCTGCCGCGGCATCCTGTCTCGCCACGCCGATGCGGTGCGGCCGGCCGGACTCGATCGTGACGGTGACCCCGACTTCACCGGTGGCTGCCGTCAGCCAGGCGCTGAGCTCATCGGCCGACAGCTGCACCGCCTCGGGAGCGACGGCGACGGGTGCTTCGTCAGCACCGTCATCGGTGGCGCCGGTCGCCTCGAACACGCGCGGCAGCAGAGTGCGGAATTCGAGCCGCGAGAAGATGTCGCGCACAGCCTGGGCGTCGATCGGCTTGACCGCGAGGTCGGCGGGGACGACCGGAAGCTCGACGTCACGGAGCAGGCGGTTCAGGCGTCGGTTGCGCCGCACGTCGTCGAGGTGCTCGCGCAGGTTTCCCCCCACCACACCCTTGATCTGGTCGGCGCCGTCCAGCAGTGCGTCCAGCGACCCGAATTGCGTGAGCCATTTGACGGCGGTCTTCTCGCCCACCTTGGGAACGCCCGGCAGGTTGTCGCTGGTCTCGCCGACGAGGGCCGCGATGTCGGGGTACTGCGCAGGCTCCACGCCGTAGCGCTCGCGCACCGCGGCCGGGTCATAGCGCTTGAGCTGCGAGACCCCCTGCACACTCGGATACAGCAGCGTCACCTGGTCGCTGACCAGCTGGATGCTGTCTCGGTCACCCGAGCAGACCAGCACGTCGTAGCCTTCGGCGACGCCCTGCGTCGACAGCGTCGCCAGGATGTCGTCGGCTTCGATGCCTTCTTTCGAGATGACGGTGACGTTCATGGCCGCAAGGCACTCCTGCAGCAGCGGAATCTGGCCGCGGAACTCGGCGGGACTCTCAGACCTGGTCGCCTTGTAGTCCGGGTACTCGCGGGTGCGGAAGGAGACGCGGGATGTGTCGAACGCGACGGCCATGTGGGTGGGCTGCTCGGCCTTGATGAGGTTCACGAACATCGACAGGAAGCCGTAGATGCCGTTGGTGTGCTGCCCGTCCTTCGTCGAGAAGTTCTCGACCGGGAGCGCGTAGAATGCGCGATACGCCAGCGAATGGCCGTCGACGATCAGAAGGGTAGGCTTTGCGGAGTCCGTCACCCTGTCAGCCTAGTCAGGCCTGCGGACATCCCCTCCGGGCCCGATGCGAAGGCGAGCGATGGCACACGAGTTCTCTGCCGAGACCACAGGACAGCTGCGCGGGATTGAATGGGCGAAGGCTCGCGGTGTCGGCGCGCTGGCGGCGAAGATGGGGCTGGAGTGGCTCGAATTCTCACTCGAACGATGCGTTGCGACGATGCCCGTCGAAGGCAACACGCAGCCGGTCGGGCTGATGCACGGCGGGGCATATGTCGTGCTGGCGGAGTCGTTGGGGTCGATGGCGGCCAACCTCCACGCAGGGCCGGGGCGGTTGGCCGTCGGTGTCGACGTCAACGCCACGCACACGCGGTCGGCCAGCTCGGGCCTGGTCACGGCGGTGTGCACGCCGATCCATCTCGGACGCAGCATGACCGTGCACGAGATCGTCATCAGCGACGATCAGGGGCGGCGCTGCTCGACCGTGCGCATCACGAACATGATCAAAGACCTGCCCCGCGCCTGACGTGCGCGCTTCAGTCGCGCGCCAACTGCTCCAGGACGCGATCGAGCTTCGCATCGACGGCGTCGAACCGTGCATCGACGGCGTCGAACCGTGCATCGACGGCGTCGAACCGTGCATCGACGGCGTCGAACCGTGCATCGACGGCGTCGAACCGCTTGTCGACGGCGTCGAACCGCTTGTCGACGGCGTC